>PNAZ01000042.1 GCA_003169655.1 Chloroflexota bacterium
AACAAGGTCTTCGGCCAGACGATCCCGGTCAGCAAGCCCGGGCTGGACATCACCCTGCGCGAGCCGATCGGCGTGGTCGGCTTGATCGTGCCCTGGAACTTCCCGCTGCTGATGGCCGCCTGGAAGCTGGGCCCGGCCCTGGCCGCCGGCAACACCTGCATCCTCAAGCCCGCCAGCTACACCCCGCTGACCGCCCTGCGCCTGGGCGAGCTCGCCCTCGAGGCGGGCTTCCCGCCCGGCGTCCTGAACGTGGTCACCGGCCCGGGTGGAACCGCCGGGGCGAGCATCGCGGCCCATCCCGAGATCGGCAAGGTCGCCTTCACCGGCGAGACCACGACCGGCCAGGAGATCATGCGGCTGGCCGCCGGCAACGTGAAGAAGATCAGCCTCGAGCTCGGCGGCAAGAGCCCGAACATCGTCTTCGCCGACGCGGACCTCGACAAGTTCGCCCGTGAATCGCCATACGCCGTCTTCGACAACAGCGGCCAGGATTGCTGCGCCCGGAGCCGGATCTTCGTCGAACGCTCGGCCCACGACCAGGTGGTCGAGGCCTTCGTCGCGGCGACCCGCAACGTGAAGGTGGGCGATCCCGAGGACGCGGCCACCGAGATGGGCTCGCTGGTCAGCTTCCGCCAGCGCGACCGGGTGGCCGACTACGTGACGATCGGCCAGGCCGAAGGCGCCAAGCTGGTCTGCGGCGGCGACGTCCCGGCGGATCCGGCCCTGGCCGGCGGCGCGTTCCTCATGCCGACGGTCTTCGACGGGGTGACCAACGAGATGCGGATCGCCCGTGAGGAGATCTTCGGGCCGGTCGTCTCGATCATCCCCTTCGACACCGAGGAAGAGGCGATCCGGCTGGCCAATGCCACGCCGTACGGCCTGTCGGGCTCGATCTGGAGCCGGGACATCGGCAAGGCGCTGCGCACGGCCCGGGCGATCCAGGCCGGCGTCCTGAGCGTCAACTCGAACAGCTCGGTCCACACCGAGGCACCCTTTGGGGGCTACAAGATGTCGGGCATCGGCCGCGAGCTGGGCATGGGCGCGATCGACATGTATACCGAAACCAAGAACATCTTCATCGACCTGGGCTGAGTCCGGAGGCGCCAGGGTTCGGCTCCGGACAACGCCCGGCCTGCATCAGATAAGTACTGCGCGCACGGCGCGAGCGGCCTGGCGTGGTTGCCTGGCCCGGTTGCGTCGGACGAGCACAACTCACCGATCTTGAGGTGCTTTCGTCGCTCCGTGCTCGCGGCGCAACAGGACGACGAATCTCGGCCCTTTTCGGTCGGTCTAGTGCGTCCCAGGCACACCATCGACACCCAGAGCACGCGAAGCGGCAGTTACGTGCGCCTGGCGCAACTCGGGCGAGGATGGGAGCCTGATATGCGCTCACGGGGTCCGACGCTCGGCCGCAGGCGTCAGCCTTCCCAATGGCGGCGCTCGGCGATCACGTCGCCGGGACGCAGGTCGGGATGGCGGCGGCGAAGCCAGTCGCTGAGGGCCCAGTAACTGGTCTTGAAGGCGATCTCCGGCCAGGGAATCGCGTCGGGCTCGAAGGCCACGATCTCGGTCGCCTCCGGGCTCGGGCGGAACGCGCCGCCCACGATCCGGGCCTCGAAGACGAGCACGACCACCGCCGCCTCGAGGCGTGAGTAGAGCCCGATCACCTCGCCCGGCTCGATCAGCAGGCCGGTCTCCTCGAGCGTCTCGCGGATCGCGCCCTCGTTGACCGTCTCGTCGATCTCGAGGAAGCCGCCGGGCTGGGCCCAGGCGCCGACCGCGGGCTCGATCCCCCGCCGGATCAGGACAACCTGGCCCGTGTCGGTGATCGGCAGCGAGGTCACCACGAGGCGCGGGTTCACATAGGCGATCCAGCCACAGGCCGGGCAGACGAGCCGATCCCGATGATCGCCGTCGATCGCCCCGAAGACGAGCGCGGTGCCGCAGCGGCTGCAGTTGTTGAGGGCCGACGCCATCCAGGGCGGCACGCCGCCACCCGAGTCGATGTCGGTCGAGCGTCCGTCGGGACCGCGGGACTGACCATCCGCGCCATCCGTCATGCGAACAGGACCAGCACGGCCACCGCGATCAGCGCGAGCCACAGGATCGCCGCGGTCACGACCCAGGCCAGCCGGAAGAGCCCCTTGGTCCGATCGACTGGCATCCAGACCCACGCCGCCCGCCAGATCCGCAGGATCGCGTCGGCATTGGCCACCGCCAGGAGCGGGGCCCCGACGACGACACACAGCTTGATCAACGGGCTGCCAATCAGCGTGCCCAGCTCAAGGGCCGAGATCGCGATGAAGCCGGCGATCAGGCCGGGCACCGACAGCAGGACGTATTGCTGCTGGAGCGGTGTCGGCCGGGTCTCGGGCACGCTCCGCGGCGGCAGGCCGGCCAGGCTCGGCGGTAGCGGACCGGGCACGGGCCGAGCGCCGCCGCGGGACGCCGGGAGAGCCGCCGGGAGGACCGCCTGGCCCGCGTCGGGCACCGCCTGACGATCCAGGACCGGCATGCCCGGCTCCCAGCGTTCGTCGTCCATCGAGCGCGGCTCAGTCACCCGCCGAGTGTAGGCGGGACCGCTCACGGAGTCCGGATCAGACCGGGCGGTTCGACTCGTCGTCG
>PNAZ01000125.1 GCA_003169655.1 Chloroflexota bacterium
TCGATCCTGGCCGTCTACTGGGGTGCGAAGGCGTCGATGGGCTTCGGCCGCGACGTGCGCACGGCGATCTTCCGGAAGGTCGAGAGCTTCGCCCAGGTCGAGGTCAACCACTTCGGCCCGGCGTCCCTGATCACCCGCAACACGAACGACGTCCAGCAGGTCCAGACCGTCGTCTTCCTCGCCCTGACGGTGCTCATCTCGGCGCCGATCCTGGGCATCGGCGGAATCATCATGGCGATCCGTCAGGACGTCCCCCTGTCGGGCCTCCTGATCGTGATCCTGCCGATCATGGGTCTCGTCATCGGCATCGTGATGTCGCGGGCCATCCCGCTCTTCCGGGCGATGCAGATCAAGCTCGACCGGATCAACCAGGTGATGCGCGAGACGCTCTCGGGCGTCCGGGTCATCCGGGCATTCGTCCGGACCGACCACGAAGAGGCCCGCTTCGACGTCGCCAACAAGGACCTGTTCAGCACCTCGATCCGGGTCAACCGCCTGTTCGCCCTGATGATCCCGGTGATGACCGGGATCGTGAACCTGTCCCTGGTCGCGGTGATGTGGTTTGGCGCGGCCCGGGTGAACACCGGCGAGATGCCGATCGGCAACCTCACGGCGTTCCTCCAGTACCTCACGCAGATCCTCTTCGCCGTGCTGATGGCCGTGATCATGTTCGTCTTCGTGCCCCGCGCGGCCGTGTCGGCCGGCCGGATCCAGGAGGTCCTCCAGCAGGAGCTGTCGGTCCGCGATCCTGAAAACCCGGTGACCCCCGCACCGTCGGATCACCCCGGCCTGGTCGAGTTCCGCGACGTCGAGTTCGGCTACCCCGGGGCGGAGCATCCCGTCCTGTTCGGGATCACCTTCGAGGCGCGGCCCGGCCAGACCACGGCGATCGTGGGCAGCACCGGCAGCGGGAAGTCCACCCTCGTGAACCTCATCCCGCGCTTCTACGACGCCACCCAGGGCAGCGTCCTCGTCGATGGGGTCGATGTGCGCCAGATGCGCCAGGCGGACGTCTGGGACCGGCTCGGGATGATCTCCCAGAAGGCCTTCCTGTTCAGCGGCACGGTCGCCAGCAACCTCCGCTACGGCGACGAGTCGGCCACTGACGAGGAGCTCTGGCATGCCCTCGAGATCGCCCAGGGGCGCGACTTCGTCGAAGCGATGGACGGCGGCCTCGAAGCGCCCATCACCCAGGGCGGATCGAATCTCTCGGGCGGACAGCGCCAGCGCCTGGCGATCGCCCGAGCCCTGGTCAAGCGGGCCGAGATCTACATCTTCGACGACAGCTTCTCGGCGCTCGACTTCAGCACCGATGCCCGTCTTCGGGCAGCCCTGACCAAGGATCTCGGCGGTGCGACCGTGATCATCGTCGCCCAGCGGGTCGGCACGATCATGAAGGCCGATCGAATCATCGTCCTCGACGCCGGCCGGATCGTCGGCAGCGGCACGCACAGCGAGCTGCTCGAGACCAACGAGACCTATCGCGAGATCGTCTACTCCCAGCTGTCCGAAGCCGAGGCAGTGGCATGAGCGGGCGACCGGGCGGCGGCCCGCCGATGCGCCGGGGCATGGGACCGGGCGGAATGATGGGCGGGATGCCCGCCGAGAAATCGAAGAACTTCCGGGCATCGTTCGGCCGGCTCCTCGCCCGGCTGCGACCCGAGGCGCCCCTGATCGTCCTCGTCTTCCTGCTCGCGATCGTCAGCGTCACGTTCGCCGTCATCGGTCCGAAGATCCTGGGCAACGCGACGAACGCGATCTTCCAGGGCGCGATCAGCAAGGATCTGCCGGTCGGCGTCACCAAGGACCAGGCCGTCGCTGGACTGCGTGCTGCCGGCAAGGGCCAGCTCGCGGACATGATCGCCAGCCTGACCCTGACCCCGGGCGTGGGGATCGACTTCGGCGCCCTCGGCGGGATCCTGGTCGTGCTGACCGGGGTCTACCTGCTCAGCGCGGTCTTCAGCTGGATGCAGGCCTGGATCATGGCCGGCGTCACCCAGCGAACCGTGTACCGGCTGCGTCGCGATGTCGATGCCAAGCTCGGCCGGCTGCCGCTCAAATATTTCGACGGACACTCGCGCGGCGACATCCTGAGTCGCGTCACGAACGACATCGATAACATCGGCCAGACCCTCCAGCAGAGCCTGACCCAGCTGATCACGGCGCTGCTGACCGTCGTCGGGGTCCTCCTGATGATGCTCCTGATCAGCCCGCTCCTCGCCTTCGTCTCGCTCCTCGCGGTGCCCGTGTCGATCGTCGTGACGGTCCTCATTGCGAGCCGCTCGCAGAAGCAGTTTGCCCGCCAGTGGGCTTCGACCGGAGCGCTCAACGGGCAGGTCGAGGAGATGCACACGGGGCACGCGATCGTCAAGGTCTTCGGCCGCCAGGACGAGGCAATCGCCCGGTTCAACGAGGAGAACGACCGGCTGTACGACGCCAGCTACCGAGCCCAGTTCATCTCGGGCATCATTCAGCCGTCGATGAACTTCATCGCCAACCTGAACTACGTGGCGATCGCGGTGATCGGCGGGCTGCGGGTAGCGTCCGGCCAGATGTCGCTGGGCGATGTCGTCGCCTTCATCCAGTACTCCCGCCAGTTCACCTTCCCGATCGTCCAGACCGCGAGCATCGCCAACGTGCTCCAGTCGGCCACCGCCTCGGCCGAGCGGATCTTCGAGCTGCTCGACGAGCCCGAGGAGATCCCCGACCCGGTCGCGCCCGACCTGATCGAGAACGCCGTCGGGGCGGTCACATTCGAGGACGTCTCGTTCCGCTACGAGCCCGAGAAGCCGTTGATCGACGACCTGAACCTCGAGGTCAAGGCGGGCCAGACGATCGCCATCGTCGGACCGACCGGCGCCGGCAAGACCACCCTGGTCAACCTGCTGATGCGCTTCTACGAGATCGACGGCGGCCGGATCACGGTGGAGGGGATCGACATCCGGGCAACGACCCGCGACAACCTCCGGGCGACGTTCGGGATGGTCCTCCAGGACACCTGGCTCTTCCACGGCACGATCAGCGAGAACATCGGTTACGGCAAGGAAGACGCGACCGAGGCCGAGATCGAGGCCGCCGCCGAGGCCGCTCACGTCGACCACTTCGTGCGGACCCTGGCCAATGGCTACGAGACGGTGATCGATGACGACGCGACGAACGTATCGGCCGGCGAGAAGCAGCTCCTCACGATCGCCCGGGCGTTCCTGGCCGATCCGCCGATCCTCATCCTGGACGAGGCGACGAGCTCGGTCGACACCCGCACCGAGGTCCTGATCCAGCGGGCGATGGCCCGCCTGATGAAGGGCCGCACGACCTTCGTGATCGCCCACCGGCTGTCGACGATCCGCGACGCGGACACGATCCTGGTGATGGACCACGGCCACATCATCGAGCAGGGCACCCACGACGCCCTGCTGGCGGCCCGCGGCTTCTACTACGACCTGTACAACAGCCAGTTCGTCGAGGCGATCGCCAGCTAGCGAGTTCGTGGCCTGCCAGCTGGCCCGCTGCGCGGGCGAAATGCGGTGCGGACGTAACATCGCCCCTCAGCGCCCAATGCGCACGGGGTGGCGTTCATGACCCGGATCCTTCTCTATACCGGCAAGGGCGGCGTCGGCAAGACGAGCATCGCCGCGGCTACGGCGGTCCTCAGCGCCGACCGCGGCAGCCGGACCATCGTCCTGTCGACCGACATTGCCCATAGCCTGGGCGACGCGTTCGACACGAAGCTGGGTCCCGAGCCGGTCGAGATCGCGGCCAACCTGTGGGCCCAGGAGCCCGACGTCTATTACAACATCGGACGCTACTGGGGGACGATCCAGACCTACATGGCCGAGCTCTTCAGCTGGCGCGGCCTGGACGCCGTGATGGCCGAGGAGATGACCGTCCTGCCGGGCATGGACGAGCTCGGCAACCTGCTCTGGATCGCCGATCACGTGGAGTCGGGCAAGTACGACCTGGTCGTGGTCGACGCGGCGCCGACCGGCGAGACGCTCCGGCTCCTGTCCCTGCCCGAGGCCAGCCGCTGGTGGGTCGACCGGATCGCCCCGATCGGCCGCCGGGTCAGTCGCCTGAGCCGGCCCGTCCTCGAGCGGTTGATCGGCGTGCCGGTGCCCCGCGACGAGGTCTTTGCCGCCGCCGAGCGCCTCCTCGCCCGGCTTGACCTCGTCCACCGGCTCCTGGCGGATCCTGAGCAGTCCTCGATCCGGCTGGTGATGGCCCTCGAGAACCTGGCGATCGTCGAGGCGCGCCGGTCGTTCACCTACTTCCACCTGTTCGGCTATCCCAGCGACCTGGTCGTCTGCAACCGGGTGTTGCCGTCAACCGTCGGTGGCTACTTCGCCGGCCTGCGCAAGACCCAGCAGGCATACCTGCCGACCGTCCAGGGCGACTTCGCCCCGGTTCCCGTCCGGACGGTGCCCTTCTTCGATCGCGAGGTCGTCGGGATCGCCGGGCTGCGCGAGATCGGCCAGGCCCTGTTTGGCGACGAAGATCCGGCCGGCTTCTTCTATCGCGGTCGGCCGTACCGGATCCGGACTCACGCCCGGGGCCACGTCCTGGACGTGGCCCTGCCGTTCACCAGCCGCGACGAGGTCGGCTTGTCGCGCGACGGCGACGAGCTGGTAATCCAGGTCGGCGGCTTTCGGCGCACCCTGGTCCTGCCGCGGGCATTGGTGGATGTCCCGACGACTGGTGCGAAGATGGAGGACGGCATTCTGCACATCGAATTCTCGACCCGGAGCAAGGCAGCGAATGGTGGAGGTCGGCGATGACTGATGAACGACGGGGTTCGCGCGGTCAGGCCGCGACGCAGGTCCGGCGGCGGACCGCCAAGGCGCCGTCGGCCGGCCTGCCGGCGCCCCGGAACGGCTCGCCGGATGAGCGACTGGCCGAGCTCGAGGGGCGCCTGGCACGGCTCGAGACCACCACCGGCCTGCGCGAGCGAGGGCGGGACCTGATGGGTCGCGTCGCGCCGCCCGAAGCGGGCCGCCACTTCCGTAATGCCGGCCGGGAGCAGCTCCTGGGGATTCGCTCGATCGTCGACTTCTGGATCCGCCGGATCGAGCTGGCCGAGGAGCGAGCCGGCGAGCCGGCAACGACGCGCGAGCGAATCGAGATCAACTAGACGGAGCTCAGCCGGCGTCCGACTTGGGCCGGATCCGGACGATCAGCATCGCCCCGCCGTCGTCGCCGATCAGCTCGCCGTCGTGGGGGATCGTGCCGTGGGTTCTGGCCTAGTGCAAGAGCCGTTCCCAGTTTCTGGGCACCCGACCAGCCGGCCCCGGGACTGGCTGGTCGAGGGGATGATCGACCGGCGGGGCCAGCTCGGGGCCGAAGGCATACTGCTCGCCGGCGTAGTCCCAGAACCAGGTCTCGCCGGGCTCGAAGCTCTGGATGACCGGATGGCCGGCGTCCGCCGCGTGATGGCTGGCGTGCTGGGACGGTGACGAGTCGCAGCAGCCGATATGGCCGCAGCGGGCGCACCGGCGGAGGTGGAACCACCAGCCGCCGGACGCCAGGCATTCGACGCAACCGGTCCCGCTGGGTTCGGCCGTCGGATCGAAGAATGGCGCAGGATCCCTCATCGTTCTCCTCGCTTGTGGGGCCCGCTGACCGTCACCCGGACAGGTGTCCGTGGCTATCATGGCGACGCTGATCGAGCGATGCAGGCGCCGCGGGGGCGCAGCCTGGAGGAGACGTGGCGATGAGTGGCTTCCGTGGGTTCCTGCTCAAGACGAACGCGATGGCCCTGGCCGTCGGCGTGATCATCGGCATCGCTCTCGGCAACGTCGTCAATTCCCTGGTTAATGACCTGATCATGCCGCCGGTCGGCGTCCTCCTTGGCGGCGTCGACTTCAGCGCCCTGGTGATCAAGCTCAAGGATGCGACAACCGATGCGGCCGGCAAGCCGGTGCCTGAGGTCGATATCCGCTGGGGCAACTTCATCAACGTGGTGATCGCGTTCATCGTGATCGCCTTCGTCGTGTACTGGATCAGCAAGGCCCTCATCAAGGAAGAGGTCGCCGGGCCGTCCAAGACGTGCCCCGCCTGCAAGGAGGCCAACGCGGTCGACGCGACCCGCTGCCGAGCCTGCACCAGCACAATCTGAGCGAGATTGCCCGGCGCCGCTCGTAGCGGCATCGCGCCCGAGGCTGCTTGACAGCTTGATCGCCCACGGCGATCCCCCGGCTGCTCCTAGCTCGGGGGCAGGTCGAATCCCGCGATGTGATCCGCCTGCGGCGATCAGCGCCGCCGGTCTGCGTTCGGAGCAGGCATCGATGCGCCTGCTGACGGGCCCCCGGGCCGCGGGCCGAACGAGCGAGCCGACCAGGTCGCGACCCCGGCAACTGCCGCTCCCACGACGAGCAGGACCACCGGCGCCGAGATCCGGTCGGCGAGCGGACCGGCGATCAGGGTCGGGCACAGGCTCGCTGCGCTGACGACCGAGGCGAGGACCCCGAAGACCCGGCCCCGGAACTCGGGTGGGATCGATTCGAGCAGGGCGGTCTGGGCCGAGACCGAGGTCACGGCATACGCGGCGCCGGACATCAGGGCGATCGCGATGAGCAGCGGGATGGGCGAGATCGCCGCGGCCTCGAGCGTGGTGCGGGCCAGGGCAATCACCGCCAGGACCGCGGTCAGGCCGCCGAATGCGAGGAGGCCCGCCTCGGCCGCCCGCCGGTGGGCCACCCGGCTGAAGCGGCGCAGGCCCAGTACGCCGAGCAGCACCCCGATCCCCAGCGGCAGGACGATCACCACGAGGTGCTCCGGCTGGAGCCCGACGCTCGAGGCCAGGGCCGGACCGAGCACGCCCAGGACGCCAGCCACAGACGCGCCCGCGGCCTGCTGGATGATCGGCCGGCTGATCTCCCGATCTCCGCGCACGGTCCGGATCCCTTCGGACAGCTCGGCCAGCGGCTCGGCCGGTCCGCGCGCCGGCGAGCCCTCCGGCCGGCGGTTCGCCGACGGCTCGGTGGGCAGGCCGATGCAGGCGATTGTGGCGGCGACATACAGCCCGGCCACCACCGCCAGGACCGACGGCGGCCCCGAGATCGTGACCAGGAGCGGCCCGAAGAATGCGAAGCCGAGGGCAAACGAGCCCTGCAGGGTCAGGTTGAAGATGCCCATCGCCATCGGCAGCTGATCCCGCGGGACGGCCCGCGGGATCATCGAGCCCTCGGCCGGGGTGAGGGCCACGCTGGTCAGGCTGACGCCCAGGTTCAGGACCAGGAGGGCGGCCAGGTTCGGTCCGGCCAGGGCCAGGCAGGCCATCAGCACGGCCCGGGCCAGGTTGGGCCCGAAGAGGGCCCAGCGCAGGTCGAGCCGATCGACGACGACCCCAGCGAACGGCGAGAGGAGAATCTGGGGCAGGACGTAGGTCGCGAACAGGATGCTGACCGCGGAGTTCGAGCGAGTCGAATCGAAGACCAGGATGGTCATCGCAAAGAGGGCCATGTTGCCGCCGACCTGGGTGGCCGCCTGGATGAACCACAGGCGGGCGAAGATCGGGTTATGGAGCAGCGGGCGCGCCGAGGGCGGTGCCATCGCCCGAGGATAGGCAGCGGCGGGCGACAACGGGCGGCGTCCGCGACGCCCCGGGTGATCTCCGGGCACCGCGCAGCCGGACCTTCGGCCGGGTCGATCCGACGACCGGACGATTGCCCTTGGAGGCTGGCCCGCTACGGTAAGGGCATGCTTTCTGTCGACGGCGCGGCGACGGTCGCGATTCGCTACCTCGACGGCCCGGCCGGTGCCGGCGAGCGGCACCCGAGCAAGGATTTCCGTCCCTCGGCCGCACCGATCCCGACCTCGCAGCTGCTGGCGGCCCTGTCGACCGCGCTCGACCTGACCGAGGGCCAGCTCCCGGGCCACTCCCTGCGGACGTGCTTCGTCGCCAGCAGGCTGGCCCTTCGCCTCGGGCTGCCCGACCACGACCGGGCCAACCTGTTCTACGCCGCCCTCCTCAAGGACGCCGGTTGCTCGACGAACGCCGCGGCGATCTCGCAGATCTTCGGCGGCGACGATATCGCCCTCAAGGCCAGCCAGGCCACCCTCGACCGCTCACTGACGGCCTACGCCGCCTTCACGATCCGCCACTTGCCCCTGACCGAGCCCCTGCCGGCTCGCCTCGCCCGCCTCGTCCGGATCGCCCTGTCGGGCACTCGTGAGCGGCGGCAGGTGGAGCAGACCCGCTGCGAGCGAGGTGCGGCGATCGCCCGCAAGGCCGGCTTCGGCGAGGACGTCGGGTCGGCGATCGCCGACCTCCACGAGCATTGGGATGGCGGCGGGCTACCGTTCGGCCGGCGGCGGTCGGAGATCCACCTGTTTGCCCGGATCCTGGCCGCCTGCGCCGCCCTCGACGTCTTCAACTCGGTCCGCGGACCGGCGGCGGCGATCGAGATGCTGGCCCGCCGGCGGGCCAGCTGGTACGACCCCGAGATCGTCGACGCGCTGCTGGCCGACGCGCCGGCGATCCTGGTCGAGCTCGCCGTGCCGGACCTCGCCGCCCGGGCCTGGGCGCTCGAGCCGCCCAGCGAGGTGCGCGTCTCGGATGGCGCCGACGTCGACCGGATCGCAGGTGCGTTCGCCGACATCATCGACGCCAAGAGCCCGTTCACCGGGTCGCACTCGCGCCGGACGGCCGAGGTTGCCGAGGCGCTCGCCGGCCGGCTCCGCCTCGGATCGGGCGCGCTGATCGATGTCCGGCGGGCCGCCCTGCTCCACGACGTAGGCAAGCTCAGCGTGCCCAACTCGATCCTGGACAAGCCCGGCCGGCTGACCGAAGCCGAGTTCACGATCATCAAGCGCCACCCCGAGATGACCCACCGGATCCTGGCCCCGATCCCGACCTTCGCGTCGGTCGCCGAGCTGGCCGCCGCGCATCATGAGCGGCTCGACGGGACCGGCTACTTCCGGGGGCTGGCGGCCGACGGCCTGGCGATCGGGGCCCGGATCGTGGCCGTGGCCGACGTCTACGAGGCACTCACCGCGGACCGACCGTATCGGGCCGGGATGTCGATGTCCGAGGCGCTCGAGCTGATCGGCACGATGTCCGGCGATCACCTGGCCCACGAGGTCGTGGCCGTCCTGCCCAGCGTGGTCAGCGAGCGCCTGCCGGCGGGGCCCGGGCAGCTGGCGACGTCCGCCGCGCCCTGACCCGCTAGCGCCGGCCGCCGCGCCCTGACCCGCTAGCGCCGGCCCTGGAGGAACCAGGCCTCGGTCGAGCCCTTGCCCTTCAGCTCGATCGCGCCCCGGGGCTCGAGCTCGAAGGCTCCGGCGAGCGCCCCGGCGACCACCCCGGAGACCTGGATCCGGCCGGGCGGCGCCGACGTCTCGAGCCGGCTGGCGACGTTGACCGCATCACCCCACAGGTCGTACACGAACTTGCTGGTGCCGATCACGCCGGCCACGACCGGCCCGGCATGGAGGCCGATCCGAACCTGCCACGGCGGTCCCGCGGCATCGACCGCGGCGCGCATTGCGAGGGCGAGGTCGGCCGCCGCCGCGACGTGCTCGGGGTTCGTCCCGGGTAGCCCGGCCGCCGCCAGGTAGGCGTCGCCGATCGTCTTGATCTTCTCGACCCCCAAGGCCGCGCAGGCCGCGTCGAAGGCGGAGAACAGGCCGTTGAGGGCTGTGACCAGGTCCGCGACCGGCAGGCGCCCGGAGATCTCGGTGAAGCCGACGAGATCGCTGAAGACCACCGCGACCTCGTCATAGCGGTCGGCGATCAGGCCTTCGCCCGCGTTCAGGCGATCGATGATCGGCTGGGGCAGGACGTTGAGCAGGAGCTCCTGGGAGCGGGCCCGTTCGACCTCCAGCTCGCCTCGCAGCCGGTCGAGCAGGCGGGCGTTCGTGTCCCGGATCTGCTCGACACCGAGGAGGGTTGCCTCCAGCTGGCTCACCCGCCGGGCAAGCTTGGCGGCCTCCTTGCGGAGCTGCTCCGGCAACGGTCCGTCGGGCAAGGACTCGTCGGACAAGGGCTCGTCGTCCGGGTTGGAGTCGATCACGTCCCGAGCAGGACGGTCACGAACGTCTCGTTCAGGAAGCGGCTGGTGGGGGTGCCCCGGACGGGGCCCATCTCGCCGTAGCAGTACAGCCCGGCGAGCGGCATCGCCGCGCCGTACTGCGTGCTCGCCATCTCGGCCTCGACCCGCGTCCGCGACCCGAGCAGGAACTTGCGGACCGAGCACGAGAAGATCAGGGCCGCCTCCGGTTGCGACCCGCCGGGGAAGTCGGCGGCCGCCCGGGCAAGGGCGTCCTTCGTCCCGGCCAGGATCTCGTCGGTGTTGGCGGTTGTCAGCTGGACCGTCGCCCCAACCGGGATCGAGCCGGCCAGGTGGACCGAGCCCGAGTCCGGATCCGAGCCCTGGATGGCCCGCAGGTAGGACTGCTCGCCGCCGGCCTCGATCACCGCCAGCGGGTTGCCGTACGAGGCCGGGCCGGTCACGTCGAGGTAGCGGGCCAGGAACTCGATCGCCGGCCGCCCGTCGATCTCGTGCAGCGCCCCGTACTCCGAGCGGGTCACCGTGCCGCTCGCGCCGATCGTTCGCCAGCCGGTGCCCACGGCGGCCGAGAAGGCGATCGGTCCCGAGAACAGGAGGATCGCCACCCCGTCGGTCGCGACGACGTCGTCGCAGAACTGGTAGGTGGGCGTGACGGTCACGAAGTCCCGCCGCGCGGAGGTCCCGCCAACGATCGTGACGCCTGCCGGCAGCGCCCGGGCCATCGCGTTCAGGGTGAGCTGGGGGTCAACGACGAAGCCCTCGGCCACCACGACCGCGATCTTCGGCTCGCGCTTGGTCCCGGCCAGGGCCTGCCCGGCGGCCGCCCGGCAGGCGGCCTCGACATCGATCCCCAGGCCCGACCCGACCCCGGCGGTGATGTCGACGTCATCCGACGCGAAGAGGGCCAGGGTCAGGGAGTCCTCCTGGTAGCCGCCCGGCGAAGAGATCTCGGCAGCGGAGGTGGCGCCCATGATCGAGACGCCCGGAAAGGCGTCGCGCACGGCGGCCAGGCTTGCCGGAGCGAAGCTGTCGAACGCGGTGAACAGGAGTCCCGCCTGCGGTCGGAGCCCGCCCAATGCGGCCCGGCATTGCTCAATCGCGGCGGCGATCGCGTCAGCCGGATCGACATCGTCGCTGTTGCCGACCGCCATCGTGAGCATGGACAGACCTCCTGCTCGCACTGTACATCGGTCGGCTCGCCCGGCTGGGCCCACCCGCCGATCGAGGGCTCGGCGGACCTCGCCGCCCGGGTCTGGAGGAGCGAGACCTGGGCGGCGAGACCGCCGCTGGAGTAGGCGTGGCCGCCGTGCGGCGGTCGCTAGGCTGCCGGGCCGGCCGCGGCGGGTTCGAGGCCATGCGCGGCCGGCTCGAGCCGGCCCGCCCGGGCCAGCGCCAGGTACGTCTCGGCACTCGCCCGGATCCCGGCCGCCAGTGGGGTGACGTCGAGCTGGCCGAGCACTTCGATCCCGTCGTGGTCGATCTCGGACGGGAATGGCAGGTCGACCGGCTCGAACCGGATCACCTCGGACGCCCCGGGCACCGCCGCCTCGATCGCCGCCAGGATCGTCGGCCCGTCGGCGACCTCGCCGGGCAGGTTGAACACATGGCTGCCGCCGATCGAGCTGCGGCTCGCGGCGATCAGGGTCCGGGCCACGTCCTCGGCGTACTGGTACAGGGTGGGCCCGGAGAAAGGGACGGTATAGGGCTGGTGCAGGACAGCGGCCACGATCGCCTTGGTCGGGCCGCTGGTCATCCCCTGGTCCCGCCCGACGCCGTAGACGGTCATCGGCCGGAGTCCCACGCTGGAGATCCCGTTGTCGAGCCAGTAGACGCTGGCCGTGCCCTCGTTGGCCAGCTTGTACACGCCGTAGTGGTTGATCGGGTGGGGGATCGCGTCGGTCCGCAGGCGGCCACTGACCGGATCCGCGTCGCCCGCTCCGAACATCCCGATCGAGCTGGTGTAGACGACCGGCGCCATCGGCCGCGAGGCGGCCTGCTGGCGCACGGCCTCGAAGACATTGACGGTGCCCAGCACGTTGACCCGCGCCCCAAGCGGCGGATCGGCCCGGCAGAACGGCACCTGGAGCGCCGCCAGGTGGATCACGTTGGTGCTCCCGCTGTCGTCGATCGCCCGCCGCAGGGCGGCCAGGTCGGTGATGTCACCGGTCTCGAAGCGGACGCGCTCGAGCTCCTCGACGGTCATGATCAGGCGCAGCCGGCGGTCATCCGCGCCGAGGTCGAAGGTGGTCACCTGGGCCCCGTCGCGGACGAGCGTCCGGACCGTCCAGGCGCCGATGCAGCCCAGGGCGCCAGTGACCAGGAAGCGGCCGGCGTCGCTCACGCCATGACCGCCCCTCGATCGAACCGGCACGTGTTCGAGAGCCGGCCGATCCGCTCGATCTCGACCACGACCTCATCGCCATCACCCAGCAGGACTGGCGGATCGCGAAAGATCCCGACGCCGCCGGGGGTGCCGGTCGCGATCACGTCGCCCGGCTCCAGCCGGAACGCCTGGGAGCAGTAGCTGATGATCGCCGCCACGCCAAAGTACATGTCGGCGGTGCTCGCATCCTGGAGGACTCGCTCGCCGACGCGACACGAGATCGCCAGGGCCTGGGGATCGCCGATCTCGTCGGCCGTGACCAGGGTCGGACCCATCGGGCAGAACGTGTCAAGGGACTTGCCCCGGACCCACTGGCCGTCGCCGAACTGGAGGTCGCGGGCGGATACGTCGTTCAGGCAGGTGTAGCCCAGCACGTAATCAAGGGCATCGGCCTGGGCGACCCGGCGAGCGGTCCGCCCGATCACGACGGCCAGCTCTGCTTCGTAGTCGACCTGCGTGGTCAGCCCGGGATCCCAGCAGATGTCCGCNNGCCGGCCCTCGGCCTCGATTCGGGCCGGCGTCGCCGCGGCTCGCAGGGCGTCGACGCCCCCGGCACCGGCGGCCAGGAGGGCGGCCATGGTTCGCGGCGCGCCCGGATCGAGGGTCTCGGCCGGCAGCCAGGCGTCGCCCGAGGCAACGCCCAGGCGATCGCCGTCGCCCGCCGCCCGATAGGAAATCAGGTGCATTGGTGCGTCATCATTCCGGACATCGGCGGGGACCGGGACCCTGGGCGAAAGCCACCTGCTCCTCGACGTTCAGTATACTGGCCTGCGGACGGCGGATTGAACGATACGCGAGCCCAGTCGACGGCGTCAACCGCCAATGCCATGCTGAGGTCCGGATGGCCTACGAACCCTTTGAGCACCTGCCGCTCGGGCGCACCGGCCTGACCGTGACCCGCCTGGGTCTCGGAGGTGCATCGATTGGCGGCCTGTTCGAGCCGGTCACGGACGCCGCCGCGGCGGCCGTCGTCGAGCACGCCTGGGGGATCGGGATCCGCCACTTCGACGTCGCCCCGCTGTATGGCTACGGCGCGGCCGAGCGGCGGATGGGATCCGTGCTCGCGGCCCTTCCACGCGACGACTTCGTGCTGTCGACCAAGGTCGGCCGGCTGGTCCGCCCGCTCGCCGCGCTCCGGCCGGGCGACGACCTCGATGACCAGGCGATCGGGGACCGCGACGACGCCTACTACGCCGAGGTCGGCGATCGCCGGATCGTCTTCGACTATTCGGCCGATGGGGTCCGCCGGTCCGTCGAGGCCAGCCTCGAGCGGCTCGGGTTGGCACGCATCGACATCCTCTACATCCACGATCCAGACCGCCATTGGCGGGAGGCGCTCGAAGGTGCCTATCCAGCCCTCGATCGGCTCAGGGCCGAGGGCGTCGTGGGTGCCATCGGGGCGGGCATGAACCAGTGGCAGATGCTCGCCCGGTTCGCCTCGGAGACCGACGTCGACGTCCTGCTCGTCGCGAACCGCTACACCCTCCTTGACCCGGGCGCCCTGTCGGAGCTGCTGCCGCGCTGCGTCGAGCGAGGCATCGCGGTCCTCGTCGCCGGGGTCATGAACAGCGGGCTCATGGTTGACCCGGGTCGGGGCGGCCATTTCGACTACGGCCCGGCACCGGACGAGATGGTCATCCGGGCACGGCGGATCGCTGCCGTCTGCGCCCGCCACGGCGTCCCTGTCCGGGCCGCCGCGATCCAGTTCCCGCTGGCTCATCCCGCCGTGACCGGGTTGATCGCCGGGGTCCGGACGCCGGCCCACCTCGACGACTACCCGGCTGGACTACGGCTGCAGATTCCGGCGGCCCTGTGGGCCGAGCTGCGGGCCGAGGGCCTGATCCCGGCCGATGCGCCCGTGCCCTGATCGCCGGGCTGCCGGTCCTCGAGCGGAGCGCCGTCCTGGGTGCGACGGCGACCCGGAGCTACGGGCTGGGCGAGCTCCGCCGGAGTGGGTTGGAAAGCTCGGTCGCGAGCCGGTTCAGGTCGGCCAGGAGGGCCGGCACGCGCTCGGCCGTGGCCCGCACCTTGAGCAGGGTCACGCTGGCGGCGCAGGGCGCCTCGCCCGGCTGCCGGCTGGGAACGAGGACCCCGTAGCAGACGACGCCTTCCATCGTCTCCTCGTCGTCCATCGCGTAGCCCCGCCGGCGCACCTCGGCGATGTCGGCAAGCAGCTCGTCGACGTTGCCGTGCGCCTTGCGCGTCGGCCGGGGGAGGGTGGTCAAGCCGGCCAGCCGACGGTCGAGATCCGCGTCGTCAAGCGAGGCCAGGGCAACCTTGCCGACCGCGGTCGAGAACGCCGGCAGGCGGCGGCCGATGCCCGACGTCAGCCGAACGGGCTGACGACCATCGTGGCGGGCGAGATAGACGACCTCCAGGCCGTCGAGGACGGCCAGCTGGATCGTCTCGTCGGAGCCGGTCGGCAGCTGCCGCGAGACCTCGTAGAACTCCTGGACCTGGTCGACGGTGGCCAGGTAGGCGCCGCCCAGCTCGGCCAGCCGCCGGCCGAGGGCAAAGCCGGTTCCGACCCGGCGTACGAAGCCCGCTTCGGCGAGGGCGCCGCAGATGTTGGCGATCGACGACTTCGGCAGGCCCAGACGGCGGGCCAGCTCGCTCGGTCCGACCGGCTCGCCGGCCGTCTGCATCAGGACGTCGAGGACCAGCGCCGCACGGGTGACGGCCGGGGCCAGCGATTCCGCGTCGGCGCCCGAACCACGGAGCTGGCGATCATCTTCGGTTTCGAGGTCGGGCCGGGCACTGGCCATGTGCGTCACCACTTCGCTACCGAACCGCTGGCTCGCCTTCGCCCCGGAGCTTCCGGGACCGGACAGCAGGATGGCGGCCGTCCAACATATTGACTTCTGCGAGCCGGGCTCCACATACTGTTCAACCTACCGCCGGTCGTTCAGTATGCTGGACGGACCAGTCGGGGTCAAGAGGAGGAAGGATGCCCGTGTCGCGGTTCAGAACCCTCGCGCCTGCGATCGGCCTGATCGTCATTCTCGCAGGTTGTGGGTCGGCGACAACGCCAGCTCCGACCGCACCTGCCGCGTCCACTCCGCCGGCGGCGAGTGCTCCGGCGTCTGCCGCTGCCGGCACCAGCGCGGCCCCGGCTGGGACGCCCGGCACGAAGTTCGCCGGGGCGAACATCAATATCCTGACCTTCAACGGCCCGCAGATCGCCGAGCCGCTCCAGCGCCGCGCGCCGGACTGGGAGAAGCTGACCGGCGGACACGTCAATATCGTGGCCGTGGGCTTCCAGACAATCTACGACAAGGCCCTGCTCGACGCGTCCACCGGGACGAACTCGTTCGACGGCTACGTCTTCGACCCGCAGTGGATGGGCGACTTCGTCGGACCGGGCTACCTGGCCGACCTGACCGCCCGGGAGAAGAACGACCCCCAGCTCAACCAGCAGGACATCGTGCCCTTCTTCCGGGACTACAACTCGACCTACAACGGCAAGAACTACACGATCCCGCTCGATGGCGACTTCCTGATGGTCTACTACCGCAGTGACCTGCTGGCCAAGGATGGCCTCAAGCCGCCCGAGACCTGGGATGACTACCTCACGATCGCCCAGAAGTACAACGGCCAGGACCTGAACGGCGACGGCACGCCCGACTACGGGTCGTGCATCGCCGAGAAGAAGGGCGCCCAGAGCTATTGGTGGATCATCAACATCGCCGCCGGCCTGCTCCAGAGCAAGGGCACCAGCCAGGGGGCGTTCTTCGACACGACCAACATGAATCCACTGCTGGGCACGAATGACGCGATGACTCTCGCCCTCCAGACCTATGCCAAGGCCGGCACCTTCGGGCCGCCCGATGGCCTGAACATGGACGTCGGTGGCTCGCGTGGCCTGTTCACGACGGGGCGCTGCGCGCTGACCCTGGACTGGGGCGACGTTGGCACCCAGGCCCCCGGCACCTACGCCCAGGACAAGACCGGCGCGGTCATCTCGCCCGGCTGGAAGCAGGTCCTCGACCGCTCGACCGGCAAGCTCGTGCCGTGCGACCCGACCACCTGCCCGGACGCGGTCAACGGCGTGAATCACGCTCCGTTCGCCGCCTTTGGTGGCTGGTCGGGCGCCGTCAACGCGAAGGCTCCCGCAGCCAACCAGGACGCGGCCTACGACTTCCTCTCGTACATGAGCGCGCCGGCGCAATCGAGCATCGACGTGACCCTCGGCAAGACGGGCTTCAACCCGTACCGGACGTCGCAGTTCACCAACAGCGCGCCGTGGCTGGCGGCCGGCCTCAGCCAGGCCGCGACCGACAACTACCTCGGCGCCATCAAGGACAGTCTGTCGAACCCGAACTTCGTGCTGGACCTGCGTATCCCGCAGACCAAGCAGTACGAGCAGGACGTGCTCGACACGGCCATCGCCCAATATCTGGCCAAGCAGACCGACGAGACCGCCACCGAGCAGGCCATCTCCGACGGCTGGAACCAGATCACCACCCAGGTCGGCAAGGACAAGCAGCTCGCTGCCTACATCAGCAGCCTTGGCGTCCAGAAATAACCCCATCGAGCTAGAGCCCCGCGAGCCGATCCCCAGCGGATCGGCCCTGCGGAGCCGGGCCACTCGCCGGGCGACGGACACGCTCGGCGCGTGGCGCTCCGACGGCGCGGCCAGATGGCTGTTCATCTGGCCCGCCGTCTTGCTGATCCTGGCCCTGTCCGTCTTCCCGCTCGTTACGTCGATCGCCCTGTCGGTCTCCCAGCTGGCCTTCAGTGAGGGCGGCGTCCACCTCGACTTCACCGGGTTCACGAACTACCAGCAGCTCCTCTTCGGGCTGCAGAGCTCGGAGTTCATCGGCGTCCTCAAGGCGCCGACGCCGCTCGGCTGGGCGGTCATCCTGGCCACGGTCGGCCTGACGGCCGCGGCCTGGGTCCGGGCGGCCCGGGGTGGCCAGGTCCGCCCGATTGGCCTGATCCTGCGCCTGCTCGGTGGCCTGTTCCTGTGCCTGATGGTCGTGCTCCTGGTGCGGACCCTGCTCAGTGACGGCGGCCGGCCCGGCTCAGTTGTGGTCACGATCATCTTCGTGCTCGTGGGCATCGCCCTGCAGTACGTCCTCGGCCTGGGCCTGGCGATCCTCGCCGTCCAGCAGGTGCCCTGGCGGCGGTTCTTCCGGATCCTGTTCCTGATCCCGCTGACGATCACGCCGGTCGGGATCGGCTACATGTTCCTGATGATGACCGACACCTCGAAGGGTCCCCTCGAGCCGATCTGGGTGGCCCTCGGCCTGCGCGACTTCACGTGGGTCACCGATCCCTGGCTGGCCCGGATCGCGGTGATCATCGGCGACACCTGGCAGTGGACGCCGTTCGTGTTCATCGTCCTGCTGGCGGCGCTCGAGAGCCTTGACCAGGAGGTCAAGGAGGCCGCCCTGGTCGACGGCGCGAGCCGCTGGCAGAGCTTCCGGCACATCACCGTGCCGGCCCTCCTGCCGGTGACGACCACGATCGTCCTGATCCGGATCATCGAGGGCTTCAAGATCATCGACATGCCCAACATCCTGCTCGGCGGCGGCCCGGGCACCGCGACCGAGTCGATGACCCTCCAGGCCTACCTTGCCTGGAACACGCTCAACGTCGGCCGCTCGGCGGCGATCGCCTACCTGCTCCTGATCCTGGTGTCGATCGTGGCCACGACCTACGTCAGCTTCGTCCGCCGACGGGTGACGGACTTCGCATGACCAATCCCTTCCGCCGCCGCTCGGTCACCGACCTGTCGCCGCGGGCCAAGTTCGCGGCGTTCCTCGTCCTGCTCTTCTGGGCGCTGGTCGTGCTGTTCCCGATCTACTGGCTCTTCGTGACCTCGTTCAAGACGCCCTACGAGGTGGACAAGGGTCCGTTCTACATCCCGTTCGTCGACTTCCAGCCGACCCTCGACGCCTGGAAGTACATCCTGCTCGACCTGGGCAACGACACGATCCGGCCGTACGTCAACACGGTGATCGTCGGCCTGAGCAGCTCGATCCTGGCCCTCCTCCTGGGCTCGCTGGCCGCCTACGCCCTCGTCCGGTTCACCTATCGGCCCCGGGTGGGGATCGTCGGCCTGTTCATCGCCTCGGTCGCCTTTGCCTTCGTGGCGACCATCCTGGGGGCACCGGCACTGATCGGCTTCGGCTCCGGAATCGCGGTCTTCCTGATCCTGGCCCAGACGATCGGCCGCCGGTTCGTGCGCGCCTTCGGCAACAGCGACATCGCCTTCTGGCTGATCTCCCAGCGAATCCTGCCGCCGATCGCGGTCGCGATCCCGATCTACGTCCTCTTCCAGCAGGTCCACCTGCTCGACAACATCGCCGCCCTGATCGTGACCTATGTCGCGACGAACCTGCCGATCGTGGTCTGGCTGATGCGCGACTACTTCGCCTCGCTGCCCCGCGAGCTCGAGGAATCGGCGGCCGTCGATGGCGCGTCCGTCTTCCGGATCGTCCGCTCGATCGTCCTGCCAATCTCGATCCCGGGCCTCGTGGCGAGCTTCCTGATCGTCCTGATCTTCGCCTGGAACGAGTTCCTGATCGCGCTTGTCCTGACCAGCGCGAATGCCCAGACAATGCCCCTCCAGGTGGCCGCCCAGAACGCCACCCGGGGCCCACAATGGTGGGCAATGTCCGTCCTGATCCTGATCATGATCGCGCCGGTCGTGGCGATGGCGATTGCCCTCGAGCGGTACATCACGCGGGGCATCCTCGTCGGCGCCCTGAAGGGTTGACCCGAGTGACCACGATCATCGGCGTCGACGTGATCGACGTGCGCTTTCCGACCTCGCGCAGCCTCGACGGCTCGGACGCGATGAACCGCGATCCCGACTACTCGGCGGCCTACGTCGTCCTGCGGACCGACGCGCCGGACGGCCTCGAGGGTCACGGCCTGACGTTCACGACCGGTCGCGGCACCGAGGTCGTGGTCGCCGGGGTGCACGCGATCGAGCCGCTCGTCCTGGCTCGCTCGGTCGAGGCGATCGAGGCCGACCTGGGCGCCTTCTGGCGCGAGCTGGTCGGCGACAGCCAGCTGCGCTGGATCGGGCCCGAGAAGGGCGTCATCCACCTGGCGACCGCCGCGGTCGTCAACGCGGTCTGGGACCTGGTCGCGAAACGGGCCGGCAAGCCCGTCTGGCAGCTCCTCTCGGAGATGAGCCCGGAGCAGATCGTGGCCCTGGTCGACTTCCGCTACCTGACCGACGCGTTGACGCCCGAGCAGGCCCTGGCGATCCTGCAGGAGGCGTTGCCGGGTCGCGACGAACGCCGGGCCGAGCTCGTGCGCGATGGCTACCCGGCCTACACCACCTCGGTCGGCTGGCTGGGTTACGACGACGACAAGATCCGGCGCCTGTGCCGGGAGGCGCTGGCCGACGGCTGGACCCGGTTCAAGCTGAAGGTCGGGGCGGACGTGGAGGACGACATCCGGCGAGCCCGGATCGTGCGCGAGGAGATCGGCCCGGACCGGATGCTGGCGGTCGACGCCAACCAGCGCTGGGACGTCGGCGTGGCGATCGCCTGGATGGCTCGCCTGGCCGAGTTCGACCCGTACTGGATCGAGGAGCCGACCAGCCCGGACGACATCCTCGGCCACGCGGCGATCGCCCGGGCGGTGGCCCCGATCCGGGTCGCGACGGGCGAGCACGTCCACAACCGGATCATGTTCAAGCAGCTCCTGCAGGCCGAGGCGATCTCCGTCTGCCAGATCGATTCGTGCCGGTTGGGCGGGGTGAACGAGGTCGTCGCCGTCCTGCTCCTGGCGGCGAAGTTCGGGGTGCCGGTCTGCCCGCATGCGGGTGGGGTCGGCCTGTGCGAGTACGTCCAGCACCTCTCGCCGTTCGACTACATCGCGGTCAGCCGGCGCCTCGACGGCCGGATGATCGAGTACGTCGATCATCTCCATGAGCACTTCCTCGACCCGGTCACGGTCGTGCGAGGCTTCTACCGGCTGCCCACCCGGCCGGGCTACAGCGCCGAGATGCATCCGGCCTCGCTTGCCGACTACACCTTCCCGACCGGGCGGATCTGGCGACAGGAAGCGATCTGACCAGGCGATGAGCCAGGAATGAGCGGAGTCCGGCGGTTTGGCCAGCTGGTCCGCGTCCGGCCCGAATCGGTCGAGGCCTACGAGCGGCTCCACGCCGCGCCCTGGCCGGCGGTGATCGCCGCGATCCGCCGGGCGAACATCCGGAACTACTCGATCTACCGCTACGACGGCTTGTTGTTCGGCTACTACGAGTACGCCGGCGACGACTACCAGGCCGACATGGCGACGATGGCCGCCGACCCCGAGGTCAAGGCCTGGTGGGCGCTGACGGACGCGATGCAGGAGCCCTTCCCCGAGCGGCGAGCGGGCTCGTGGTGGCTCGACCTGCCCGAGATCTTCCACGCCGACTCAGACGCCGTCGGTCCCGAAGCCACGCCAGGATTGGATCCGCCGGGCGATCGTCAGGCCTAACGTCTGATGGGCTGATGCGTCGAGGTGGATCCCGTCAAGCTCGCTGACGGCGACGACCTGCCCAGCATCGAGGAAGTCCGCGGCGGCCGAGCCGGCCACCTCCTGATACAGGGCTCCCAATTCCCGCGACCGGCCGACGGCACCTGCGAGGCCGGACGATGCCGCGATCGATCCGACTGGTCCGAGCGGAGCAGGCGCGATCAGGAGGACCCTCGGGACCGCTCCGCCGAGACCGGCCAGGCTCTGCCTGGCGAGATCGACCATGAGGCGAGCGCCACGAGCGATATCGGATGCGGTCAGGTCGAAGGTGTCCTTGAGGTCGTTCGTACCGAGCATGATCGTGACGATGTCGACGGGTGCATGGGACCACAGGCACGGCAGGAGGTAGGCGCGGCCATTCCGACCGTCGCTGTACGGGTCGTCCGAGGCGATCGTCCGCCCATTCAGGCCTTCCTCGATGACGTGGTACACGGGTCCAAGTTCGGCCTGCAGGACGCCCGGCCAGCGGATGCTGCTGGGCAGCCTGGTCTGGGTCGCGGGATCCCAGCCGTGCGTGTTCGAATCGCCGAAGCAGACGATCGTCCGGGTGGGCGGCGTGGAATCACTCGAGATGGAACACCTCCTCGAGTCGCTGATGAAAGCCCGTGGTCGGGTCGATGAGCGGATCGATCAAGGCGGTCATTTCGACCTGCCAGCGGGCGTCCACCGGGCTGACTGCCAGCGAGGCGCGGAAGGTAGCGAAGTCATCCACCTCGAGGTAGCCGAACAGGTCCGAATCGCGGATGAAGATCGTGTAGCTGCGGCAGCCGGCCGATTTCAGCGCCGCCAGCATCTCCGGCCAGACCGCGGCATGACGTGTTCGGTATTCCTGCTCCGACCCGGGCAGAAGGCGCATCACGAAGCCGATCCGCTCCACGAGTGGTCCTCCAAATGCACGAAGGAGGCCCCCGGGAGTGCCGCTCCCAGGGGCCTCGCAGTGACATTGACGCCTAGAAGTTGAAGGTGTCGATGTTGTCCTTGTTGAACGTCAGCGGGGGACCCAGGATCACGACGTTGTTGGCCGCGATCGTATATGGCTTGCCGCCATTGAGGCTGGGCACGGTGAACGTCTCACCGACGGTGCCCTTGATATCGCCGCTCACCAGCTTGGCGGAGATCCAGTACGCGAGGTAGCCAAGGTCCGGAACGCTCCACAGGCCAAACTCCGGCGTCGTGCCGTCCTTGACGAAGGAGCGCATGTCGTTCGGGAAGCCGAGGCCGGTCACCTTGACCGAGCTGCCGGCCTGCTTGACGACCTGGGCCGCAGCCAGGATGCCGACCGTCGTCGGAGCGATGATCACCTTGAGGTTGGGATACTTCTGGAGGAGGGCCTGCGCCTGGGTTGTGCTGGCCTGTGGGTCGTCGTTGCCGTAGACAACGCCGTCCAGCTTGAGCCCGGCGTACTTGGCGCCGGCCAGGACCGTCTTCATCGAGGCGATCCAGGCGTTCTGGTTGGTGGCGGTGGCGGTCGCCGACAGGACGGCGATCTCACCGGTGCAGCTCGGCGCAAGGTCGCAGGCCCAGTCGGCCATCGACTGCCCGATCAGACCGAAGTCGGTCTGGTTGACGAAGACGTTGTAGGCGCCCGCTGCCGGGCTCGAGTCGTAACCGACGACCTTGATCCCGGCAGCCATCGCCGCGGTCAGGGCTGGTGCGATCGCATTCGGGTCATCCGCCGAGATCGCGATCGCGCTGACCTTCTTGGTCGTGGCGTCCTGGATGAACGGCACCTGGGCATCGCTGGCCGCAGTGCTCGGACCCTGCTGGTCAAACGATCCGCCGAGCTCGCAGGCGGCCTTCTTTCCGCCCGTCGCCGCCGCATCAAAGTACGAGTTGTTGATCTGCTTGGGGATGAACACGACGCTCAGGCTGCCCGAGGCGGCGCAGCTCGCGGCGGGCGAGCCTGCGACGGTCGACGCGGGAACCGTCGACGCGGGAACCGTCGACGCCGGAGGCGTCGATGCTGCTGGTGTCGACGCCGGAGGCGAGGCGGTGGCCCCGCTCGAGCAGGCGGCAAAGACGAGCGCAGCCACGCTCGCTACGCCAACCAACCTACTGAACCGATACGACATGATCCCTGTTCCTCCTCTTCTCTACGACCACGTTGCTCACCCAGGCGCGATCGAGCCGGTCGGCGGAGGCCGACCTGTATGAGCTCGATCAACGGCCTGATTGACCTGGTGAGCAGCATTTGGAAGTCCAACGGAGACGATCAGGAGCAAGCCGACGACGATGCTCTGGTAGTCAGCCGGAATGCCCGTGAGGCGAAGTGCGTTCTCGAGGACCGCCAGGGTGGCGGCCGCCAGCACGACTCCGACGATCGAGCCCGAGCCGCCGAAGATGTTCACCCCACCGAGGAGGACGATCGTCACCACAGTGAGCGTCATCCCGGTTCCGGCATCGGCCCGGGCGCTGGCAAACCGGGCAGTCAGGATCACCCCGCTGAGGGACGCCACGACACCGGACAGGACGAACAATGAGGCCTTGACCCGAGCGACCCGCACGCCCGAGAAGGCGGCGGCCCGGGGGCTCTTGCCGATCGCGTAGATCTCCCGACCGACCCAGGTTCGGTGGAGCATCAGCCCCAGTCCGATGCCGAGGATCACGAAGACAACGAGCGGCCAGGGGATCGGAGTGCCGGGGATCTGGCCGAAGCCGAACGTCGTGAAGGCCGATGGGAACTGGCTGATCGCTTGAGGTCCGAGGACGACCAGGGCAAGGCCGCGATAGAGAGCCAGGGTGCCGAGGGTCACGACCAGCGAGGGCAGGCCGGCGCGGGTCACGAGCAGGCCGTTGAGCAGCCCGCCCAGCGCCCCGACCGCGAGGACGACCAGGATCGCGATCCAGAGGGGCACGCCGGCGGCGTACAGGAAGCCCAGAATCGAGCTCGACAGGCCGACCATCGACTCGACCGACAGGTCGATCTCGCCGGCGATGATCACCAGCGACATCGGCAGGGCCATGATCGATACCTCGATCACGGCAACGGTCAGGTTCGAGAAGTTGCCCGGCGTCAGCAGGAAGGGCGACGCTAGGGCGCCCAGGATGATGACCGCCGCCAGGGTCACCGCGAGCAGGGTCTCCCAGCGGGCCAGTTGTTGTCGGATCATCGGGCACGTTGCTCGGCCAGGGAGGCCTGGATCCGCCGAACGATCACGGCATCCGCGGCGACCGCGGCGAGGATGACCGCACCATAGATCGCCTCGAGCCAGAACTGCGACAGGTTGAGCAGGGTCAGGGCGTTCGAGATGAACCCGAGGAACACGGCACCGAGGGCCGCCCCGACGACCGATCCGGAGCCACCGAAGATCGCCACGCCACCGACGACGACAGCCGCTACGACCTGCAGGACGACGCCGTTTGCCGCAGTTGCGTTGATCGAGCCGAACTCGATCCCCCACAGGACGCCTGCGACCCCGGCCAGCAGCCCGCACAGGGCGAAGACCGTGAAGACGACCACCCGGTTGCGCAGGCCGGCCACCGCCGCGGCGTCCGGATTGCTGCCAACCGCGTAGACCTGGCGACCGAAGCGCGTCTGGTGCAGGCCGATCCCGGTCACGACGACCACGATCGCCGCCAGCCAGACGAAATCCGGGACTCCAAGGACTGTCGCTGTCGCCCAGTCGGTATAGCCATCCGGCAGGTCTCCGACCGTGACCTGGTGCCCTCCGGCCAGCAGGAAGTCGACGCCCCGATAGATGCTCAGCGTGCCCAGGGTCGCGACGATCGCGGGCACCCGAAGGACCGTCACGATCGCCCCGTTGATGATCCCCAGGAGCAGGCCAAGCCCGATTCCGAAGGCGACCGCCGCCGGCGCCGATAGAGCGTGGATCCGCAGGACGTTGGCCACGACGAATGCCACCAGCCCGATCGTCGACTCGACCGACAGGTCGACGTTCCGGGTGATCACGACGAGCGCCTCGCCGACCGCGGCGATCGCGATGATCGCGGCCAGGACCGCCACCTGCTTGAGGTTCGACGCCGACAGGAATTGGGGGGCCTGAGTTGCCACGAAGCCGCCCAGGACCACCATGACCAGGACCAGGCTCAGCTCCCGTTGGCGTCCAATCGCGGTCACGAGCCGGCCCATCAGGCGCCGCCCGCCTGCTGGCCGGTTGCGGCCACCATCACCTTCTCCTCGGTGGCCTCGGCCGAGCTCAGCTCGGCGCTGATCCGGCCCTCATGCATCACGATGATCCGGTCGGCCATCGCCAGCACCTCGGACAGGTCGCTCGAGATGAGCATGATCGCCAGGCCTTCCGCCGCCAGGGTGCCGATGATCCGGTGGACTTCGGCCTTGGCCGCGACGTCGATCCCGCGGGTCGGCTCGTCGAGGATCAGGACCTGCGGCTTGGTCGCCAGCCACTTGGCGATCACGACCTTCTGCTGGTTGCCGCCGGACAGGCCCGAGACAATCCGTTCGACGCCGGCCGGCCGGACATTGAGCTCGGCGCTGAATTCGCCCGCAACGCGCGCCTCCGCACGCCGGCCGACGAACAGGCGCGGGAAGAGGCGGGCAATGATCGGGAGGCTGATGTTCTCGGCCACCGAGAAGTCGAGGACGAGGCCCTCCTGGTGACGATCCTCGGGCACGTAGGCGATGCCACCTTGGATCGCCGCAGCCGGAGATTCGAACGAGACCGGCCTGCCGCCGAGCCGGACGACGCCGCGATCGGGCCGTTCGACCCCGAAGAGCACCCGGGCGACCTCCGTCCGGCCGGCGCCCACGAGGCCCGCGAAACCGAGGATCTCGCCGGCCCGCACGGCGAAGCTGACGTCCTCGAACTCTCCGGCGCGCGACAGCCCGTCGACCTCCAGCAGGACGTCACCCGGCGTCGCCGCCACCTTCGGGAACATCGTCACGTCCCGGCCGACCATATGCCGGATCAGGTCACGCGGGGTGAGGCCGATGCTTGGCGCCGTTATGACATGCCGTCCGTCGCGCAGGACGGTCACCCGATCGCTGAGCTCGAACACTTCCTCGAGCCGGTGATTGACGAACAGGACCCCAACGCCCTTGGCACGCGCCTGGCGAGCGATGACGAACAGCTGATCGACCTCGTGGGTGGAAAGCGACGCGGTCGGCTCGTCGAGGACGAGCACCTTGGCGTCGAACGAGAGCGCCCGGGCGATCTCGATCAGCTGCTGGTCGGCCATCGACAAGCCCCGAACGGGCGACGCCACGTCGAGACGGACGCCGAGCTCGTCGAACAGGGCCTGTGCCGCGCGACGCATCCCGCGCCAGTCGATCGAACCAGCCCGGCCGACCGGCTGATGTCCGAGGAACACGTTCTCTGCGATCGACAGGTCGGGGAAGAGGCTTGGTTCCTGGTGGACGACGGCGATCCCGAAGTCGCGCGCCTGCGCCGCTCCGTGGATCTGCTGCGGCTGCCCGTCGAGGAGCACCAAGCCGCTGTCCGGCGGATAGAGGCCCGCGAGGATCTTGACCAGGGTGCTCTTGCCGGCGCCGTTCTCGCCAACAAGCGCGTGGACTTCGCCAGCGAGCAATTCGAAGGACACCGAAGCGAGGGCCTGGGTCGCACCGAACCGCTTCGACACCTCGCGGAGCTCGGCCCGGGGTGCCTGGGCAACCGGCCGCTCGACGGCAGCACCGCCGGCGATCGTCATGCCGATCCGGCTTCGTGAGGACAGGCCTCTTGCGACCCGGCCATCGGCCTAGCCACGGGTCGGACTGTCCGTGGAGACTTGGGTGTTCGCGGCACTCGGTCGGCCGGCCGCGACCAATTGGACCTCGATCTGCCGGGCGCGGAGGGCATCGACCATCTCGGGCGGAGCCCCGCCGTCCGAGATCACCCCCGTGATGGACTCGAGCTGGCAGAACGTCGCGAAGGCGGCCCGGCCCCACTTGGTGTGGTCGACGATCGCGATCACCTCGCGGGCGGCCTGGACCATCGAGCGCTTGATCTGGGCCTCTTCCTCAGTCGCGTCACTCAGCCCGGATTCGAGGGCGAGGCCGGCCGCGCCCACGAACGCCGTCTGGACATTGATCCGGCTGAAGACGCCGTCGCCGAGCGGCCCGACCAGCGACAGCGCCTCCCAGCGCAGCCAGCCGCCCAGCATCAGGACCCGGATCCCAGGAAAGCCGGCGAGCTCCGATGCGACCCGCAGCCCGTTGGTGATCACGGTCAGGCTCGTCCAGCCGCCGTGGATCTTGAGCTGGCGGGCAGCCGCCAGGGCCGTGGTGCTGGCGTCGAAGACGATGCTCTCGCGGTCATGGACGCGCTCGGCGACGGCAGCCCCGATCAGGGCCTTCTCGTCGGCCTGGAGCCGTTCGCGAATCTCGAAGGCCAGCTCCGGGCGGTTGGCGACGGGCGAGATGGCCCCTCCGTGCGTTCGCACCAGGCGGCCCTCCGCCTCGAGGGCCAGCAGGTCCTTCCGAATCGTGACCCCGGAGACGCCAAAGTGGGTCGCTAGGTCGGTCACCCAGACCCGGCCGTGCTCCTCGACGACCCGGGCGATGTACTGCTGGCGCTCCCGGGCGAAGACGCCCGTGAGCACACTGCCCGATTCCCTCAATGCTCCTCCAGGTGGGCATCTGGCCTACGAGTGGTTACGAATACCTTCGATTTGGCGGACGTTAGATGGCCGATCAGTTACTGTCAACAAACGATTTGGAAACCAATTGAATCTATTCGGAAGTTGTGGCAGGCTCGACGGGCGCACGACCCCGGGATCGCTCGCCACCTCCTCCGGCGAGCGATCCCTGCGCCATCGGCGCATCAGGCAGGGGGCCGTTCCTGTACGGTCGTCAGGCAGCAGGGCTGGGAGGAATCACGTGAGCGACCAGGCAGGGGTTGAGTCCGAACTGAAGGGCCAGCGCATCGAACTGCCCTCTTGGGCGTTTGGCAACTCGGGCACCCGGTTCAAGGTGTTTGCCCAGCAGGGTGTGCCCCGCGACCCGTACGAGAAGATCGCCGACGCCGCCCAGGTCCAGCGTTTCACTCGCGTTGCGCCGACGGTCGCCCTGCACATCCCCTGGGACAAGGTCGACGACTATCGGGACCTGGCCCGGCATGCCGCGGAACAGGGCGTCGCCCTCGGGACGATCAACTCGAACACGTTCCAGGACGACGACTACATGCTCGGCAGCGTCTGCCACCCTGACGCCGGGATCCGGGCCAAGGCCGTCGCTCACCTGCTCGAGTGCATCGACATCATGGATGCGACCGGGTCGCGCGACCTGAAGCTGTGGTTCGCCGACGGCACGAACTACCCCGGCCAGGACGATATTCGCGGCCGCCAGGATCGCCTGGCCGAAGCCCTCGCCAAGGTCTATGCCCGGCTGGGGCCGAACCAGCGGATCGTGCTCGAATACAAGTTCTTCGAACCGTCGTTCTACACGACCGACGTCCCCGACTGGGGCACCGCGTTCGCCCATTGCCTGGCGCTGGGCGAGAAGGCCAAGGTCGTGGTCGACACCGGCCACCACGCCCCCGGCGTGAACATCGAGTTCATCGTCGCCGGCCTCCTCCGCGCAGGCAAGCTTGGCGGCTTCGACTTCAACTCGCGCTTCTACGCCGACGACGACCTGATGGTCGGGGCGGCCGACCCGTTCCAGCTCTTCCGGATCATGTTCGAGGTGGTCAAGGTCGACGCACACCGGCCGGAATCCAACGTGTCGTTCATGCTCGACCAGTGCCATAACATCGAGCCCAAGATCCCAGGCCAGATCCGGTCGGTGATGAACGTCCAGGAGGCCACGGCCAAGGCGCTCCTCGTCGATCGCGACGCGCTGGGGGCGGCCCAGCGCGTCGGCGACGTGCTCGGCTCGAACGCGGTCCTGATGGACGCCTACAACACCGACGTGCGTCCGCTCCTGGCCGACGTCCGGCGCGACCTGGGCCTCGACCCCGATCCAATGGCGGCCTACGCCCGGTCGGGCTATCGCGAGGCGATCGTGAAGGAGCGGGTCGGCGGCCGGCAGGCTGGCTGGGGCGCATGATCTTGGCGGGCGCGGGAGCAGGAGCGGGGAATCCCCGCCGGCACCTAGGATGGGCGGCGTGAGTCCAGCGGCCAACCCGACGGTCGACGCGCTACTGGCTCGCGCTCACAGGCTCGGTCAGGATCCGCGCAACACCAACTACGCCGGTGGCAACATCTCGGCAAAGGGCGAGGCCGACGACCCGGTCACCGGTCAGCCCACGCCGCTGCTGTGGGTCAAGGGATCCGGGGGCGATCTGGGCACGCTGACCGAGGCCGGACTCGCCGTCCTGAGGCTCGATCGGTTCCGCCAACTGACCAGCGTCTATCGGGGTGATGCCCACGAAGACGAGATGGTCGAGGCCTTCGACTACTGTCTCCAGGGCCGCGGTGGAGCCGCCCCTTCCATCGACACAGCGATGCACGGTCTGCTTGACGCCCAGCACGTCGATCACCTCCACCCCGACTCAGGCATTGCCCTGGCGACCTCAGCCGACGGCGAGCGCCTGACCCGCGATTGCTTCAGGTCGCGGGTTGGCTGGGTGCCGTGGCGGCGTCCAGGGTTCCAGCTCGGGCTCGACATCGCCGCGTTCCAACGTGCGAATCCGGAGGCGATCGGGGTGATCCTGGGCGGGCATGGCATCACGGCCTGGGGACGGACATCCGACGAATGCGCGGCCAACTCGATGGAGATCATCGCGGGCGCCCAGCGCTACCTCGAGACACACGGCCGGGCGGACCCCTTCGGAGCGGAGCTCGACGGCTACGATCCGATGCCGGCAGCTGAGCGTCAGGCCCGCGCCGCCGCCCTGTTCCCGGTGATCCGCGGGCTCGTCTCGACGGACCAGGCCCAGGTCGGCCATTTCGTCGACAGCGATGTCGTCCTTGACTTCCTGGCTCGCACCGAGCATCCCCGTCTCGCCGCGCTGGGCACGTCGTGCCCCGACCATTTCCTGCGCACGAAGATCCGGCCGCTGCTGCTCGACCTGCCGCCGAGCACGCCCCTCCAAGACGTGCTCGGCCGGCTGCAGGCCCTCCACGCTGCCTACCGGATCGACTACCAGGCCTACTACGAGCGCTACGCGACGCCTGATAGCCCGGCCATGCGCGGCGCGGACCCGGCGATCGTGCTCGTCCCTGGAATCGGCATGTTCAGCTTCGGCCCGAACAAGCAGACGGCCCGGGTGGCCTCGGAGTTCTACGTCAACGCGATCAACGTGATGCATGGGGCGGAGGCGGTGTCCACGTACGCCCCGATCTCGGAGGCCGAGAAGTTCCGGATCGAGTACTGGGCGCTGGAGGAGGCCAAACTCGAGCGGCTGCCCAAGGCCGAGGCCCTGGCGGCCCGGGTTGCCCTGGTCACGGGGGCGGGCTCGGGGATCGGCAAGGCGATCGCCCAGCGGTTGGCCGCCGAAGGCGCCTGCGTTGTGATCGCCGATATCGATCTGGCCAGTGCCCAGGCCGTCGCTTTCGGTCTTGGTGGCCCCGACGCGGCGATCGCGGTCCAGGTGGATGTGACCCAGGAGGCGCAGGTCGTGGCGGCCATCCAGGCCGCCGTGCTGGCCTTCGGCGGCGTCGACCTGGTCGTCAACAACGCCGGCTTGTCGATCTCCAAGCCGCTCCTCGAGACGACGATCGACGATTGGAACCTGCAGCACGACGTCATGGCCCGCGGTTCGTTCCTTTTCTCGCGCGAGACGGCCCGGGTGATGATCGAGCAGGGGATGGGCGGCGACCTGATCTACATCGTCAGCAAGAACGCGTTCTTCGCCGGGCCCAACAACATCGCCTACGGAGCATCGAAGGCCGACCAGGCCCACCAGGTCCGCCTCCTCGCCGCCGAGCTCGGCCAGTTCGGGATCCGGGTCAACGGGATTAATCCGGATGGCGTCGTCCGTGGCTCAGGCATCTTCGCCAAGGGCTGGGGCGCGGACCGGGCCCGGACGTACGGCATCGCCGAGGACAAGCTCGGCGAGTTCTACGCCCAACGGACCTTGCTCAAGCGGGAGGTCCTGCCAGAGCACGTTGCCGCGGCCGTCTTCGCCCTCGCCGGTGGTGACCTCAGCCAGACCACAGGGCTCCACATCCCCGTCGACGCCGGTGTCGCGGCCGCCTTCCTGCGGTGACCTCCGGGGCCTTCGCCGCGGTCGACCTCGGGGCCTCGAGCGGCCGGGTGATGGTCGCCGAGGTGTCGCCGACGTCGCTCGAGCTGGTCGAGCTGCACCGCTTCGCCAATACGCCGGTCGCCCTGCCCGATGGGCTCCATTGGGACGTTGAGCGGCTCTACCAGGAGATCCTCAGTGGCCTCGGCCAGGCTGCCCGCCTGCCCGGCGGCCTGCGTGGGATCGGGATCGACTCGTGGGGCGTCGACTATGGCCTGCTCGACGAAGAAGGCATCCTGCTCGGCAATCCGTATCACTACCGCGATGAGCGATCGATCGTGGCCGTAACCGCAGTCCACCAGGCCATTCCGCAGCGGGCGCTGTACAGCCGAACCGGCATTCAGTTCATGCCGATCAATACGATCTACCAGCTGGCGGCCGATCGTGGTTCGGCCCGGCTGGCAGCGGCCGGGAGCTTCGTGATGATCCCCGACCTGCTTGGCTACTGGCTGACGGGCGTGATTGCGGCCGAGGTGACCAACGCGTCGACGACCGGCCTGCTCGATGCGCAGACCCGGTCATGGGCGCAGGACCTCGTCACGGGACTGGGCCTCCCGGCGGGCATCTTCCCGTCGCCCCGCCGTGCCGGCGAGGTCGTTGGACCGCTGCGGCCGGCGGTCCAGGCCGAGACAGGGATCGGCGAGAATACGGTCGTGTCACTGGTCGGGTCGCACGACACGGCGTCCGCGGTCGTGGGTATTCCCGCGGCCGGCGACCGGTTCGCGTACATCGCCTGCGGCACGTGGTCGCTGGTCGGGGTCGAGCTGGAGAAGCCGGTCCTGTCCGAGGCGAGCCGGGCGGCGAATTTCACGAACGAGGTCGGGGTGGATGGACGCGTCCGCTACCTGCGCAACGTGATGGGCCTGTGGCTCCTCCAAGAATCGATTCGAACCTGGGAACGGGACGGCTATGCGCCCGATCTTGCCAGCCTGATCGAAGCGGCCGCCGAGATTCGTGGCGGTGGACCTGTCATCGACCCGGACGGGCCCGTGTTCCTCGCGCCGGGCGACATGCCCAGCCGGGTTGCCGACGCCTGCCGGGAGAGCGGCCAGCCGGTGCCGGCGTCCCGTGCTGAGATCGTCCGCTGCATCCTCGACAGCCTGGCCGCGGCCTATGCCCGCGCGGTCGCGGATGCGATGCGGTTGTCGGGCCGGCCGGTTGACGTGATCCACCTGGTCGGAGGCGGGGCACGCAACGTGCTCCTCTGCCAGCTCACCGCGGACGCCTGCCAGCTGCCCGTCGCGGCGGGCCCGGTGGAGGCCACCGCGATCGGCAACGTCCTTGTCCAGGCCCGCGCCGCGGGCATCCTGGCGGGCGATCTCGATGCGCTTCGGGATCTCGTTCGGCAGACGCAGGAGCCGCGCCGCTTCGAGCCGAGACTCTCGGCGGCCGTCCTCGGTCGGGCCGCTGGATGAAGATCGCCCTGTTCATCACCTGCTTCAACGACCTGCTCTACCCGGACGTCGGCAAAGCGGTGGTCCGGCTGCTCAACCGGCTCGGCCACGAGGTCGAGTTCCCGGAAGACCAGACCTGTTGCGGCCAGATCCATTTCAACACCGGCTACCGTGACGAGTGTGTGCCGCTCGTCCGGAGCTTCGACCAGGCGTTCGATGGGTTCGACGCGATCGTCAGCCCCTCGGCCTCGTGCGCCACGATGGTCCGCCACCACCACGAGACGGTCGCACGGCATAGCGGAGATGCCAGCCTCGTCGCCTCGGTGGCAGAGGTTTCGCCCCGGGTGTACGAGCTGAGCGAGTTCCTGGTCGATGTCCTGGGGGTGACCGACGTCGGCGCCGTCTTCCCGCACAGCGTCGCCTTCCACCCGACCTGCCACTCGCTCCGCCTCCTGGCGATCGGCGACCGGCCGCGGCGGCTCCTCGAGGCGGTCAGCGGCCTGGAGCTCGTCGAGCTGCCCGGCGCGACCGAATGCTGCGGCTTCGGCGGGACGTTCGCGGTCAAGAACGCCGATACGTCAGTGGCGATGGGCGAGGACAAGATCGGCGCGCTCATCGGCACGGGGGCCGAGGTCCTCGCCTCGGCCGACACGTCGTGCCTGATGCACCTGGGTGGGCTCCTGTCGCGCCAGCGCTCCATGGTTCGGGTCATGCACCTGGCCGAGATCCTGGCCTCGACCGGCCCGGCGCGATGAGCGGGTCGCCGGCCGGCCGCGAGCCGCTGCCGACCTTTGCCGGCACGCCGCCCTTTCCTGAAGCCGCCCGGACGGCTCTGGCTGACGAGCAGCTCCGGCGCAACCTGCGCCACGCCACGACGACGATCCGCACGAAACGCGGCCGGGCGGTGGCCGAGCGTCCGGACTGGGAGGCGCTCCGGCTGGCTGGCGCGGCGATCAAGGACGACGTGATCGCCCGCTGGCCCGAGCTCCTCACCCAGCTCGAGGCGAACGTCACGGCCGCCGGCGGGATCGTCCACTGGGCCCGCGATGGCGCCGAGGCGAACGCGATCGTGGCCGGCATCGTCCGGGCCGCGGGCGCGACCGAGGTCGTCAAGGTCAAGTCGATGACGACCCAGGAGATCGAGCTCAACGAGGCTCTCGCGCGCGAGGGGATCGAGGCCTGGGAGACCGACCTGGCCGAGCTGATCGTGCAGCTTGGCCGCGACCTGCCGTCGCACATCCTGGTGCCCGCAATCCATCGCAACCGGGACGAGATCCGGGACATCTTCCGGGCCGAGATGGGCGCCGCCGGCCGGCCCGCGCCGGCCGACCTGTCGAACGAGCCGCGCGAGCTGGCCGAAGCAGCCCGGCTCCACCTGCGCGAGAAGTTCCTGCGGGCGAAGGTCGCGATCTCGGGCGCCAACTTCGCGATCGCCGAGACCGGCACGGTGATGGTCGTCGAGTCCGAGGGCAATGGCCGGATGTGCCTGACCCTGCCCGAAACGCTGGTCACGGTGATGGGTATCGAGAAGCTGCTGCCCACCTGGCGCGACCTGGAGGTGTTCCTGCAGCTCCTGCCGCGTTCGTCGACTGCCGAGCGGATGAACCCCTACACCTCGATGTGGACCGGGGTTACCCCCGGCGACGGGCCGCAGGCGTTCCACCTGGTCCTGCTCGACAACGGCCGGACCGACGTCCTGCTCGACGAGGTCGGCCGGCAGGCGCTGCGCTGCATCAAGTGCAGCGCCTGCCTGAACGTCTGCCCGGTTTACGAGCGGGTCGGCGGCCGGGCGTATGGCTCGCCCTACCCGGGCCCGATCGGGGCGATCCTAACCCCCCAGCTGCGGGGGATCGCCCGCCATCCGGTCGACGAGCAGACGGCGTCCCTGCCATATGCCTCCTCCTTGTGCGGGGCGTGCTTCGAGGTCTGCCCGGTCCGGATCGACATCCCCGAGGTCCTGATCCAGCTGCGGACCCAGGTGGTCCGCCAGCATGGCTGGCGGGCACGCACGTTCGGCGAGGAGCCGGTCGCGATGCGCGCCCTGTCCACGGCCTTCGCGAATCCAGGCCGGCTCGACCTCGCCGAGCGAGTCGCCGGCGGCGCCGGCCGGGTCGTCGGCCGACGGGGGAGGATCGGCCGGCTGCCGCTGCCCGGCCTGCTCGGCGCCTGGTTCCGCCGGCGCGACCTGCCGGCCCCGGCCCGGACCTCGTTCCGGCGCTGGTGGCGGAGCCGCTCGAGCCGGGGCGAATCGTGACCGGCGGGGCGCCCGGCGAGACCGCCCGTGACGCGGTCCTCGCCCGGATCCGGGCCGTGGCTGTACCACCGCCGGCGGCGATCCCGCGCGACTACCTGACGAGCCTCAGCCCGGACGTCGACATCCTCGAGCGATTCGCGGAGCGAGTCGCCGACTATCGGGCGCTTGTCCACCGGGCGACTTCGGGCAACCTGGCGGCGACGGTCGCCGAGGCGCTGAAGGGGCGCGGAGCCCGCAGCCTGGTGATTCCGGCCGGCTTGCCTGCCGACTGGCTCATCGGGCTCGGGCCGGGGATCGAACGGCAGTCCGATGACCCGCCGCTGACCTACGGCCAGCTCGACGCGATCGATGCCGTGATCACCGGCTGTGCCGTCGCCATCGCCGAGACCGGCACGATCGTGCTCGACGCCGGTCCGGGCCAGGGACGGCGAGCCCTGTCGCTCCTGCCCGATCGACACGTCTGTGTCGTCCGCGCCGAGCAGGTCGTGGGCGAGGTGGCCGAGGCGCTCGCGCGGCTCGATCCGCACCGGCCGCTGACCTGGATCAGCGGTCCGTCGGCAACGAGTGACATCGAGCTCGATCGGGTGGAGGGCGTCCATGGCCCCCGAAACCTCGACGTGGTGATCGTCGGCTGAGGGGTCGCCGGACCGGCGCGAGGTTGACGGAATCGCGCCGTGGCCCGATGGTGGGTGTCTCGTCGCAGGCGCCGGGCTCCTATTTTGTCGGTCCGAAGCGCGCGCCGGAACGGAACTCCCGATGGCTCGAACCCCTTTCTCTTCGCCTGAGGCGAACATCGTCGTGTGCAGCGACGGCTACTTCGACGTCTACTCCACAGCGGCCCGGACGAACGGCGACAAGCCCGCCTATCGCGGCCGGCTGGCCGAGCTGGGGCCCGGCATTCGTGGTGCGGATGATCGCCTGGCGGTCCGGCCGGGTTCGGTCGCCCTCGCGGCCGCGATCAGCACCTGGTCGACCGCCCATGGCGCCGCGGCCGTGCGCGGCGAGCTCGGTGGCGGCCGGGACGGCAACGAAGCCGAGGTCGAAGGCGCGGCCTAGCCTCCCGGGAATCCTGGCCGACGCCGACCAATGTCTGCTTCGGCGGCCCGAACCATGACGAGCTGTTCGTCACCCAGGACGATCTCGGTGCCGTCCTCCGCTTTCGCCTTGGGATTCGGCGGGCCCACCTGAACTTCTGCCCCTCGCTTGATCCCGCCCATCCCTGGACCGTGATGCTCGACACCGGCGATCCAATGCGATGACCCAGTGACGCCGACCGGGGTTGGCTTCGGGCTGGCAACCGCCCTGAGCTGGGGCTCCGCCGACTTCCTCGGCGGCAGCGTCAGCCGCCGGAGCACGCCGTTGGCCACGGTCGTCCCGTCGCAGGCCGTGGCACTGGCCATCGCGATCGTCGTCCTCGTCGTGGTCCGCGAGCCGACGCCGCCGGTCGCCGCACTGGCCTGGGCGGCCCTCGCCGGTTGCGGCGCGTTCGTCGCCCTGTCGTGCCTCTATCGCGCCCTGACGACTGGGGCGATGGGCCTGGTGGCCTCGATCGCCGCGGTCGTCGGAGCAGGCCTGCCGGTGATCGCCGGGGCGGTCTTCGGTGATCGGCTGACAGCCGCCGACGTCACCGGGATCGGCCTGGCCCTGGTCGCGATCGTGCTCGTGACCCGGCCGGTCGGGCCGGCCGTCCTGACCCGCGAGGGGATCATCCTGGCCATCCTGTCGGGGGTTGGTGCCGGCTGCTTCTTCATCGGCATGGGCCAGAGCGCCGACGCCGGCGGCGGAACCTGGTGGCCGATCGCGTTGAGCCACACGACGTGCCTGGGACTGGCCTTCGTCTTCCTGGCCGCTACCGGTGGCCTGCAGTGGCCGCCGCGGAGCGTTGTCCCGATCCTGACCGTGATCGGCCTCACCGACGTGCTCGGGTCGGCGTTCTTCCTGCTCGCCAACACCCAGGGTTCGCTGAGCATCTCCGCCGTGATCGCCTCGCAGCATCCAGCGGCGACCGCGGTCCTGGCCCGGATCGTCACCAAGGAGCGACTGGCCCGGTCGCAGCTGGCCGGCATCCTCGTGGCCCTGGTCGCGATCGCGCTGATCGCAGTGCCCTGAGGGCTACGTGCCCGCTGCAACCAGCGCGGCCGGGAAGAGGACCATGATCAGGAGCCAGCCGACCACGATCAGGACCACGCTCCGAATGGCAACCCTGGCGATTGACCTGTGGGCTTGACTCATGTGCCTGGGACTCTCCCGCGAGCTCGATCGTTGCGTGCGGGCCGATGGAGCTCGGCAGGCCGTCGCTGGAGTCTGCAGCCAGATCAGCCGCGTGTCATGACGATCGAGTCATCAGCGAGCTCCAGCGCCCGGCGGCTTGGCCAGGCGCCAGCCATCGATCAGCTCGCGGGCACTGTCGCGAAGCGCGAGCGCGTCGGGGTCGCCCGCCTGCAAGGCCACTTCGATCCCGTCGAGGGTCTGGTAGAACGCATGCCATTGCCTGCGTTCGCCCTCGATCGAGGCTCGAAATCCCGCTCGATCCGCGATGGAGCGGAGCGTCTCGGCCAGGCGTCCTGATCCGAGGGTCGCGTAGTCGCGACCCCGCTCCGGCTGCCCGCCGGCATACGCCTCGACGATCCGCAGGGCAAACCGGAGCAGGACGGTGGTGATCGGCAGCTCGGAGATGAATCCGCCGGTGAACGGGTCCATCAGGGCCTTGAGCGCCCCGACCGTGGCGCTGCCGGACGCCAATCCTGCTGCGGCGCTGTCGGAGATCGCTCTGGCGTAGGCCGAGAAGACCAGGATCCGGACGTCGTCGCCGACCATCTTGCCGGCCTCGGCGGCTTCGATCGCCGCACCCGCATACGCCTCCTTGTCGTGGCGCATGACCAGGCCCGCGGCGTGGACGCACGCCAATCGCGGCCCCGGTTGGCCCTGGACCGAGAGCGCGTAGGCCTGGTCTTCGGCTCGTCCGATGAACGACGGCGTGAACGGCCGATGCCGGCGCAGCGCATCGACCAGGACCCCGCTCGTGCCGCCAGTCACGTGGATTCGCTCGAGCGCGCTGGCAACGCCGTCCAGTGACGGCGTGTCGTAGCGCTCGAGCATCTCGGCGCGGGTCGAGATCGCCTGGGGCAGCGGGCTGAAGAAGACGTGGTCGGACGGCCGCCTCGGGCCCGCCGGCAGCGGGACATCCGGGGTGAACAGGCCGCGGCCGATGTCATCTGCGTTGACCAGCGCGCCCGCGAGCAGGCCGAGCTCCACGGGACGGCCCATCGTATCGCGGCCCGTGGCACCCCACAGCGGGGTCTGCAGGTGCTCGAGCGCCGTCCGGCCCGTCTCGGCGACCAGCTCGGGTTGGGGAAAGACCTGGTCGAGGTCGATCTTGAACGTGCCCCGGACGGTGGGATCGACCAGGACCTGCCAGATTGCCGCGATCGCCTTGAGGAACGAGTAGTGGCGGCCGTATTCGCCATCGACCCCCACGACGTCGAGTCCGCCGCCGTCCCGGTCCGGCGCGGGCGGGCCGAACCTCGCCAGCGCGGGCTCGAGGACCTCCGCCACGAGCAGGCGAACGTCGGTTTCGGTCGCAACCAGGACATCCACCTGCTCGAGCGCGGGCACCCCGGCCATCTCCTCGATGTAGCGCTGCGCGATGCCCCGCAGCTCGGCATGGGTCACCGAGACCGACAGGAGGCAGGTCAGGCGGCGCGGCCGTCCATCGGACCCGGGCGGCTCCACTCGCATCGCCGCGTCGAGCCCGCGCAGGCCGTGCAGCAGCTCGTTGGCGGCCGGTGCCACCCCGATCGGGATTGGGTGATCGAACCAGTAGCGCTGGTCCGCGGCCCGCGCCCGAGCGACGGCCGCCACGACCAGCGGATCCAGGTCGGGATCGCCGCCCTCGGACGGCTCGAGCGGGAGGCCGAGGAGCACGTTCGAGGTGAAGAGGACCTCCCGGGCCGCGTCGACGATCGGATCTGGATTGAGCTCGTCGATCTCGACGATGCGCCGCCGACGGAGGGTGGCGACCGAGCCTTCGACGTTCGCCAGCAGCCCGACCGCCTCCGGATAGAGGACCGACCAGGTCGCCTCCGTCGCCGCGCCCGGATCCGGTTCTGGGTCGGCCAGGACCGCCGCGGCGGCGGTCAGCGTCCGGGCGAATGCCGGATCGGCTGCCGCGCGCTCCGCGATCTCCCGGCGGACCGCCTCGACCCCGGCGCGCAGCAGCTCAACCAGCTCGGCGGGCGCGCCGTCGGGTGGCGCCTCGAGGATGGCCCGCGCGCGATCAGCCAACGGGTGATCCGGACCCCCGAGGGCGATCAGGAACGCGGCGGACAGGGCCGCCGGCCCGCCGGCCGTCAACCACGGGCCGACGTCAACCGGCAGCTCAGCCGGCCCGTAGCGATCCCCGATCAGGTAGCCGACGATCTCCTCGAGCGTCTCCGACATGCTCGAAGCATGGACGAATGCGCGGTCATCCATGGGCCCTGCCCGTTTCCTACTGGCAACGGAATCATTCCGTCCTGATTGTCATAAATGGGCTCGCGGGAGTACTTTCGGCCCCCCCCTGAGGATAGTTCGAATGTACCCTGACCTTCCGGAAGACCTCGGCTCGAACGACGACGCCGACGATTCGGCTCAATCGAACGAGGCTCCTGTGTTGGTCGCCGGCGGGCACGCGCCCGATGCGCTCGAAGGCGCGCCGGCAGAGGATTCGACCGACCCAGGCGAACCCGCCGAGTCCGTCGACGAGGACATCCCGGCGATCGTTCGTCGACCGACCCCGCTCTTCTCGTTCAAGTCCGAGATGGCTCGCGCGATGCAGGTCGTCGCCGACAAGGAGCGTGAGCGGATCGACGCCGGGGTTGGCGACGAGGAGACGGTCCAGGTCGACAAGATCCACGTCCGGGCAGCGGCCGAGGCCAGCCAGCTGCGCAAGCACGCCGACGAGGACGTGGCCCTGGTCAACGCCTGGTATGACGACCAGGTCAAGCAGCTCCGCGAGGCAGCCGACCACCAGATCGAGGATCGCCGGCAGGGCCTCGAGGATTCGCTCACCCATCACGGCTCGCTGATCGATGCCGAAGTCCAGTCGGTCCACACCGCGGTCGAGGGCTATCGTGCCTCGCTCGACACGTTCTTCGGGGGCCTCGCCGAGGAGCAGGATCCAAGCGTGATCGCCCGCCTCGCCGGCACGCTGCCGGACCTGCCCGATCTTGACTCCGTGAGGGGCGACGCTCGCGCCCGCGCGATGCGCGAGATCGAGCAGGGCTCGGCGACCGACGGCGACCCGATGGGCGATGAGGAGCATGCAGACGGCCTTGGCCGGTTCGAGCTGGAGCGCGAGCTCGTGCCGGTCATGGATCCAGAGGCGGTCAAGCAGCGCGTCGGCATTCTCAGCGGATTGGGGATCCCGGTCGGACGGCCCGGTCCGTCGGGCCTGCTGGGCGGTCAGCCGGCGGCCAGCCCGACGGAGTCGGACGACGCGCAGACGCCTGTCCCGGCGGAAGCCGATTCGGCCGTCGCGAGCGAGGCGGTCCCGGCGATCCAGGCCTCAACGATCTGGAACGCGGCCCCGGGAGATTCCGAGGGCCAGTAGGCGCAGAACGCCCCGAGGAAGATCGCGGTCAGGGGTAAACCAGGCCTTACTCGGGGTGGCGTTCCAGGAGCACGGCCAGTTCTGTTCTCGATCGGACGCCGAGCTTTCGGTACGCGTTACCCAGGTGATATTCCACAGCCTTCTCGGACACGAAGAGGGCCTGGGCAATCTCGCGGTTCGTCCCGCCATTCCGGACGAACGCTGCGACCTGCCGCTCGTGAACGGGGTCGTTCGCTACGATCCCGATCGACCAGAGGTATCAGCCTGGTTTGGCCAGGGAGACCAGGCCTGACGTTCGATCGGAACATCGGGCGACGACCTCGGCTACTCCTTTGCGTCCCAGCGTGTCGACGTAGGACTTGAGGCTCGACGCGGCTGAGCGAAACAGCCTAGGGACGCTGCCAGTTGAACGGCGCAACCTGTGACCAGCAGGGGGACCGTTGCGCATGCCGAATTCACCGCCGGGCTGGGTCGAGGATCCAGCCGGGCTGCATTTCATCCGCCGCGATCTGCTGCCCGCCGCCGTCGCGATCGTCGGCCTGTTCCTCCTCGTGGGAATCGCCCTCCGCCGAGGAAACGAAGGTCTCTATCTCGTCCTCCTGGCCCTTGCCCTGACCCAGGTCGGCCTGGCGATCGCGCTGAACCGCCTTGGCCACCGGCTGACCGGGCCCCAGCAACTGAGGATCGTGCTGGCCACGACCCCGGCGACGTTTCTCGTCCTGGCCATGGCAGGCTGGAATGGCGAGCAGGCCGAGTTCCAGCCGGCCATCCCGGCAATGATCGCCGGGACGCTGGCGATGGTCGTCGCGTTCACCGAGCCGCGTTCGGTCCTGATTCCGTGGGTCGTGGCGAGCTGCGTCGCGGTGGTCGCCGGTGGCTGGATCGAGGCCGGCCCGACGGGCGCCATCCTCCTGCCGCCGGCCTGCCTCGCCGGTGAGGCGTTCCTGGCCTGGCTGATCCGCAACGGGATGCAGCGCTATCACGCCGACCGCCGGGCGATCGTCCACGCGGTGTCGGCGCTCCTTCCGCTCGAGTCACCCGAGGCGACCGCGGCGGAAATCGTGCAGCTCCTGGGTTCCTGGATCGAGTTCGAGTCCGTGGTGATCCTGCGTTTCACGAGCCTCGATGAGACGGTCGTGGTCGCGGCTCTCAATCGGATGTCGCCGAACGGGTTGACGGTCGGCGAGATCTTGCCCGAGACGCGCAATGAGCTCCTCCGGGGGAAGGCGACCGACGGTCCGTGGCTGACTCGCTGGGCCGCGCGTCCCGAGGATGGCGCGTACGGAACCCGAATCACCGCCAACGGAATCACCGCGGCCGCGTACATTCCGATCGGACACGACGGTCGAACGATCGGGCTTCTGGTCGTGTCCGAAGCCCGCGGCGCTGAAGAGAGCCTGGCCACCCTGGCGGATCGCCTGGCGGTCCTGATCGAGGTCGGCGAGCTGGCCGGACCGCTTCTCGGCCCCGGCTTCGAGCACGTCGACGCGACCTCCGCGGCGCGCGTGCGGCTCGACGGGATTCTGGCCAACCGGGCGTTCGCGCCGGTCTTCCGGCCGGTCTGCGACCTCGCAACGGGCCACGTCGTCGGCCTCGAAGCCCTGACCCGCTTCATCGGAGCGGGGCCGGAGGAGGTCTTTGGCCAGGCTCAGCTGCTCGGGCGCTTGCAGGAGCTGGAGATCGCGACGCTGACCGTCGCCCTCGCAGCCGCCGAACGGCTACCACTCGATTGTTGGCTGAGCGTCAACGTGTCTCCTGGGTTGCTGGCTGACACGACGACCCTCCAGCGACTGCTTGCGGGCTGCCAGCGACAGATCGTGCTCGAACTCTCGGAGCACGAGGCCGTCCTCGAATACGGCGCCCTGACCACGAGCTTGAAGAGCCTCGGGTCAGGCGTGTCTCTCGCGATCGACGACGCGGGCGCCGGCTTCTCGAGCCTGCGCCACATCCTCGAGACGTCTCCGGCGTGGGTCAAGCTCGACATCGGCCTCGTCCGTGGCGTGGACGCTGATCCCGCGCGGCAGGCGTTGGTCGCCGGGCTCGTCCACTTCGCCCTGCAGGCCCGGATCTCCTTGATCGCCGAGGGGATCGAGACCCGGGCCGAGTTCGACACGTTGAAGTCCCTGGGTGTCGAGTTCGGCCAGGGCTTCCTGATGGCTCGACCGGCGGCGATCTCCGACGAGATGATCAGCGCGCTGCAGCGCCCCGAGGTGCTTCCCCGGTCAGCGTGACCAGATCAGGGTCCGGCCAGCACCTCGGACCGATGCGATCTTGACGCGTCGGGTGTCGCAAGACGAAGGGCGTCATCAAGCCAATCGGCGGGCGGCCAGAGCCGAGCTGCGCCTAGCGACGGTCCAATGGCTCGCGGGGATGAGCCGCCCGGCGCTCCGCCTCATCCTCGCGAGCCTCGTCCTCGCGCAGATGGAAGAGGTCACGGGCGCGGTCCGCAACCTGGCGCGCCAATCGCCCCAGCCCAGAGCTCTGCTTCTGGGCCGCGGCATCCCGCTCGGCATGGCGCCAGTCCTCAAGCCGATCGGCCGTGGATTCCTCGGCCTCCTCTGGATCGCGCTCGCTGACCACGTTCTGCCATTCGCCTCCCGATCGAAGCACAGCCCGGGCCATCTGTAACGGCCCCGACATAAGTTAGCCAATCGGACAGTGCCATTTGTTGGCCTGCGTCGTCTGTACTTCATCGGACATAGGGGCTTCATCAGCGATGGATGCAAACATGACGAGCTCGACTCAGGGGATCGACCCGCGGCAGAATCATCTCCTCGGTGCACTCCGGGATGACGAGTTCGAGCGGATCGCAGCGGCGCTTGAACCTGTCCACCTCGCCCGTCCAACCGAGCTCGAAGGGGCCAACGAACCGATCAAGTTCGTGTACTTCCCGACGAGTGGGGTCGCCTCGATTCTCGCCATCGATGCGGGCGGGGAAACGGTCGACACGGCGATGATCGGCCGAGAGGGGATGACCGGACTGGCGGTGTTTCTGGGCACCGGCCAGACGCCGATGCGGACGATCGTGCAGGTGCCCCTGACGGGCGTGCGGCTCCGATCGGAGCTCCTCCGTGCCGAGCTCGAGCGTGGCGGTCGGCTCATCGGGCTCCTGCAGGCGCACGTCCAGGTCGTGATGGTCACGATGGCCCAGTTGATCCTCTGCAACCGCAGCCACCGATTGGACCAGCGGGCGGCGCGTTGGTTGCTGCAAGTCGACGATCGCGTCGAGGAGGCTCCCTTCCGGGTGACTCAGGAGTTTCTGGCCCAGATGATCGGCGCCCAGCGGCCGGCCCTGTCGGTCGCGATGCGTCAATTCAAGGACGCGGGTCTGGTCAGCTACTCACGCGGACAAATCAGCATTGCCGACCGTGACGGGCTCTTGAAGAGATCGTGTGGCTGCATCCGGATCATCGATGCCGAGACGGAGCGCCTGCGCGAACCTTTCGAGCCGTAGCGCGACGGAGACAACGATCTGCGCCCGGGATCCCGATCTGGCGATGAGCGCGAGATCGGCGGCCACTGGACCTGGAGGCGCTGTCACGCGGCGGCGGTCGGATCGTCCGGGCAGATCTCTGGAATGAAAATGCAGATGCCGTTAAGCGATGTGGCGCAGGAACCAGAGGATGCCGAGGCCCACGAGCCAGGGCAGCGCGAGGAGGACCGCCGCACCGGCCCCCACGAGCCAGCCGATCGGGCCGAGCGTCGTGAGGAGAAGCAGTAGGGCCGGCAGGGCAATCGCCCACAGGACGAGCAAGAGGGTCAGCGGGCCATGGAAGAGGCTATGGCGCTGCGAAATGTAGATCACGGGCGGCTGAGACTGAAACATCGATGATGGTTCCTTGTGCCGGGGGCGGTCATCGCCCCGTCGGTCTAATTGTCCCAGACAAACACGCGGGGCGCCATCAGCTGATCGGCTTGGGTTTCGTGCGGCCGCCTACCGCCGCTTGCGCAGGAACCCGAGCGTCAGCAAGTCGAGGATGGTCCGCAGGGCCCAAACCAGAAGCCGAGCCAGCCAATACAGGATGGCCAAGGGCCAGGCGATGATCAACAGGATGAGCGTGATGATGCAACCGTGGCCATCGCCACGATTGACGACGATGACCCTGGGACGCTCGTTGCTCATGGCCCGAAGCCTCCGCGATCCGCCGTCCTACCCCTTGTTGACCGCCGGCCTCGAGCGAGACGAGCGATCCCCAACCAGGGCTGAGGCGACTTAGCCGCGCAGCCTGCTGCGTCACGAATGACGGGCGTGACCCGCCACGCGTGAGCGCAGCGGGTCACGGTCTTGGTAGTGGTCGGGCTACCAGGTCTTCTCTTCCTTCGTAACGACGACCGTCTCGTCCTTGCGCTTGTCGTCAAGTGCACCGACCGTCGCACCCGAGGCCGCGCCAATCGCCCCACCGACGACCGCTCCCACGGGTCCTCCAACGACGGCACCCACGACGGCCCCTCCGACTGCGCCTTCGATGGCGCCGCCGGCCTCTTCGTCACCGTGATTCACCCCCTTCTCGAGGGTCTGGCTCGTGCTCGCGGGCGCTCCAGTCGTCGTCTCGGTTGTGACAGTTCTACGTTCCTCGGTCATCGTCGACTCCTACTTTGGGTGGCGCGTTCGGCGCTTCAATCGACGATGCCAAATCACATGCCGCCTCCGGCCACTCGTGGACGGCCGAAGCATTGCAACCTCGCGCCAGTTTGAGCGCACGTGCGGGATCGGGTGGACGTAGACGTCGGGAGCCTAGGTTGGAGTTATTTGTCGGGCACGATCACCCGCAGGGCGCGTGGCCTGATCGTGGCGGTGATGGGCGTACTCCCCAGCGAACTGCCATCGGCTTCGACGAGCCGATTCGGCTTTGTCTCGATCGTCACCTCGCGCGCCTGCGCCCGAAAGACATGGCCGCCCGAGCTCTCGCCTAGATCGGTCTGCCACATCGCTTCCCAGCTGGCCAGGAGCCCTGGGACCGGCCCCGAAGCGCGCACGATGATGACATCGAGCAGGCCGTCGTCGGCCTTGATCGCCCGGCGGGGCTCGACCATCGGCAGCATCTTGCCAAAGTTCGCCACGAAGACCTGGGCTGCGTCGAGCTCCGTCACCGTCCCGTCAAGGGTGATCACGTGGGGGACATTGGTGATGCTCCCGGTCTGCCCCAGGACATTGGCGAGATAAGCGAGCTTGCCCCAGCGGAGCTTCTGTCCCGTTCCGGTTGCCTCGATGACATCCGCGTCGAATCCGATCCCGCACGCGACCGTGAAATCGTGCTCCTCGCCATCGACCGTGACGCGGCCCAGATCGATGCGTCTCTTGCGGCCCGATAGGATCGTTTGGACAGCCTCCGCCGTGCCATGGGGGATCTTGAGATTGCCCGCCAGGAGGTTGCCGGTGCCAGTCGGAATGATGCCCAAGCTCGTCCGCGTCTCGGCCAGCCCGGAAGCGACTCGACCCACAGCGCCGTCGCCACCCACCGCAACTACGATGTCGTAGCCCGCCTTGACGGCCTTCTCGGCAGCACGCTGAAGCTGGGCCTTCCGGACGACCGTCTTGGCGTCAACCTTCCAGCCGGCCTCCCGGAGCTGGCGCCGAACCTCGCNNCACTCCGGGTGCGCCACGTTCGCCAGGTCGGGCGGGCCCGGAACGCGGCCCCGACCACGATTAGCCAGGCGATCCCGGCCAGGATTCCTCCGACGACATCGGTGAAGTAGTGGTAGCCGAGATAGATCCGGCTGACTCCCACACCGAACGCGAGCAGGGCGGTTGCACCTAACGCGACCAAACCGATCCGACGCCCCCAGATCGACCACAGGATCAACGCGAGTGCGCCGTAGAAAATGACCGAATTCATCGTGTGGCCGCTCGGGAAGCTGCCGTCAGGTAGCACCGTGGCCCAGGCCAGCTGCGGGCGGGGGCGCGCGAAGAAGACCTTCATCGTCCCCTGGAGTACCACGCTTCCTCCAATGGCCACGCCCAGAAAGACAGCCAGGCCATAGCGACGCTTCCAGACCAGCGCCGCAACGGCCACCACGAGGATCGGAATGATGATCAGGCTCGTGCCCAGATCCGTCAGGCCATTCATGAGCGCATCGAGTTGCGGCGACGCAATCCCGTGAAGAAACGGCGTCGCCCAGGCATCGAGCGCAAAGACTTCCTGGCTGCGCACGCCTTCGGCCACCGAGCCGAGGACCACGAGGCTGCCAACCAACCCGCCGAAGCCGACCACCACGGTCATCGTCGCAAGCCCGCTCGGAGGATGTGGAGCCGCTCCTGGGACGACCGGATTGACCGGGTCAAGCTTGCC
>PNAZ01000051.1 GCA_003169655.1 Chloroflexota bacterium
AGGCCGGCGCCGCGCTGGCGGCCGACGGCGTCGATCTCGTCGACGAAGACGATGCACGGCGAATTGCGCTTGGCCTGGTCGAACAGGTCGCGCACCCGGCTGGCTCCGACGCCCACGAACATCTCGACGAACTCCGAGCCGGAGATGCTGAAGAAGGGCACCCCGGCCTCGCCGGCGACCGCCCGGGCCATCAGCGTCTTGCCCGTGCCGGGAGGTCCGACGAGGAGCACGCCGCGCGGGATTCGCGCGCCGAGGGAATTGAACTTCTCGGGATATTTCAGGAACTCGACGACTTCCTGAAGCTCCATCTTGGCCTCGTCGACCCCGGCCACGTCGGCAAAGGTAACGACGGTCTTGTTGCCCAGGAACATCCGGGCCCGGCTCTTGCCGAAGCTGAGCGCCTGGTTATTGGTCCCCTGGGCCTGGCGCATCATGAACAGGATGAAGCCGACGATCAGGATCAGGGGCAGGGCGGTGGTCACCAGCAGGCCGATCCACGAGGTGTCTGGCGCGTCCTTGGCCGTGAACACGTCGGATGGCAAGCTGACGCCGCCGGCCTTGGCCGCGGCCTGCATGTCCTGGAGGACGTTGGTCAGGATCGGCGGGACGGTCACCGTGTAGGTCGGGCCGCCACCCTTGGGGGTCACGGTCAGGTCCGACTGTTCCTGGGTGACGTTCTGGACTTCGTTCGCCTGGACATTGGCCAGGAACTGGGAATAGGCGGTGTTGCTGGCGGATGTGGTCTGTCCGAGGAGCTGCCACAGGAGCACGAGGGTCCCCACAACGAGGACCAGCATCACGATCCCGTTGCGGGCGAATTTAGCGTTCAACGAGGAGCCTCCGAGTCATTCGGCCGACGACCGAGCGCCGACCTCGAACTGAGTATACCGTCCGCCTCGATCAGCGCCCGCAGGCCACTCGGCGACCGCCGGACACCTACTAGTACGGGTCACGGGCCACGCCGGATGGGCCGTGTTGCGCGGGATTCCCGCCAGCCGTCTCACCGCTCAGGCGTGCGTGAGCCGCCGCGATGGCGAGCTCCAACGGGTCTGGCAGCTTCATCCGCGGTAGAAGCATGCGAGCTAAGACAGAGGTACAGATGGCGACGGTCATGCGCCGGAGCGGCGACGAACCGGGCCACGCGCCTACCCTTTCGAAATGAAGGGATTGGTAGCGGAGGCAAGAGTTGAACTTGCGACCAAGGGCTTATGAGTCCCCTGCTCTACCACTGAGCTACTCCGCCACGGACAGCTCCGGTCGGGGATGGTACCCCATCTGGTCGGCCGAATGCCACGCACCCACCGGAAGCCTAGTGGCCGTTGAGGACCACCGTGGCCTGTGACGAGTGGTTGTCGATGGTGATCTCGACGCCGACCCACTGGGCGCCGGACGGCAGGGGCTGCGTGGAGGCGGACGTCGGGGTGGCGGGATCAAAGACCTTGACCAGCGTCGCGTCGAAGGCCTCGCCGGGCGAGCCGCCATCAAAGGTCAGCTTGTCGCCCAGATGCCCAGTGGCGGCGCTACTCGAGACGGCACCGGGCGTCGAGCTCGCATCCCCGGTTGCCGCCCGGCGCCGGGGCGCCGGACCCCCCATCGCCGCCGCTCGAGGGAATCCCGGCCCCACCGCCGGAACAGGCGGCCAGGGCCACGGTCAAGGCGATCGACAGCCCGGCTGGCACGAAACGTCGGATCAACATGGGACTCCAATCGCTTGGTTGTATGTGCTGGCCACAACGTTCCGGTTGCGTACCGGTCGCTCGTGCCTGGCTTGCGTGCCGCCAGCGCGAGGACCGTCGACCCAACCTTGGCCGGGGCCGATCGCAAACCGATCGCAAACCCTTCGCATGACCGCCTGGGATGCTCGCCTGCGCAGGGCCCACCATCCGTGGGTACCGCTCCGGGGCAGCCGGGTGGGGGCTTGCCGAGGCGAAGCTGGGCGCGGATAGTCCGACGCATGCGCCTCAGCCCGGTCTTCGCTGCCCCGCAGTCGAGGCGACTGCGCGTCCTCGTCGCGCTTGTGCCCTGCGTCCTCGGACTGTTCATCGCTGCCGAATACCTCAGCTTCATGTCGACCGCGACCAGCCTGGCCAAGCCGTTCCAGGACGCCCTCTGGTACCAGGCCGCCGCCGTCCGCCTGAACGTCGGCCACGAGCTGTATCACCTGGCACCCGGCGACCCGCCGGTCCTCTTCGTCCAGGGCGTGACAGCGCCGCTCCTGTCGCCACCGCCGATCGCGGTGATCTGGCGGCCGATCGTGCTCCTGCCGTTCGGCTTCGCGGCCTGGATGGTCGCCTGCTGGCTGGCGGTGNNTCCTCGCCCCGGCGATCGGTGAGCAGCTCGCCGCCGGCAACGTGGCGGCCTTCTTCCCGGCGCTGATGGTCCTCGCCTGGAAGCTCCGCGGGCGCGAGCTCGCAGGAGTGGCCGTGGGCTTGATGGCGGTCACGAAGCTGTCGCCGGCCAGCCTCGGCGGCTGGCTGCTCGGAACCCGGCAGTGGCGGGCCGTCAGCGCCGCGGCGCTGACGGTGGCCGTGATCCTGGCGATCAGCGTCATTGGCGCCGGCTGGAGCTCGTTCGTCGACTACCTGGACGTGGCTCGCACGACGGCGCCGTCGACGGCCAGCCTGTCCGGCCTGACGGGGATCGGCTGGCTGTCCGAGGCAACCCTGGTCGGTGGGGCGCTGCTGGCCTTGGTCCTCGGCCGCTGGCCGCGCTGGTCATTCACGGTAGCGGTCGTGGTCTCGATCATCGGGACCCCGTCGCTGTACCTGTCGGGCTGGGTCGCGCTGCTGGCCGTCCTTGCCCCGTTCAGCGACGGTCCGTCAGTGGGGCGAGTGGCCGGCCCCGAAGAGGAGGTCGAGCCAGGCATCGATCGGCGCGCTGCCCTGCTCGGTCGCACCGAGGGCGGCTGAGGCGCTTCCCGGGGCGTCGGCCGGCAGGGGTGACGCGCCCGGGGCAAGAATGAATGCATGCTCCTGGCGGCCACCCAGGCCGTGCGCCCGGGCCTCGATCTCGATGTAGGCCTGGTCCTGGATCAGCGCCCGCTCCTCGGTCAGGGTCTCGATCTGGGCGCTGAGGGCCTGGTTCTGGCGGGCCAGCTCGTTCGCCCGACTGGTCGCGTCGGCCGCCTCCCCAACCTGGCGGGACAGGGCCAGAACGATCCAGGCCGACAGCAGGGCGGCCATCAGGACTGCGATCCTGCGACGGGTGATCCCGGCCACCGACAGGCCGGCCAGGTCGCGCCCGCGGTCGAGCATGCTGGGCCCGTCGTCGGCGACAGCTTCGAAGGAGTCCACCGGTCCGTCGGCGGAGTCGCGCGGGTCGTCTCGCCGGCCGGTCATTCGGGGCAGCGTAGCTACCCGCAGCTGACATGTCAAACCTGGAACCACGGTCCGTGACAGCCAAGCTGGCGCGGCAGGGCGTCAGCCTGCCTGCTAGACTCCGGGCACATTTCGCACGGACGTTCGGTTTGGAGGCTGACTTTGCGGACCTACGCACCGGCCACCGTGGGCGCCGTCCTGGACGACCTGCTGGCCGAGCCGTCGATCGCCCGGGGGGTCGTCCACCACGAGCTGATTCCGGCCCGGGCCGCCCGGACGGCCCCCCTGCCCGACTGGCTCGATCCGCGGATTCGGGCCGGCCTGGAGCAGCGCGGGATCACGGAGCTGTACACCCACCAGGCGGAGGCGATCGAGGCTATCCACGCCGGTCGTGACGTGGTCGTGGTGACCCCCACGGCCTCGGGCAAGTCCCTGTGCTACACCCTGCCCGTCCTCCAGGCGCTGGCGGCCGATCGATCGGCGCGGGCCCTCTTCCTCTTCCCGACCAAGGCCCTCGGCCAGGACCAGGTGGCCGAGTTCAGCACGCTGGCCCGGCTGTCCGGGCTCGACGTGGCGGCGGCGACCTACGACGGCGACACGCCGGCCCCGATCCGGTCGGCGATCCGGACCGCGGGCCAGGTCGTCGTCACCAATCCGGACATGCTCCACGCGGCGATCCTGCCCCACCACACGAAGTGGTTCCAGCTCTTCGAGCAGCTCCAGGTGATCGTCGTCGACGAGCTCCACACCTATCGCGGCGTGTTCGGCAGCCACGTCGCCAACGTCCTCCGCCGGCTCCTCCGGCTGTGTGCCCACTACGGCTCCAAGCCGGTGATCGTGTGCTGCTCGGCGACGATTGGCAATCCCCTCGAGCTCGCCTGTGCCCTCACTGGCCGGACGCCGGAGCTGATCGACCGGAACGGAGCGCCGTCCGGCGAACGCCACCTCCTCCTCGTCGACCCCCCGCTGCTGGACGGCGCGACCGGCGCCCGCGGTTCGGCCCTCACCCTGGCCAATCGGTGGGCCCTGCCGTTCCTGCGCGCCGGCCGCCAGACGATCGTCTTCGGTCGTTCGCGGACCGCGGTCGAGCTGCTCCTGACCGGGCTGCGCGAGGCGCTCCGCGAGCATGCCGGACCACGCTCGCGGGTCCGCGGCTATCGCGGCGGCTACCTGCCCACCGAACGCCGCTCGATCGAGCAGGGCCTGCGGAGCGGCGAGGTCCTCGGCGTGGTCAGCACCAACGCGCTCGAGCTGGGCGTCGACATCGGCCGCCTCGACGCGGCGATCATCGCCGGCTATCCCGGCTCGGTCGCCGGCACCTGGCAGCAGATCGGCCGGGCCGGCCGGCGGAGCGGGGTGAGCGTGGCCGTCGTGATCGCCAGCGGCTCGCCCGTCGACCAGTACGTGATCCACCACCCCGAGTTCCTGCTGGCGGGCACGCCCGAGGAGGCCCGCCTCGACCCGGACAATCTGCACATCCTGCTCGCCCATCTCAAGGCGGCTACGTTCGAGCTGCCCTTCCAGCCCGGCGAGACGTTTGGTCCCGGCCCGGCCGATGACCTGCTGGCCTTCCTCGCCGAGGAGCATCACGTCCGGCAGGCCGGCGACGGACGCTGGTACTGGTCGAGCGAGAACTTCCCGGCCTCGGCCATCTCGCTGCGGACGGCCGCCAGCGAGAACGTCGTGATCATCGACACCACCCCGGATCGCCCCCGGGCGATCGGCGAGGTGGACCTGTTCGGCGCCCAGACCGTCGTCCACGAGGATGCGATCTACCTCCATGAGTCGGCCCAGTTCCACGTCGATCGGCTCGACTGGGATGAGCGGAAGGCCTATGTCCGGCGGGTCGACGTGGATCACTACACCCAGGCCGACGTGGCGGTCACCCTCAAGCCGCTCGATACATTCGGCTCGGCGCCCCTGCCCGGTGGCACCCGCGAGCACGGCGAGGTGATGGTCGCCAGCCTGGCCACGATCTACAAGAAGCTCAAGTTCCTGACCAACGAGAACCTCGGCTGGGGCCGGATCCACCTGCCCGAGATCGAGCTCCAGACAACCGCCGCCTGGCTGACCGTCGATCCGGCGATCGTGGCCGGCGGTCCGGGCGGCACCTGGCGGCGTGATGAGCTCGACGTGGCGCTCGTCGGCGCCGGTCGGGCGCTGCAGGCCGTCGCCAGCTTCCTGCTGATGGTCGCCCCGACCGACCTCGGCCTGGTCTGCCAGGTTCGCTCACCCCATCACGGGGCACCCACGATCTACCTGTATGAGACCGTGCCCGGCGGGGTGGGCCTGGCCGAGCGCCTGTTCGGACGGACCGAAGAGCTCATTGCGGGCGCGGCCGATCTCATCGCCGGATGCGCCTGCGACGAAGGTTGTCCGTCGTGCACCGGTCCGCGCCTCGAACCGGGGGTCAATGCCCGGGCGCTTGCCCTGCGGCTGCTCACGGTCCTCGGAGCGCCGGTCACGGTGGTCGCCGCGTGACGGCAGACATGGTCCTGCCTCGCCCGATGGGCGACATCGGGATCCTCGAGCGACGGCTCGAACGCCTCCGGCTCGAACGCCACGGCGCGCCCGGCTCGTCGCGCGACGGACCGGAAGCGGGGCGGCCATGGGCCGAGCTGGCCAGATCCGCCGAGTCGCGCGCCGAACGCCTGGCAGCCGCACTCGATGGAACCTGGATCAGGGGCGACGGCGGCGGCCACGTGCGGATCGAGCCTGAGTCGATCAGGCTGCCGATTGACCGGGATCGGATCGCCGGGCTGCCGGACCATCCAAGACCGGATGTGCCACTAATCTGCCTCGACACCGAAACGACCGGGCTGGCGACCGGCGCCGGGACCGTCGCGTTCCTGATCGGGCTCGGCTGGTGGGACGGTGATCAGTTCCGGCAGGTCCAGCTCCTGCTGCCCGACCAGGCCGGCGAGCCCGGGATGCTCGACGCCCTCGCCGAGCTGCTCCCCGCGAGCGGATGGCTGGTTACCTACAACGGACGAAGCTTCGACTGGCCACTGCTCGTTGCACGATTCCGGTTGAACCGGCGTTCTCCGCCGCCACTGGCGGGTCATCTCGACCTGCTCCCGTTCGTGCGGCGGGTCTTCCGGCACCGCCTGACCGACGCGCGGCTCAAGACCGTCGAGACCGAGCTGCTCGGAGAGCGGCGCGGCCACGACATCGAGGGCTGGGAGATCCCCGGTCGCTACCTCGAGATGCTCCGCGGCGGGCCGGTCGAGCCAATCGCCGAGGTCGTCCGGCACAACCACGAGGATGTCCGATCGCTTGCCCGGTTGATGGCCCACGCCGACCGCCACCTCGGCGCCTCGAGCGATCGCCGATCGGCACCGGCCGGCGACCTCTTCGGCCTCGCCCGAGCGTATCGGCGGACTCGCCGCGATCGGGATGCCCTCGACTGCCTGGACGCCGCCCTGGAAGGGCCAACGCGACCGATGCCGGTGGCCGCGATGAGGCCGATCCGGCGCTCGTGGACGACGATCCTGACCCAGCGAGCCGATGCGACCGGCCCGGAGCTTGCCAGTCCGGCCCGGCTCGAGATGATCATCGAGCGGGCCCGCCTGCTGCGCCGGCTCGGGCGTCACCGGGAAGCGCTTGAAGCGTGGCGGGACGTCGCCCATGCCGGCGGTCCCGACGCCGCCCTGGCCTGGATCGAGGTCGCCAAGTGCCTCGAGCATCGCGAGCGCGATCCCGCCGGGGCATTGGGTGCCTGCGCCGCCGCCGACCGGCTCGCCCAGCGCTCGCGCCTGCTCGGGCGGCCCCTGCGCACGGTCGAGGCGGATCTCGGCCGGCGGCGCGTCCGGCTGGGTCGCCGACTCCGGCGAATTGCCGGCTTGACCGCCGCACGCACTTGATACCGCGCCCGATCAGCTGCGCGTCGCCTCGAGGAGGCTGAGGATCTCAGCGGTCGTGCCGGTCTCGCCCAGCCTCGGGAAGATCCGGGTGACGCTGTTGAAGTGAGCGTCGGGGTTCATGTCGGTCATGGCGTCGACCGCGAGGGTCACGTTGAAGCCATGCTCATGGGCCTGGCGCGCGGTCGATTCGACCCCGGCGCTGGTGGCAATGCCGACGATCACGACCTGGCTAACCCCGAGCCCCTTCAGATACTCGTCGAGGTCCGTATTGGTGAAGGCGCCCCAGGTTCGCTTCGTGACGGTGTGGTCGGTCGGCTGCGGGTTGAGCTCGGAGACCAGGACCGTCCAATCGGCCGGCCGCTCACCGCGGCGCGCCTGTTCGGTCCGGCCCGGCGCTCCACCATCGACATTGACCAGCACGACCGGCAGGCCGTGGTGGCGAAATGCGTCGGCCAGTGCGGCGGCCTGCTGGATCACCGCTCCGGCGGGCTGGGCGGTGGGCAGCCCAACGATCCCCTGCTGGAGGTCGATGACGACCAGGGCGGTCTTCGGATCAAGCGCGGTCACGGCCACTGGGGCTACTCCTTGCTGGCGATCAGGGCGAGTCGGGCCAGGACAGAGGCCCGATCGGGGACGGCCGGCAGGCCGACGCCCTCGACAACCAGCCCGGCCGCCGCTGCCGCCCAGCGTAGGTCGTCGGCGGTTGGTCCCGGTTCGTCTGGCGGCGCACCACGGTCGAGCCAGGCGGCGACGAGCGCGGCCAGCAAGACGTCACCGGCGCCCGTCGGGTCCGCCTGGGTCGATGGCACGGCCCGGTAGGCGACCTGGTCCGCTGGGCCGCGGTCACCCGCCTCGAATGCGATGCCGCCGTCGAGCCCATTGGTCACCACCAGCCGGGTGCCCGGCCGGAGGACGGCATTCAGCTCGTCAAATGACGTTTCCGGGGCGAGATCCGCCCGGCTCACGCCGATCAGGTCGGCCCGCTCCACCAGCGGACCCCGGCTCGGCAGCTTGCGCCCGCTCCGCCTGCCCGCCACGAGCGTCCGCAGGAGACCCTGCCAGCCGAGCACCAGTCGGACACCCGCCGGGATCGCAGCGGCCCATCCCGGGCCGATCTCGTCGGCAACAGGGACGACCATCCAGGCCGGGACATCCGCCCACGCCGGTGGAAGCGCAACGACCGGCAGCGTCTCGCCCGGCTCGACGCACGTCTGCACCCGGCCGAGCCCCGTCTCGAGGTTCTGGAAGACCGGTCCCTGGCCGAGTGGCACGATCCGCACGTCGACGCCGGCCGAGCGCAGCAGATCGATCTCGGAGGCCGAAGCCGTGATCGCGTCGGCACCGACCAACGCTGCCGCGCGGAAGCCCAGCCGGGCGGTGGTCAGCGCCGCGTAGGCCACTCCCCCGCCCAGCCGCCAGCCGCGCGGATCGGCCGGGTCGAGGTCCCGGCAGGCGTTGCCGATGTGGACGACGTCGAACTCAGCGCGCTGGGGGTATCGTGACGGCATGTACTTCTACGAGCTCCATGAGTCCGAGGGCGACATCTTCTCGGACCTGATCCTGGTCCATGAGGAGCCCTTCGAGCCGGACGAGTTCCTGGAGCTGGTCAAGGCTGCCAGCCGGAAGGTCCGCGACTCGTACGACGAGGATACGTTGATCGAAGCAGTCGCCCGGGTGCTCGAGGAGGAGCAGGGTTTCACGACGGTGACGGACGAGCGGCTCGCCGCGTCTGTGCTTGTCGCGACGACCGAGGATGAGACCCAGCTGACCGTCGTGGATGTCGCCGACCAGGGTCCGGACTGGGGCGACGAGGACATCGACGAGAACGACATCGACGAAGACGACCTGCCCGACTACCGGGCGGTGATCGCCGAGCTGAGGCCCAATCGGGATCCGTCCCTGAACTGAGGCTTGGGCCCCCGGCCCGCCTGTCTGGAGGGCCACTGGGCGCCTTCGTGGCCGGACGTCGCCCCCGGCAAACAAAACGACCGAATCGACCCGATTTCGCGACGCCCGGAAGCCAGTCTTGACGGATTCGTTCGCCGCCAGAGGACGAATCCCCTAAACGCCTATCTCGAATCTGCTCGGTAGGCCGCGTTGAGGGCGTTTTGTTCGCCTGTAGCGACTCGTCAGATTGAATCCAGCGATCGAGGCCGAGCGGCTGTCAATGTCGCTCGACCACCCGAGCGGACCACTGCCCCGAGCGCGAATTCGCGCCTGTATCGTGGGGCGATGGACTGGCCGGTCTTTGTCCTGGCTGCGACGCCTGGGCTCGTCATCCACATCGCCGGCGTCGTGATGATCCTCCGGCCTCGTGGATCCGACCCTGCAGTCTCGCTGCGCGGCGGCCGGATGATGCTCTTTGGATTTGGGCTCTTCGTGCTCGGTCCCGCGCTCGTTCTCGTCATCGAGGGCGCCATCCGGGGCGACCCGCTCTTGATCGCTGCCCCGTTCGTGGCGTTCGGGCCGGCCGTCGTGCTCACGTTCTGGTTCGCGCGTCGGGTGCGCCTCAAGGGCAGCTAGTCGGCCCTGGCGCGACGCGACGGCAGTGGCTTATCGCTGGGGGCGATCAAAAGGGCGGAATCGGGGTGGCGTCGACTGGTCCGTCGGGCCGATTTGCCGGATTCGATCTTCCGCGGCGGTCAAACCGCGAAACGAGCCGTCTCAGTTGCCGGCGGAGGCCTCGATTCCCGCGTTTTGATCTCCCTGGGCGATAACAGCGCGCGGAGGCCACGTCGGCCTGGCCCGGAACGGCGCGAGACTCTACTTCGAGAACAGGATCTCGAGCACGTCGCCGTCCTTGACCTGGTAGGTCTTGCCCTCCGAGCGGAGGCGGCCGTGCTTGCGGGCTTCGGCCATCGAGCCGAGCTCGAGGAGATCCTCGTACGCGACCGTCTCGGCCCGAATAAATCCGCGAGCCAGGTCCGTGTGGATCGCCCCGGCCGCATCCACCGCTGTCGACCCTGAAGGAATCGGCCAGGCGCGGACCTCGTCAGGGCCCGCGGTCAGGAAGCTGACCAGTCCGAGCAATTGATACGACAGGGCGATCACCCGGTCGAGGCTCGAGCCGTGGATCCCGAGCTCCTCCATGAATGCCGTGGCCTCGTCCGGCTGGAGCTCGCCCAACTCCATCTCGATCCGGGCCGAGAGTGCCTCGACCAGCGCGCTGCGATGGACATAGCGATCGGCAATCCCGGCCACGATCTCGGCTTCGCGGGCAATGTCGTCCTCGCCGACGTTGAGCAGGACGAGGACCGGCTTCTGGCTCAGGAAACGGAACCCGCGCAGGACCTTCTCCTCGTCGGCGTCGAGCTCGACATCGCGGATCGGCGAGCCCGTGACGAGCCCGGCATGGAGCCGGGTCAGGACGACCTCCTCGCGCTCGTTCGACTCCCGCTCGGCCGGCGTGCCATGGCGGCCGGTCGCCTTGAGCCGCTCGATGCGGCGCTCGGTCATCGAAAGATCGGCCAGCACGAACTCGAGGTCCAGCCGCTCGATGTCCCGCCACGGATCGACCGAGCCGTCGGGATGCGGCGCCGTAGGATCCTCGAACGCCCGGACTACGTGGAGCAGGGCATCCGAGTCGCGCAACCGCGCCAGGTGTTCGGCGGGCAGCTCGTCGGTGCCGACGTGGCCCTCCGTAGAAGCGGGCGGCGCCGGCAGGTCCGCATAGGTCACGTCGGCCTGGACGATCTTCTTCGGCTTGAAGATCGCGGCAAGGCGATCGAGCCGGGGGTCGGGGACCTTGACCACTCCAATGTTGAGCTGCATCCCGCCGAATCCACCAGTCTCGGCGTGGCCCCGGGTCAGGGTATTGAAGACGGTGGTCTTACCCGATCCGGCAAGCCCGACGATGGCGATCTGCATGCCGGCCGATTGTCGCCGATCGGGCGGAGGGCCGTGTCGAGCTCAGTAGCCCGCCGCGGGATCGACCACGTTGGTCAGCGGCTCGCCGACGGCGTAACGACGCAGGTTGGCGCAGAACAGCTCGACCGAGCGATCCAGGACGCGACCGCTCGACCACGACGTATGGGGCGTGACGATCACGTTGTCGAGGCCGTAGAACGGCGAGGTCGCGGGCAGCGGCTCGTCCCGGAAGGTGTCGAGGATGGCGCCGCCGATCTGGCCCTCGCGCAGCGCCCGGACGAGGGCGTGCTCATCGACGAGGCGGCCGCGGGCGACGTTGATCAGCCAGGCACCGGGCTTCATCGCCTCGAGGGCCGGCGCGTCGATCAGGTTCTCGGTGGCCGGGGTCAGGGGCGTGGCCAGGACCACGAAGTCGGACTCGGCCAGCAGCTCGGGTAGCCCGTCCGGACCCAGGATCCGATCGAGACCGAGCGCCTCGGCCGGTGCCGCCTGGGCGTCCGACTCGACCTCCGTCCCGGAGGCGCTGCCGATCTCGGACCGGCGTCGGGTGGCGATGACCCGGCAGCCAAACGCAGTCGCCAGGCTGGCCACCGCCCGGCCGATCGAGCCGAGGCCGACCACGCCCACGGTCACGTCGGCCAGCTCGGCCCCCTCGAGCGGCTGCCAGGTCCGCTCGCGCTGCAGCTCGAGGAGCTGGGGCAGCCGGCGGCTGACGGCCAGGATCATCATCAGGACGTACTCGGCGATCGGCTGTGAGAAGACGCCCCGGGCGTTGGTGATCACCAGGCTGCGCTGCCGGCTGGCCGGGGTCAGGACGCGCTCGACGCCGGCCGTCGCCGAGTGGACCCAGGCCAGCCGCGGCGTCCGGGCGAGGAGCCGGTCGAACGCATCGGCGCTCAGGAAGCCGCGCAGGAGGACCTCGACGTCGTCGACCGGGCCGTCGGCCAGCCCTTCGAATGAGACCATCACCAGGCGCGAGCCGGGTGCCGCGGCCTGGATCCGCTCGAGGTCGCGGGCCCGGTAGCGGGCGGCCAGGATCGGGCTGAGGGCGATCGCCGCCGGCACGCCGTGCGGTCCGCGGCCGGGCCCGGCGATCCGGTTCGTCTCGGTCAAGCGTCCCGCCTCGAGCCGGTCACCCGCGCCAGCCAGCGCTCGGGCGCCTCGATCTCGCCCTCGCGGGGCAGGCTGTCCGGACCGGCCCACAGCTGGTTGAGCGCAGAGGGGCCCCCGGCCCGGGCGATCGCCGCCACGAACTTCTCGCCCTTGCGGTACTGCTCCATCTTCAGGTCCATCCCGATCAGGCGCATGACGGCGCGCTCGACGCCTGTCTTCTTCTGGTCGCGACGGGCATGGAAGCGCTCGCTGATCCGCTCCACCCCGGGCACCAGGTCACGGCCGTACTCGTCCATCACGAAGTCGCTGAAGCCCTCGAGCAGGCTCATCACCGCTTGCGTCTCACGGAACAGGCGGCGCTGCTCACTGTCCATCAGCCGTTCCATCCAGTGCTCGGCCCCGGCCTCGCCACGCAGCGACCGGCCGAGCCGCTTGAGGCCGTCCCGGCTGAGCGACGCGGCCCCGTTCGAGAAGGCGCTGAGCTGCCGTTCGAGACGCTCGGCGAGGTACGGCCGGAGCCAGGGATGGGCCTCGAACTCGAAGGCATGGGTCGTCTCGTGGAGGGCGATCCAGGTCCGGAAGGGATCGAGCGGGACGTCCAGGACGCGCGCCGTCTGGCGGATGTTCTCCTCGACGAACAGGAGCCGGCCGGGGGCGCTTTCGGCGGCCAGCAGGGCGAGGTCGTACTGGCCCAGGACCCGGGCGCCCATGAACCCCAGGAGGTAGCCGATCTGATGGGTGGTCACCCAGCGATTGGCGATCGCCAGGGTGGCCGGGACCAGCCCGCCGCCGGCCGGCACGACCTGGTCGAGGAGCTGGCCTTCGAGACGCCCGATCAAATCGCCGAAGCTCGCCGCGTTGGCCCGCACCCAGCCCGCCCGGTCGACCACGCCGACCCGGTCGACGATCCCGGGGAGCTCCGTGCCCAGCGCGCTCGACAGGCGGGGCACGACCACGGCCATTGCCGCGGCGTAGGACGCCTCCGACGCGCGAAGCTCCGCCGGCGTCAGCGTGCCGGGCGCCTTGCGCAAGCGGCCGACGGCCACCGCCTCGACCTGGGTCCAGTCCACCAGGCCGCGGCGGGCCGATCGCTCGGCCCGCCGACCGAGCACGGTCACGGCCGCGCCGAGGGCCGAGCCGACCAGGAAGCCGGCCTGCCACAGCCGGTCGTCGCGGCGCGGATTGGTCATCCGACTGGAACTCCGAGCTCGATCGCCTCGACGTCGACCAAGCCGTCGCCGAAGAGCCGTCCGGCCAGCTCCCGGAACGAGTCGACCGAGCCGGTCGTCAGCTGGCGGTGGACGATCGGCCGGCTGTCGCTCGACGGCCGATCGTGGCCGGCCGGGCCGGGGTCGGCCGCGGTTCCCCGGCTCGAGCCCGGCGCCTCGAGGCCATTGATCGCGAGCAGGTCAGCCAGGGCGCCGGCCGTGGCGGTGGCCGAGTCGACCAGGGCGATCCGCTCGCCCGTGACGGCCCGGATCGCCGCCTCGATCAGGGGATAGTGGGTGCAGCCCAGGAGGAGCGTGTCGATCCCCGCCGAGGCGGGCTGGGGCTCGACCGGCGTGCCATCCAGCAGCCGTTCGCCGAGCAGGCCGGCGAGCGACTCGCGCACGATCGCGTCGACGTCTGGACCGCGTAGCCGGCCCGCCTCGACCAGGGGGACGAGCGCGGGCGTCGCGTGCTCGAAGACCTCGATCGCCGGATTCTCGTCCTTGATCGCCTGGAAGTAGGCATGCGAGCGGACGGTGGCCGAGGTCGCGATCACGCCGACCCGCCGGTTGCGCGTCGAGAGGGCGGCGGTCACGGCGCCCGGCCGGACGACGCCCAGGATCGGCAGATCGTGGCGTCGGCGCAGGTCGCCCAGGGCGATCGCCGTCGAGGTGTTGCAGGCGATGACGATGGCCTTGACATCACGCTCGGCGAGACGCTCGATCGCCTGCCGGCTGAAGGTCAGGACCTCCTCGTCGGGTCGCGGGCCGTACGGCGCCCGGGCGTTGTCGCCGAGGTAGATCGTTGATTCGCGGGGCAGCCGGCGGAGGATCTCGCGGAGGACCGTCAGGCCGCCGACTCCGGAGTCGAAGACTCCGATCGGGCGCGGATCGGACATCGAGCCTAGCGCCGCGCCCCGACCGGCACAGCGTCGCCGACGAGGAGCTCCTGGGCCACCCGGGTGATGTCGAGGCTGACCTGGGCGCCGGGCTCGGCCAGGACGAAGGGCACCCCGCCGTTGTTGGCCTGGATGACGAGCCGGCCGTCGGACACGATGTAGTGCTCGGGCACCCGACCGATCGCCTTGGCCAGCTCGTTGACGTCCATCCCGCCCGACGAGTCGGCCCGGTTGACCAGGTAGCGGACCTTGGTCGGCGGGTAGCCGATCGAACGGAACGTGTCGGCCATGGCCAGGGTGTTATGGATCGTGGTCGAGTCGAAGGTGACGATCTCGATNNTCGTAGACCCGCCGCAGGAGCGACAGGATCTTGTCCACGTCGCGGACCGTGACCATCTCAGCCTGCTCGATCCGGGGCGGGGCGAGCAGGATGTCGACGCCCGACGGGTCGCGCCAGAGGACGTCGGCCAGGTCTGACTCCTGGACCCGGTCGGTAGGCAGGTCTAGGATCGAGGGCGCGTCGGGCGGGACCTTGAGCAGCGAGCGCAGGTCGCCGAACTGGAGGCTACCGTCGATCAGTGCCGTGCGCTTGCCGCCCTGGGCGATCGCCACGGCGAGGTTGAAGGCGACGGTCGTCTTGCCTACCCCGCCTTTCGGCGCGAAGACAGTCAGGACGCGCGACGCGGCCGCCTCGGCGCTCAGCTGGAAGGCGTGGTGGACGGCGGACACCTTGTTCATCAGGTCGAAGCCCGAGAAGGGCATCATCAGGACNNAAGAGCTGGTCGACGAGCTGGAGGCCCTTGATCCGGCCCTGGAGCAGGGCGTCGACGATCACGACATCGGGCCGCAGCTGGCTGATCTGGCTGGCGGCCTTCGAGCCGTCGACGAGGACGTCGAGCAACTTGATCGTGCTCTGGGCGTTGAGCAGTCCCCGGACGTACTGGGCCACCTGCGGCACGTCTTCGACGAGCAGGAGCCGGATCTGGTCCTTGGCCATCGGCCGACGATACCATGCGCACGCTCCGCCGCCAGCCCGCCGAACGGACCATGGTCCGCACCGCCATCGAGGCTATGGCCGCCTCGCCACCAGGATCGCCCGCTGGGCCCCGGGACCCAGCGGCTCGAGGCCGTAATCGCCGGCCAGAACGTCGATCTCGAAGCCCGCGGCGCGGGCCATCTGGACGAGCTCGCCCGAACCGACCAGGCGCAGGGTGTCGCGCCGGATCCAGCGCGCGACCGGCGCCCCGGGCCGGCCCTGGTCATAGATCGAGCTGAGCTGGACGGTCGCGGTCGCCGCGTCGTGGAGGGCCGAGACCGTCTTGGTGAGGGTCGAACCGGTGGCCGGGTCCGTCCGGATGTACTCGATCAGGAGGCGCTGGTCGTAACGCGCCAGGTCGGCCGCGTCGGGCAGCCAGACGTCGACGACGGCCAGGCCGCCGGGGACCAGGGCCGCGAACAGCGTGGCGAGGGCCGCCTGCTGGAGATGGCGCTCGGCGATCAGGAACAGCGAGTTCAGGCCGAGGACCGCCAGGCGATACTCGGCCCGCGGCGGGCGCCAGCTGGTCAGGTCGGCGAGCACGATGGTCACGTTGGTCGGGGCCGAGGCTGTCAGCCGGCCGAGCATCGCCGGGTCGAGGTCGAGGGCGGTGACCTGGTAGCCCGCGGCGGCCAGCGGCCGGACGATCCGCCCGGTGCCGGCCGCCAGCTCGAGGATCGGGCCGCCGGTCCGCTCGGCGAGGGCCAGGTAGAGGTCGAGGTCGTCGCCCGGATCCTCGGCGAGGTCGAGGTCGTACAGCCGGGCGAGCGCATCGGCCTCGGACTCGGCAGGCTGGTCTTCGGCCGCGTGGCTGGCCGTCACCCGGCCGGCGGTTCCCAGCGGACGGTCCGGCCGGCCCGCTTCTTGACCGCGAGGGCGCTGATCGCCTCGAGGGCGCACCGGTTGGCGGCCATCGCCGTCGTCTCGGCGTGGTCGTAGGGCGGCGACACCTCGACGATGTCCATTCCGCACAGGTCGACGGCCGCGACGATCTGGCGGATCGCCCGGAGCACCTCGCGGGTGAGCATGCCGCCTGGCTCCGGGGTCCCGGTTCCCGGGGCGAGGCCCGGATCGATCACGTCGATGTCGATGCTCAGGTAGACCGAGTCCGGCCCGTCCAGTGCCTCGGCGATGGCGTCGGCGATCACCGCCTCCGAGCCGCGGTCCTCGATCTCGCGCATCAGGTGGTAGCGCAGGCTGTGGGCCTTCATCCATTCGAAGACGTCGACCGGTGGCCAGTAGCCGCGCAGGCCGACCTGCACGAAGTTGGAGCCCTTGACCGCGCCGGATTCGATCAGCCGGCGCATTGGCGTGCCGTGCCCGGCCAGGACGCCCCAGTCGTCGTTGGCGGTGTCGGCGTGGGCGTCGAAGTGGACGATCCCGATCGAGCCCGGCATGCGGACCTCGGCGATCGCGGTCGCCGACGGCCAGGTGATCGAGTGGTCGCCGCCCAGGACTATCGGGATCGCGCCCGTCTCGGCCACTTCGCGGACCTTGCGATAGATCATTGCGTGGGCTCGCTCGGTCCAGGCCGGCACGACGTTGGCGTCGCCGGCGTCGATCACGTCAAGGACCTCGAACGGCTCGACGCCGAGCTGGAGCGAGTTGATCGAGCCCGAGGTGTACTGCGCCTCGCGGATCGAGCGGGGCCCGAAGCGGGCGCCGGAGCGGTGGCTCACCGCGTCGTCGAACGGCGCGCCGATGATCGCGACGTCGGTCCGCCGGGCGCGGAGCACCTCCGGATCGGTGATCCAGGGCAGGTTCATGAACGTGGTCGGCCCGACGTACGTCGGCAGGTCGAAGTCCGGGTAGACCTCGTAGTCGCGGTCCCAGCCGTTGGCCGTCGCAAAGCCGCCGTCGGGGCCAGGATCGTGGCGCTCGACCATCGAACCTCCGGGAGACGCCGCGCCGGCCGGACGGCTCACTGCCGGGCCGTTGCGCAAGAACGTCTTCTGGGGACGCCGCCGGTTCGCATCGAACGTCCAGCGGGGCGCCGCGGCCATCCTAGCACCGGCCTGCAGGCGGGCCGGGTGCGATCGACACGGTCAGGCGCCTGCGCGGAACTCGTCCCAGGCGGCCTTGACCAGGGCGGGATCGACGAACAGCTCGTAGGCCGTCTGGGCGACGATGGTGGCCACCAGCAGGGTCACCTCGTCCGCGTACGGCGTGGCCGCGGCATCGCGGAACTCGATCGAATGGCCGGCCACCCCGGTCCGACAGATCGCGACGCAGGGATGGATCGCAGGCAAGACCTGGCTGATGTTGCCCATGTCCGAGCTGCCGAGGTTATCCGGCTGCGGTCCCGCGGGGACGCCGTAGGCCGCCAGGTTCGCGCCAAAGCGATTGGCCAGGACCATGTTGTTGCGCATCGTCGAGGCCTGCCCGCTGAAGACCACGTCGACGGTGCATTCGGCGGCCAGGGCCGCGGCGTTGCAGAGCTCTTCGAAGCGTGAACGCATTCGCTCGTACTCGCCCTCCTCGGACGAGCGGATCATGAACCAGGCGACCGTCCGGTCGGGGATGATGTTGGCGGCGGTCCCGCCCTCGAGGATCACCCCGTGGACGCGGGCGTCCGGCCGGAGCTGCTGCCGCCACAGGCCGACCGAGCTGAATAGCAGGATCATCGCGTCGAGGGCATTGCGGCCCAGCCACGGATCCGACGCGGCGTGGGCCTGGAACCCGTGGAACGTCACCTCGACGTCCTCGCTCGCCAGGAGGCCGCAGGTCACGTGGGTCATGTCCGAGGGGTGGAAGAGGAGGGCCGCGTCGAGGTCGTCGAACAGGCCGTCCTCGAGCATGATCGCCTTGCCCGAGCCGCGTTCCTCGGCCGGCGAGCCCAGGAAGACGATCTCGCCGGGCAGCTCCGCCGCGATCGCGGCCAGGGCGATCGCCGCGCCGACCCCGGAGGCCGCCATCGTGTTGTGGCCGCAGCCATGCCCGAGCCCTGGCAGGGCGTCATACTCGGCCAGGATCCCGATCCGCGGCCGATCGCCGCCGGGCTGCTCCGCCCGACCCCCACGCAGTCGCCCCCGGATCGCGGTCGCCTGGCTCCCGGCGGGGTGCTCGACCGCGAAGCCATGGGCGCGAACCGCCTGGGCGATCCAGGTCGCGGCCTGGAACTCCTCGAAGGCGGGCTCGGGATGGGCGTGGATCCGGTGGCTGACTTCGAGGATCTCGGCCCGGTTCGTCTCGACGATCGCGGCCAGTCGAGCCTTGGCCGGCCCGAACGGCCCGGCCGGCTCGGTTGGCGGCAGGGGCCGGATCGGCGGCGGCTCCGTGCCGTGGTCGGTCATCGGTCCACCGACAGGGTCGCTTCGGCCACACCCACGATCACCAGGATGAACAGGGCGATCGGCAGGCTGAAGGCGTTCTCCAGTCGAAGCAGGACGAACAGGGCGATCGCGAAGGCAATCCAGCCGCCCCGCCGGAATGCCCGAATCCAGTCACCGCGGTAGGCGATCCGGGCGTGCCGGCTGAAGACGGTCAGCCACAGGACCGGGGTCGCGGTGAGGCCAAACGCTGCGCCGATCACGATTGCTCCGATGAAGACGACCTGGCCGCTGGTCCGCGGGTCCTGGGTGGTGATGATGACGCCTGCCGCAACCCAGGCGATGGCTGCAGCGACGAGGGTCGCGATGTTGATCAGGCGGTCGCGCGGCTCCATCACCGCCGAGTCTAGCGGCGGGGCAGACCGTGGCTCAGCCCAGGACCGCCTCGAAGGCTTCGAGCGAATCAACCTCGAGGTCGGCCCTGACCGAAGCGTCGGGCGCCGACGCCGGCAGGGGCGAGCCGGCCGGTCGCTTCCAGGCTTGCGGCCACNNGGCCGCCCAGTCGTCCCCGAGGTGGAGGATCGCCGGTCCCCGCTCACCGAGCGCAGCCTCGGCGACCCGGAAGATGCGCGGATCCGGCTTGATCGTGCCGACTCGCTGGGAGACGACGACCGCCGCCAGCGATGAGCGCCAGCCGGCGGACTCCAGGTAGTCATCGATCGTGGCCGCCAGGGGCCAGTTGGACAGGATCGCCAGCGTGAAGCGCTTCGCCAGTCGCTCGAGGAGCGGGCCGACCTCAGGCGGCGCTGGGATGCGGGCAACGAACGCCCGGCTGTAGGCCTCGAGGGCAAGCTCGACTTCGGCTGCCGTCGAGCGAGTCGCGGCGGACTCGTCATCCCAGGTCTCGCCGGGCGCTGGCGGGGCCAGCCCGCGCAACCTGGCCAGCACGCGCACGACCCGCCGGTCGAGGTCGACCTCGCGCAGCAGGGGCACATCGTCGCGGAACTGCCGATCGCGCTCCTCGGCCCACGTCGACGCGAACGAAGACGGTTCGATCCCCACGATGCGGCCGCTGACCGTCTCGATCATCTGGTCGACGACGGCCCGCAGGTCGGGGCCCCCGACCGGCACGAGGGTGTTGCCGAAATCGAAGGTGATCGCGCGCAGGTCCGGGAACCGCGACGAGCCGGCCATCGTCGACCTAGCGAGCCAGGCTGGCCGGGCAGATCGCCCGGAATGGGCAGTACGAGCAGGCGACGAGATCCGGCTTCGGCTTGAAGTCCCGGGCCCGGATGCCCGTCGCGGCGAGCTGGATCTGCGCACGACCCCTGGCCAGGCGCTTGTCGTCGACGCCAGCCCGGCCAACCAGGCCCGACTCCAGGAAGTTCAGCTGGACGGCGTCGGGCAGCCGTCCGGTCATCGCCTGCCAGCCCATCGCGTAGATCGTCAGCTGGAGCGACTCGCGCGCCCGCTGGCGAGCCCTGTCCGGATCGCGGACGTCGCTCGACTTGTAGTCAGTGATCGTGACCCGCTCGCGGGGCAGGAGGGCCAGGGTGGGCTCCACGACATCCGGCTGGAAGCCGTCCGGTGAGGGCTGGACGGCGGCCTCGGCCGGTCCCTCGCCGGGCTCCACGTCGACCCGATCCCAGCGCCCGCGGATCCGGTCACCGTCGAGGGTGAACGCAAAATCCCGCTCGACATAGGCCGGGATCACCGCACCGGGCTCGAGCTGCTCCGCGCGAAAGCGACGGAGGGCCGTCCGGCCGGCCTCGAGCCGGGCCGATTCGTGGTCGCGGTTCAGGAATCCTTCGCTCGACCAGGCCGACTCGAACGAGGCGATCAGCTCGCCCTCGGTCATCACCTCGCCGTGAGCATGACGCTTGTGGAACTCCTGGACCGCCCGGTGGAGGGCGGCTCCATAGATGATCGAGTGGTGCGGTGAGACCGGCACGCGTAGGATGTGATTGAACTTGTACTTCTGGGGGCAGGTCAGGTAGTCATCGACCTGGTAGAAGCTGAGCGACAGGGGCTCGCCGTTCTCTGGGCGGGGCTCAGCGACCGGGCCGGGCACCGGCGACGCGAACGCGGCCAGTCGCTCGAGCGGCGGCGGCACGGCTCCGGCCGGCTGGGCCAGCGCGGCCAGGGGCAGGTCGAGGGCCTCGAGGACGAACGGCGAGACCCGCCTGGCCCCCNNCGAACGGCGAGACCCGCCGTGCCCGGCGACCCCCGTAGTCCGCGGCGTGGCTCAGGATCAGCTCGTCGCGCGCCCGGGTCATGCCGACGTAGAACAGGCGGCGCTCCTCCTTGAGGTAGTGGTCCCCGGCGGGGATCGTCTCATGGAGGAGCTCATCGGGGATCTCCAAGCCCCCTCGTCGGGCGCTGGCCGGGAAGCGCCCGTCGACCAGGCCGGCCAGGAAGACGGTCGGGAACTCGAGGCCCTTGGCCTTGTGCACGGTCAGGACCGAGACCACGTCGGCCTCGGGATCGATCTCGGCCGTGGGCTGGTCATCGCCCGCGTCGATCAGGGTCTGGAGATGGCGGACGAGGAAGACGGCCCGGTCGTCCGGGAGCAGGGCCGACTGGCCGCGGATGATCTCGAAGAACCGGGCGACGTTCTGGAGCGCCTCATCGCCGGCTCCGCCAGTGTCCGCCGCAAGCCGGGCCAGCAGGCCGGACCCCTTCAGGAAGGCATACAGGACCTCGCCGCCCGATCGCTCGTGCGCGGTCTCGCTGTAGGCCCGCAGGTCGCCCACCAGGCGACCGACGATGGTCCGCGACTCCGCCGAGATCCGCAGGACGCCGGGCTGGCGGTCGAGCTCCTCGAGCACCTCCCACAGCGAACGGTTGCGCCGGCGAGCGGCATTCACGATCGCGGTGAAGTCGGGACCATGAAGCCCGTAGACGTCGGACGCCGCCAGCCCGTACAGGTCGACGCTCGACGAGAGGTCGGCGACCGTCCGCAGGAAGCCCAGCAGGAGCTTGACCTCGGGCCTGGCGTACAGCCCGGACGCGCCACTGAAGCGCCACGGCAGGCCGGCCACGTTGAGGCCGCGCAGGATCGGGTCGGCCCTAGCGTTCGTCCGGACGAGCACGGCGTGATCGCGCGGGCGGGCGCCGGCCGCCACCCGGGCGGCGATCTCCCTCGCGATCCAGTCCGCCTCGGCGGAAGCGGTGGCGAACGACTCGTGGCGGATGGCCGGGGTCCGTTGTCCGGCGAGAGCCTCGGGCCGCTCCGCCCGGAGGCGTTTGCTGATCCCGGCTCGAACCTCGAGACGATCCGGGTCGTTGTGCCGGATCAGGCGATGGCTGGCTTCGAGGATCCCCGACCGTGACCGGTAGTTCCGGCGCAGGACGACCAGGCGCGAGCGCCGATAGCGGCCCCGGAATTCGAGGATGTTGCTGATCGCGGCACCCCGGAAGCGATAGATCGACTGGTCGTCGTCGCCGACGACCGTGACGTTGCGATGGCCCTCCGCGAGGAGCGCGACGAGCTCGGCCTGGGACCGATTGGTGTCCTGGAACTCGTCGACCAGGATGTAGCGGTAGCGGCGTTGGAGCTCGTTCCGGGCGGCCGGCGACTCGCGCAGGAGGCGGAGGGCCAGGCTGACCTGGTCGCCGAAATCGATCAGGCCTGCTTCGCCGAGGAGCGCCTGGTAGCGCGCATATGCCCGGGCAAGCTCGAGCTGGCGGGCTGCCCTCTCGCCGGCCGACGCCGCGGCAGCGCGGTCCTCATCTCCGGCCCGGCGCCGCCTGGCCAGCCCGGCCAGCCGCTCGGCCTCCCCGACCAGCCGATCGGCGCCGGCCAGGTAGGCCGCCGGGCTGATGTCCTCGTCCTTGCAGCGGCTGAAATGACTGGCCAGGGCGCCAAGGAACCGGGTGGGGTCGCCGAGCGGGCGGTACAGGTCGAGGTCGAACTCGAACAGGCGCTCGCGCAGGAAGATGACCGCCTCCGCCTTGGACAGCACCCGGGTGTCGGGCGGCAGGCCAAGCTCGAAGGCGAACTCCCGGATCAGCCGGTCGCCGAAGGCGTGGAACGTCGCGATCGTGGCGTCGGCATAGCCATAGGGCACGAGCTGGTCGACCCTGACCTGCATCTCGAGGGCGGCCTTCTCGGTGAAGGTCAGGCCCAGGATCTCCGCCGGCCGGGCCGCTCGCGAGGCGATCAACCAGGCGATCCGGCGGGTGATCACCTGCGTCTTGCCGGTCCCCGCCCCGGCCACGACGAGCAGCGGCCCGGGCCCGTGCACGACGGCGCGGCGCTGTTCGCGATTCAGGCCGCTGAGCAACGCCTCCAGCCCGGTGCCTGCCTCCGGGACGGCGGGCAGGAGCCTCGGCCGCGGGATTCGGGAACCCCACAGCGGCACCTGGGTCAGGGCAACCGGACCCGATCGGGCGGGGCGCCGCCGGGAGGCGCGAGCTGCGGTCAGGCTGGGGGGAGGCACGCCCCGAGAATCGCAGCTGCCTGTGACAGCTTGGGCGTCACCCGCCACCGCGGCCGGCGGCCGGCGGTCCGGCGGCCGCCCGGCCGCGGATCGCCACCCGACCACCGGTCGCATCGCGAGCGAGGTCGAGCGCCTCCGATTCCTCGGCCGACAGCGCCGCCTCGGGCCGCCCCGCCGCGATCGCCTTGGCATAGATCCGGGTCGCACCGCGGGAGTGGAGGCTGGAGATGATGATTCCGTCCTCCTCGGCGTCGAGCAGGGCCAGGGCAAAGCTCTGATTGCCGCCGGTGTCCTCGAAGGGGTTGAAGCGGACCAGGCCGATCCGCTGGAACGCCCGCCGGCCCTCGACCTCGAGGTTGGCGGTCCGGCGGGCCAGGTCGACGACGTCGGACTGAACCTCGACCACTCGGCCGAGGTGGGTCTCGAGCACGCCCTGCAGGCTCCGACCGTCCTCCCCGCGGGTGATCCGGTCGAGCCGGCCCTGGACGCCGCCGATCCGCCGCCAGAGCAGGACCAGGCCCAGCAGGCAGACGCCGAGCAGGGCGACCAGCACGGGCATCAGCGTCGCCGGATCTGGCACGCCGCCGAGTCTAGCAGGCCAGGTGCTATCCTCTGCCGTCGGCGGACCGTCGCCAAATCGACCACGGAGGAGACTGGTGCCGATGGCCAAGCGCGCTCGCGGGACGACTCGACCCGGCCAGCGGCGGCCCATCCAGCGGGTGGCCCGGCCGGCCGTGGATCGGTCGCCGGTTGTCGCGCCGGAGGGCCTGTCGGCCGCCGAGATCAGCCGCGCCGCCGAGCTCGAGGCCGAGCTCGTGGCGGCCGAGCGGCCTGAGCCGCCGACCCCCGGCCGATCGAGCGAGCGAGCCCAGCCGGCGACGGTCAGCGCCGTCAGCCCGCGCCGGGCCGGCGCCTCGGGCCGGCTGGCGGTCGAAACCGCGGAGGAATACCGCTACGTGGCCCGCGACGTGCGCCGGATCGCGATCGTCGGCGGCTCGATGTTCGTGATCCTGGCGATCCTGTACATCGTCCTCGTCGTGGCCGGCGCCGCCGGGCACTGAGCCGCCCTCCGGGTAGCCGGGCCATCCCCCGAACGACCTATCGACAGTCGTCCCCGACCACCCTAGGGTCGGAGCTGGGAAACCCGTGCACGAGCGTACCTGGTGTTGTCGACCATCCCGTCCGAGCGGAGCTACCGCCGCTCTCGCCTCCTGCTGACCGTCTTCGGCGCCAGCCTGGTCCTGGTCGCCGCGACCGGCGCTGCCCTGGTCGCCGTCGTCAGCAACAACGTGGAGCAGGCCGCGATAGCCGCCTCGGTCGCCTCCGACGCCTCGATCGAGAGCGCCCTGATCGCCACGGACGTGCCCGCCGCCGACCTGTCGATGACCGGCGTGACGGCGGGCCAGGTCGTCCAGATCCAGAACCAGCTGCGCGACCTGCTGGTCCACGCCCCGGGGATCCTCCACGTCAAGATCTTCGCCCCCGACGGGACCATCCTGTACAGCAACCGGGACGGACTCCGCGGCCGGAATCTGGGCCCGGATGAGGACCTCGAGCAGGCCTTCGACACCGGTAAGGTCAGCCCCTCGATCGTGGGCGCCGACGACCCCGACGCGGCGACCACCGGCCTGCCGGCCGAGGACCAGCTGCTCGAGGAGTACTTCCCGGTCCGCGAGGCGGACGGCAGCGTCCCGGCCGTCTTCGAGATCTACCGTGACGCGACGCCAATCCTGGTCACTGTCGCCAAGACGACCCGGGAGGTCATCGTCGTCGTCCTGGTCGCCGCGATCGTCCTTGGCCTCCTCCTGTACTTCATCTTCCAGGCCGCCCAGCGGCGCCTGACCCGCCAGACCCGGGCCCTGCTGGAAGCGAGCCGGAGCGACGCCCTGACCGGCCTGCTCAATCACGGCACAGCGGTTGCCGGCCTGGCCGACCTCCTGGAGAAGACCCGCGGTGGTGAGGGCTGCACAGGGGTAGCCCTGATCGACATCGACAACTTCCGGTTGGTCAACGACACCCACGGCCACCAGGCCGGCGACCGGGCGCTGCTCGAGGTTGCCCGGATCATGCGCGCCGAATTCGCTGAGACGTCGATCCTCGGCCGCTACGGACCGGACGAGTTCCTGGTCGTCGCGCCGCCCGAGCACAGCGCCGGGCTCGAGTCGGCGATCGACCGGCTGCGCGACCAGATCGCCGAGCTCAGCCTCCAGTTCGGTGCCTCGGAGCGGTTGCCGGTCACCGTCAGTGCCGGGATCTGCTATGCCCCCGCCGACGGTGACGCGGCGACTGAGCTGCTGGCGATTGCCGCGATCGTCCTGGGCGAGGCCAAGGCCAGCGGCGGTAACGGAGTCCGGGTGGCCGATGCCGGCCCGGCCGCGCTGGGACCGGCCGAACGGTCGAGCTTCGACGTCCTGGCCGGCCTGGTCCTGGCCGTGGACACGAAGGACCGCTACACCAAGCGCCACTCGGAGGACGTGGCCCGCTACGGCCTATTCCTGGCCGACCGGCTGGGTGTCGATCCGGAGCTGCGCAAGACGATCGAGATCGCCGGCCTGCTCCACGACGTCGGCAAGATCGGCATCCCGGACGGGATCCTGCGCAAGCCGGGGCCGCTGACCGTCGAGGAGTACGCGATCGTCAAGCAGCACGTCGCCCTCGGTGACTCGATCGTCCGCGATCTGCCCAACGTCGGCCTGGTCCGGGCTGCCGTCCGCCACCACCACGAGCGCTGGGACGGCGACGGCTACCTCGATGGCCTGTCGGGCGAGGAGATTCCCCTGATCGCCCGGATCCTGTCGGTGGCCGATGCCTTCAGCGCGATGACTACCAACCGGCCGTACCGCAAGGCGATGTCGATCCAGGAGGCCCTCCACCGGCTCGAGGATGCCACCGGGTCGCAGCTCGACGGACGCCTGGTGACCGCCTTCATCAGGGGCATCGAGACGGCCGACAACGCGCCGCTGCCCGGCGACGGCCGACCGCTGCGCCGGATGTGGACGCCCCAGACGAGCGTCGCCTGAGGCGCCCGGCCCGGTCGTAGACTGACCGGGTGCCGACCCGCCGACCCCCAGCCGACCAGACGGCGCTCTTTCAGCCGCCGCCGGGCGTCCAGCCACTGGCGGCCCGGATGCGCCCGCGGAACCTCGCTGAGTTCGTCGGCCAGGCCCATCTCGTCGGCGAGAACGGCCCCCTGCGCCGCTCGGTGGAACGGGGCTACCTGGGTTCGATCCTGCTGTGGGGTCCGCCGGGGACCGGCAAGACCAGCCTCGCCCGTCTGCTGGCCGATGCGGTCGGCGCCGAGTTCATGAGCTTGTCGGCGGTGATGAGCGGGGTGGCCGAGATCCGCTCGACCGTCGCCGCCGCCCGCGAGCGGCTCACCCTGGTCGGCGGCCGGAGCGTGCTGTTCATCGACGAGATCCATCGCTTCAACAAGTCCCAGCAGGACGGCCTCCTGCCCCATGTCGAAGATGGCACGGTGATCCTGATCGGGGCGACCACCGAGAACCCCTACTTCGAGCTCAACGGCGCACTCCTGTCCCGGCTCCGGATCTGGCGCCTCGAGCCCCTCTCCGACGACGACGTGGGGACCGTCGTCCGGCGGGCGATCGAGGATCCCGAGCGAGGCCTGGCCGGCGACCTCGGGCCCGCCGGCGGTGTGCGGCTGCCCGACGATGCCTTCGCCCACCTCGTCGGGCTGGCCGGCGGGGACGCCCGGCAGGCGCTCAACGTGCTCGAGGGGGCGACCGCCCTGGCCGAGTCCGCCGGCGAGCGCGACGGCGACGGGCGCGTCGAGCCGACGCTGGCCGACATCGAGGCGGCCGCCCAGCAGAAGGTGCTGGCCTACGACCGGGCCGGCGACGGCCATTACGACACGGCCTCGGCCTTCATCAAGAGCCTGCGCGGCAACGATCCGGATGGCGCCCTGTACTGGCTGGCCACGATGGTCGCGGCCGGCGAGGATCCCCGGTTCATCGTCCGGCGGCTGATCATCAGCGCCTCGGAGGACGTTGGCAACGCCGATCCGCGCGCCCTCCAGGTGGCCGTCGCGGCGGCCCAGGCCCTCGATCACGTCGGCCTGCCCGAGGCCCAGTACGCCCTGGCCCAGGCGACGACGTACATCGCCACGGCGCCCAAGTCGAACCGCTCCGGGGCGGCCTACTGGGCGGCGGTCGCCGATCTCGAGGCGAACGGCGCCCTGGCGGTCCCGCTCCACCTACGGAGCGCGGGGCACCCCGCCCTCAAGCACCATGGCTACGGCGTGGGCTATCGCTATCCGCCCGACTTCGAGGACTCCGACATCGCCCAGCTGTACCTGCCCGAGGCGCTCGTCGGGCGCGACTACTACCGGCCCAACGACCAGGGCTACGAGGCGACGATCGGGGCCCGGATGAAGGCTCGAGCGGCGGCCCGCCAGGCGGCCCGTGAAGCAGGCCGCCAGCGCCGGGAGTCGAGCCCCGGCCCGGCGGTCGATTCGATGCAGGCCGGCAGCTCGATCCAGCGCAGTCGCGAGGCGAACCGGCGCAAGCTGGCCGAGACCGAGCGCCGCGACGCGGGCGGCGCCGAGCAGGCTGCGCCGGCCCATGGCACGATTCCGCCACCCACACCATGACTGGAGCCGCGTCGTGAACCGCTTCGAGCCCAACCTCAGGATTCCCGGGCCAACCGCCCTGCCGCCCAGCGTCCGCGAGGCGGGCGGTCGCCAGATGATCAACCACCGTGGCCCGGAGTTCGCGGCGATGCTCGGCCGGATCCTGGCCCGGATGAAGCCCTACTTCGGCACGACCAGCGATATCGCGATCCTGTCCTGCGCCGGGTCGGGTGGCCTCGAGGCGGCCGTGGTCAACACCCTGTCGCCTGGCGATCGGGTCCTGGGCGTGTCGATCGGCTCGTTCGGCGACCGGATCGCGAAGATCGCCCAGGTCTACGGTGCCGACGTCAACAAGCTGTCAATCGAATGGGGCCGGGCCGCCGATCCCGACGAACTGCGCGCGCACCTCCTCGCCAACCCCGGCTACCGGGCAGTCCTGCTAACCCACAACGAGACGTCGACTGCGGTGATGAACCCGATGGCCGAGCTGGCGGCGGTGATCCGCGAGGTCCAGCCCGCGGCCCTGATCATCGTCGACAGCGTCTCGGGCCTCGGCGCCGTCCCCTTCCAGATGGACGCCTGGGGGGTCGACGTGGTCGTGACCGGCTCCCAGAAGGCCTGGATGGCGGCCCCCGGGCTGGCCATGGTCGCCGCCTCGGAGCGGGCCTGGGCGGCGATGGAAACGGCCCGGATGCCCCGCTTCTACCTCGACCTGCGCAAGCACCGCGAGTCGCACGCTCTCGGCCAGACCCCCTGGACGCCCGCGATCGCGGTGGTCTACCAGGTCGACGCCGGGCTGGAGCTGATGGAGGGCGAGGGCGCCGAGGCGATCTTCGCTCGCCACGAGATCTGTGCCGCGGCGACCCGGGCCGGGCTCGAGGCGCTCGGCTTCGAGCTGTTCGCGGATCCTGCCCACTACTCCCGGACGGTCACTGCCGCCCGGGTGCCGGCCGGCTTCGACTGGAAGGCGATCAACGCAGCGGTCAAGAGTGAAGGCGTCGTCCTGGCCGGGGGCCAGGGCCCGCTCACCGGCCAGATCTTCCGGCTGGGACATCTCGGCTCGGTGACCCTCGGGGAGATCCTCGACGCGATCGGCGTCCTCGAGCAGGTCTCGATCCGTTTCGAACGGCCGGTTGCGCCGGGGGCCGGGATCGCGGCCGCCCAGGCGGCCGCGCTCGACCGGCTGGCGATCCGTCCGGCAACTCGCGCGCCCGCCGCCGCAATCGGCGCGTGAGGATCCTGGTTGCGGAGACCATCGCCGAGGCGGGCCTGGACCTCCTCCGCGCGGCACATGAGGTCGACGAGCGGGTCGGGCTGACGGCCGACGAGTACCGGGCGATCCTGCCCGAGTACGACGCCCTCGTCGTCCGGAGCCAGGTCCAGGTCGATGCCGGACTGATCGCGGCCGGGCGCCGCCTGGTCGTCGTCGGACGGGCCGGGGTCGGGGTCGACAACGTCGATCTCGAGGCCGCCACCCGGGCCGGGATCACGGTCGTCAACGCCCCGACCGGCAACACGATCGCCGCCGCGGAACACACCCTCGCGCTCCTCTATGTCCTGGCCCGTCGGGTCGCCGCGGCCGACGCCTCGGTCCGCCGGGGTGAATGGAAGCGAAGCCAGTTCAGCGGCGTCGAGCTGCGCGGCCGAACGCTGGGGATCATCGGCCTGGGCAAGATCGGGCAGGCGATCGCCAAGCGCGCGCGGGCGATGGAGATGACCGTGATCGCCGTCGACCCGTTCATCTCGGCCGATGGCGCGGCGGTCCACGGCGTGAAGCTGGTCTCGCTCGACGCGCTCCTGGAGCAGGCCGATGCGTTGACCGTCCACGTGCCCCTCACCCGCCAGACCCGCGGCCTGATCGGCGCGGCCCAGATCGCCCGGATGAAGCCCGGCTCGTTCGTGCTCAACGTGGCCCGCGGCGGGATCCTCGACGAGGCGGCGGTCGCCGACGCCCTCCGCTCGGGCCAGCTGGGCGGCGCCGGGATCGACGTCTTCGAGCACGAGCCGCCCGTCGGCTCGCCCCTGCTCGACGCGCCGAACACGGTCCTCACCCCGCACCTCGGCGCCTCGACGGCGGAAGCCCAGGTCCTCGTGGCGGTCGAGGTGGCCGACCAGGTCATCGACGTCCTTGCCGGGCGACCGGCTCGCTACGCGGTCAACGCGCCCCTGCTGACCCCCGAGACCGCCCGCGCGATTGCCCCCTACCTGCCCCTGGCCGAGACCCTCGGCCGGTTCTTCGCCCAGTTCAGCCGGACCGGGATCCACCAGCTGACCCTCGAGGTGGGCGGCGAGCTCGCCCGCGACCTCGGCGGCCAGGATGCCTCGCCGCTGACTGCGGCGGTCCTGCGCGGGCTGCTCGAGACCTCGACCACCGAACGGGTCAACCTGGTCAACGCGACCTCGCTGGCGCGAGCCCGCGGGATCGAGGTGACCGAGCGCAAGTCGTCGGACGCCGGCGCCTACAGCTCGCTCCTGACCCTGACCGGCAAGGCCGATGGGGTGACCACGGCCATCGCCGGCACGGTGGCCAACGGCGAGGCCCGGCTCGTCCGGCTGAACGAGCACTCGACCGACGTGGCGCCCAGCCCGGTCATGCTGGTCACCCGCCACCACGATCGGCCGGGCACCGTCGGCCGGATCGGGCTGATCCTGGGCGAAGCCGACGTGAACATCAGCGCAATGCACCTGGCCCGCTCTCGGCCGCGGGCCGACGCGTTGATGATCCTGGCCCTGGACGACGACGTGCCGCCGGCCGTCGCCGATGCGATCCGGCAGAACGAGGCGGTTCAGGACCTGTGGCTGATCCGGCTGGGGACCGACCGCTGAGCGACGCGCTCGTTCCAGCAGGCCTCAACGCGACCCTGGTCCTCCTCCGTCACGGCGAGAGCGAGGCGATCACCCAAGGCCTCTTCCAGGGCCAGCTCGACACCCCGCTCAGCCAGTTGGGCGAGCGCCAGGCCGAGCTGGCCGGGGAGCGCCTCGCCCGGCCGGGCCGGCCGCCCCAGATTGCCGTCCCGGCCGCGCGCCCGATCGAGATCGCCCACTCGCCGCTCCGCCGGGCGGCGGGCACCGCCGAGGCCGCCGCTCGCGCCCTGGGCCGGGCCTACGGCAACCCGCCCGCGGAGCTGCGGGCCGAGCCGGGCCTGCTCGAGATCGGCCAGGGCGTCTGGGAAGGACTCCATCGCGACGAGGTCGAGGCCCGCTATCCGGCCGAGCTCGAGAGCTGGCGCCGGACGCCGACCGAGCCGGCGGCCCCCGGCTCGGAGCAGCTGCTCGTCGTCGATCGCCGGGTGCGGCCGGCCCTGGCGGCAATCCTCGGGCGG
>PNAZ01000075.1 GCA_003169655.1 Chloroflexota bacterium
ACCTCAAGGAGATCGGCAAGGTCGCCCTGCTGACGGCCGAGGAAGAGGTCGTCCTGGCCAAGGCGATCGAGCTCGGCGAGTGGCTCGTCGAGGCGCCCTGGAAGGGTGTCGTCTCGCTCCACGAGTGGACCACTCACGACACCGAGCGCAAGACTCGAACCGCCAAGCCCCAGCATCGGCTGCCCCTTGGCGACGAGGCGCACATGCTCGTGCGCAAGGCGATCGCGGCCGAGTCGGCCGCCGACCTGCTCGTACCGACGCCCGACTTCCACCTTGTCAAGGCGGCCAAGGACGTCCAGTCGGACGGGACCAAGACCCTCTTGCGCGAGGCCAAGGCGCTGCTCCACGCCTACAACGAGGCGCTCGACCCGGACTCGTTCATCAAGCTTCTCGACTGGGCCTACTTCGCCGTCCACAACGGCGACCTCGACTCGCGCGACAACATCGGCCTCCGGGCGATCTACGACTGGTCGCGCGATGGCGTCGCGTTTCCGGCCCTCGAGCGCTGGATCACCGAGGGCAACGACGCCGAGCTGCTCAAGCGGATGGGCTTCGACCCCGAGGTCCCGCTCAACACCAAGCTCCGTGANNATCGGGCGCGACGCCCGCGAGCAGCTGACCAGCGCCAACCTGCGCCTGGTCGTGTCGATCGCCAAGAAGTACATCGGCCGGGGGATGAGCTTCCTCGACCTGATCCAGGAAGGGAACATCGGCCTGATTCGCGCGGTCGAGAAGTTCGACTACGAGAAGGGCTACAAGTTTTCGACCTACGCCACCTGGTGGATNNTGGATCCGCCAGGCGATCACCCGGGCGATTGCCGACCAGGCCCGCACGATCCGGATCCCGGTCCACATGGTCGAGACGATCAACCGCTTGATCCGGGTCTCGCGCAACCTGCTCCAGGAGCTCGGCCGCGAGCCGACCGTGGAGGAGATCGCCGAGGCGATGTCCAAGGGCCAGGAGGTGGTCGTCACCCCCGACAAGGTCCGCGAGATCATCAAGGTCAGCCAGGAGCCGGTCTCCCTCGAGACGCCGATCGGTGAGGAGGAGGACTCTCACCTGGGCGACTTCATCGAGGATCGGGGTGCCCTGGCCCCGGCCGAGGCAGCCTCCCACCAGCTCCTCAAGGAGCAGGTCGAGGCGGTCCTCGACTCGCTGACCGGCCGCGAGCGGCGCGTGCTCCAGCTTCGCTTCGGCCTCGAGGACGGCCGCGCCCGGACCCTCGAGGAGGTGGGCAAGGAGTTCAACGTGACCCGCGAGCGGATCCGCCAGATCGAAGCCAAGGCCCTGCGCAAGCTTCGCCACCCCTCCCGCAGCCGCAAGCTCAAGGACTACCTGGAGTAGCCCCGGGTTGGGGCCGGCCGGGCATCGACCCTCGGGCCGGGGCGAGGGTCGGTTCCGAGGCGAGGGCCAACCCGAAGAGCTTGGGCCGAGGACGTTGCACCCTTGGAACGCCCCCGCAATCGGCCGGATTGCGTCCAGCGCACTCAACCGACGGATTGGTCGGGTCTGGTGCTCCGACGGTGCGTCCGAGGCACGGGAAAGACTGAATCCGTAGGGATCCGGTCGGATTTGCTCGCCTGACGCACGAAGGTCGCGGGCTTCATCGAAGGGAGGTGAGTTGTGCTCTTTGGACGCAACTCGCAGCCGACGGTGCCGCGCCCAATGAAGCCGCTGCTTCAGAGCAGGATCAACGCGCTACCCCTCGGCAGTCGGCCGCTTCTGAGGTCACGCAGCGCTTCGGCTCCCTGAACGGGAAACGACTCCCGGATGGCCGGCTCGAAGAGGCGAAGAGTGCCACGGTTCGTTCGGCTCGCCGCCAGGAGAAGGATGACCCGGATGACGCCGCTGTCCCGAGACTTGAGTGCAATGCGCCGTTCGAGCGCCCGAATATCGGCAAGGCGCGTCTCGGCTTCGACGGCGACTCGATCGGACCCGCTTGAGATCACGAGGTCCCAGGCCCTCAAGTCGCGCGCCCCTCCCACCGGAACCTCGGATCGCCAGGTCAAGGGCGCCGAGACCTGCTCTTTGAGCCGCCCGAGCAAGCTGATCTGGGCTTGATCTCGAATTGGCGTGCCGCTCGGATAGGCCCGTGCCGAGAGTTCCAGTCCGACGACGCTCAGGAGCCGGGCGAGGTTGTGCAACGAGACAGCGGACACCTGGCCGCGCTCGATCCGGCTCACCGCTGATCTCGACAGGCCAACGCTTCGGCCGACGAAGGCCTGGCTCAGGCCATGCTCGACCCGAGACTCCCGGAGCTGTCGACCGAGCTCAATGACGAGCGTCGTCCCGCGGCGAGTTCCGCGGTCAACGATCCGTTCCCTCGAAGGCATGCGCCGATCTTCGGCCCTGCCTCTCACCGGTGCATTGTGGCGCCGGGTCAGTCCGGGGGCGGGCCGGGCTCGGGACCGGTGGCGGCGGGATAGCCGGCGGTACTCCAGTCGCTCCACGAGCCGGGTACAGGATTGGGTCGGGCAGGCCGGCGATCCGCATCGCGAGGGCGTGGTGGCAGGCCGACACTCCACTCCCGCACGAGGTGACGACATCGCCACCGCCCGCTCCGAGCGCAACGAATCGATCGTGCAGCGCATCCGGCGCGAGGAACCGCCCGTCCGGCGCCAGGTTGCCGTCGGTCGGCGCGTTGAGGGCCGTCGGGATGTGGCCGGCGACCGGGTCGATCGGCTCCACCTCGCCCCGGTAGCGTGGACCGGCTCGGGCATCGAGGATGACCGGCCGGTGCGAGCTCCGCAATCGGCCGAGGAGGTCGCCCCGGTCGACGACCCGCGACCAGTGGCCTGCAAGGTGCAGCTCGGCGGGCTCGAACTCCGGCTCGTCGGTCGTGGTCGGCAGGCCGAGGGCAGTCCAGGCGCCCAGGCCGCCGTCGAGGACGGTGACCCGGGCATGGCCGAGGTTGTCAAGCATCCACCACAATCGGGCGGCGATCCAGCCGCCGACATCGTCGTAGGGGACCACGAGGTCACCGTCGCCAATCCCGGCCCGGGCGAGGCGTCGCGCGAACCAGCCCGGCTCGGGCAGCGGGTGGCGCCCGGGACCCTCGGTGGCGGCCAGGTCGCCGTCCAGGTCGAGATGGATCGCCTCGGGCAGGTGCCCGGCGTCGTACGCCGCGCGGCCCGCGCCGGGCTTGCCCAGGTACCAGCGCACGTCGACGATCCGAACGTCCGGGTCGTCGATCCGGGCAGCCAGCTCTTCGGGGCTGATCAGGCTCATGCGGGGAGTATGGCAGTCCGCTGATCGTGGCCGAGCCGAGTCGAATCGCCGTTCGGGAGGGGTCGAAGGACGATCGTCGGGGTCAAATCGCGATTCGCCCGTGCTATCCTTCGCCGGCGCAGCCGGGTTCCGGCCCGGCTCCGACCGCAGCTGCGGTCCTCGCTCCGGCGTAGCTCAGTGGTAGAGCGGGCGGCTGTTAACCGCTTGGTCGTAGGTTCGAGTCCTACCGCCGGAGCCACTTTCCCCTCGTAACAGGGCTACTTCGAGCCCTTCTGGCCGACTCTGGCCGACCCCCTCCACCGGTTCCGTGACTGACTCCGTGACTGACTNNGCTCCGAAAACCGAGTTCGCGTTTCCCGCTCCGGCGAGTTCTCCGGCAAGGGCGCCAAGCATGAGCGACGAAAGCCCCATCCGGGTCGCCAGCTTCGCCTCGACGGCGGGGCCGTCCCGGAGCGGGGCCCCGGCGATGTGATCGTCCGGGGGTCACCACGGTTGGCTTAAACGGGTCGGATCGTCACTGGATCGTTGACTGCAGCATCAGCGATGCGCGGCTTGAAGCGCCGTGAACCTGTGCTTGGATCCCCGGTTCGCCGGCCACGATGGCACGGACGAGGCCCTGCGTGCGACAGGCTTCGACTCACTCCTCTTCCAGGACGGGCTGAAGGTCATCGTTGAACCCGGCGCCAGCTCGCGGCACGGCACCCGATCGGCCGCCCGCCCTTGGCGCCCTGCACCGAGAAGCAACGAACGATCTCGTCCCGCCCGGAGGAGGAGATTCCGAGCGGAACGAGATCGACGTCAGGGAGCGGGGCGCCGGAGCTGCGCTCTCGGCCTACCGCTCGTAGTCATTGCCCCGAAGTCACCGGATCGGCGAGGCCCACGGCCTCGAGCCGAAGCTGTTTCAGGGTCTTCATCGTCGGTTCCGCGCCCCGCCCGAAAAGATCGTGGAGTCGGAGGTATTCGCGGAAGAGAACGTTGTAGACCCGGTGGTTCGCCTCGATCGGCACGAAGACCTCGTCCCGGAGGTGGGCCATCGCGCTTGCTGCCTCTTCGATCCCGGCGTACCCCCCAGCCGTCGGACCGGCCGCGACGGCGCCGAACATGGCCGCACCCAGGGCCGGTGTCTGGGGCGAGGCGGCCACCCGCCACTCGCGGCCGGTGACGTCGGCATAGATCTGCATCAGGAGCCGGTTCCGCTCTGGCAGGCCGCCGCAGGCCACGAGCCGATCGAGCGGTACGCCGCCGGCTTCGAACGCCTCGATGATCACCCGGGTCCCGAACGCCGTCGCCTCGATCAGCGCCCGGTAGATCTCCGGCGCCTGGGTCGCCAGGGTCAGCCCGATCACCAGCCCCGACAGGTCAGCGTCGACGAGGACGGACCGGTTGCCGTTCCACCAGTCGAGTGCGAGCAACCCGGATGCGCCCGGTGCGATCGCAGCGGCCGCTTGCTCGAGAACGGCATGAACACTGAGCCCGCGGGCCCGGGCCGCGTCATGATAGGCGGGCGGCACCGCATGCTCGACGAACCAGCCGAACAGGTCGCCGACGGATGCCTGCCCGGCCTCGAACCCGTACAGGCCGGGCACGACGCCGTCGCGCACGACGCCGCACATCCCGGGGATGGCCGGAGCCCCCGTGGCCAGGACGATATGGCAGGTGCTCGTGCCCATGATCGCCACGAGTGAGCCGGGTGCGGTGACCGACGCGGCCGGCGCTGATACGTGGGCATCAACGTTGCCCACGGCGACCGGGGTGCCCGGCCGGAGGCCAGTCCAGGCGGCAGCTCGTTCGGTCAGCCGGCCGGCGACCTCGCCTAGCCCCACGATCGTTCGCGACATCTTGTGGTCCACGACGTCGCCGAAGGCGGGATCGAGGCTGCCGAAGAACCGCCGGTCGGGGAAGCCGACGTCCGCCGACCAGAGTGCCTTGTAGCCGGCCGTGCAGCTGTTGCGTGTCTCGACACCGGTCAGCTGCCAGGTGATCCAGTCGGCCGCCTCGATCAGTCGATCGGCCGCCTGGTACGTCGCCGGGGACTCGTGCAGGATCTGGAGCGCCTTCGGGAAGAACCACTCGGACGAGATCTTCCCGCCGTATCGATCCAGCCACGGCTCGCCAAGTTGGGCGGCAACCTGGTTGATCTCGTCGGCCTCGGGCTGGGCAGCATGGTGCTTCCAGAGCTTGACCCAGGCGTGGGGCTCGCGCCGGTGCTCGGGCAGGAAGCACAGCGGCGTCCCATCGCTCGTCGTCGGCAGCATCGTGCAGGAGGTGAAGTCGATGCCGATGCCGATGATCCGGTCAGGGTTGACCTTGCTGGCCTCGATCAGCCGAGGAATCGTCTGGCACAGAGTCTCGAGGTAGTCGTTCGGGTCCTGGAGGGCCCAATCCGGCCCGAGGATGACGTCGTCGTCGGGAGCGGGCAGGCGTTCGTCGATCACCCCGTTGCTGTACTGGTGGATCTCGATCCCGAGCTCTCGCCCGTCAGCCACGTCGACCAGGACGGCCCGGCCCGACTCGGTGCCATAGTCGACCCCGATCGTGTACCTGGCTCCCGCCCTCGCGTCTGTCACGCTCTACCTTGGCCCGGGTCCGGGCTCGGAGCCCGCGCCTCTCGACGCTCGGGGTCTCCGGCCGCCTGCCCGTAGTAGGCNNGCGCCCGGCGCCAGGGTGAACGTGTGGCTGGCCATCAGCGCAACCGCCTCGAGGGCGATCGCGTTGTTCACGGCATCGCCTACGCTGGGGCCCCACGCGAACGGTCCGTGCGACGCGACGAGCACAGCGGGCATGTCGGCTGCAAGCAGCCCAAGTCGCTCAAGCGTCTCGACGATGACCTTCCCGGTCTCCAGTTCGTACTCGCCGGCCACCTCCGCCGCGCGGAGCTGGCGGGTGACCGGCACCGGACCTCGGAAGTGGTCGGCGTGGGTCGTGCCCAGACACGGGATGGATCGCTGCGCCTGCGCCCAGGCTGACGCGTGCGCGGAATGGGTATGGACGATGCCGCCGATCTCGGTGAGCTCGAGGTAGAGGAGACGGTGGGTTGGCGTATCGACCGACGGTCGCAGCGTGCCTTCGACCACCCGGCCGTCCTCGAGCGCCACGACGACCATATCGTCCGCCGTCAGCCCGGCATACGGGCCGCCACTCGGCTTGATCACGAGCACACCGGCGGCGCGGTCGACGCCACTGGCGTTGCCGAACGACAGGGTTACCAACCCGGCCCGGTCGATTGCCCGGTTCGCGGCGGCGACCGCCGCCTTGAGGTCAGCCAGGCTCATTGCCGCCCACCGACCGGCCGACGGTCGCGAACCTGGCATCGAGGGTGGCAGGGACCAGACATTGCTCGACGCGGCGCCTCACTCCGAGGAAGGCTTGACGATCCGACGCCGACTGCCCCGAGGCGCTGGTCCGCGTCGCAAGAACTTTACCATCCGGAGAGCCTTGACGTGCGTGCACTCGAGTGCATACACTCGAGTGCACTCTCGAGCACTTCCTTTGACGATGGGGAGAACGATGAAGGCGCTCGGCGACCGCGAAGTCTGGTTCGTCACCGGCAGCCAGGATCTGTATGGCCCCGATGTGCTCCGGCTTGCGAATGAGCACGCCCAGGTGATCGCCAGCGCTCTCGAGGCGGCGACAGCCATTCCCGTGCGGGTGGTGGTCAAGCCCGTGGTCACCAACCCCGGGTCCATCCTGGAGCTGTGCCAGGCCGCGACAGCCGCGCCGGCCTGCGTCGGCGTCATCGCCTGGATGCACACGTTCTCGCCGGCCAGGATGTGGATCGCCGGGCTCATCGCGCTGCAGAAGCCCCTGCTCCACCTCCATACCCAGTTCAATAGCGATCTCCCCTGGGCGGAGATCGACATGGACTTCATGAACCTCAACCAGTCGGCCCACGGCGACCGCGAGTTCGGCTACGTGGCGACCCGGCTTCGGCACAGCCGAACCACCGTCGTGGGCCACTGGCAAGACCCCGCCGTCGTCGAGCGGATCGGGATCTGGGCGCGGGCGGCCTGCGGCTGGCACGAGCTTCGCCGGCTCAAGCTCGCCCGCTTCGGCGACAACATGCGCCAGGTCGCGGTCACCGAGGGGGACAAGGTCGAGGCGCAGATCCGCCTGGGCGCCCAGGTGAACGGCTACGGACTGGGCGCGCTCGTGGAGGCAGTCAGGGCGGCGCCGGAGACCGCCGTCGATCGCGTGGTCGCGGACTACGAGTCGAGCTACACGCTGGCGCCGGCGTTGCGAGCAGGCGGTGAGCAATGCGCTGCCCTGCGCGAGGCGGCTCGAATCGAGGTTGGCCTGCGGACCTTCCTGGAGGCCGGTGACTTCGGTGCCTTCACCGACACGTTCGAGGACCTTGGCGACCTGGCCCAGCTTCCCGGCATTGCGGTCCAGCGGCTGATGGCAGATGGCTACGGCTTCGGCGCCGAGGGCGACTGGAAGACCGCCCTGCTGGTCCGCGCGATGAAGGTCATGGCCACGGGTCTGCCGGGCGGGACCTCATTCATGGAGGACTACACGTACCACCTGGTGCCCGGTCGGCCGCAGGTCCTGGGTGCCCACATGCTCGAAGTCTGCCCGTCGATCACGACCGACACCCCGACCTGCGAGATCCACCCGCTGGCAATCGGTGGACGAGCCGATCCCGTCCGCCTGGTCTTCACGGCGGACGCCGGCCCGGCGATCGCCGTCGGCCTGCTCGACCTGGGCGAGCGCTTCCGGATCGTGCTCAACGAGGTCGATGTCGTGCGCCCGCCGGCCGACCTGCCTCGCCTGCCCGTGGCGCGCGCCCTCTGGGAGCCCCTGCCCAGATTGAGGGTTGCCGCCGAGGCGTGGCTGCTGGCCGGCGGTCCTCACCACACCAGCTTCAGTACGGCACTCCGTCGTGAGCATCTCGAGGATTTCGCCGAGATGGCCGCCATCGAGCTGATCGCGATCGGCGACGCCACAACGGTGGCGGACATCAAGAAGGAGCTGCGCTGGAACCAGGCATATCACCAGCTCGCCCGGGGCCTGTAGGCGCCGGCGAAGCGCATCTGGCGGCGCAAGCGGCGCCGCCTCGTTCGGCACACGGGGAGGAGACGTGGCTGATAACAGATCCCGGCGGGGCTGCCAGGACGGCCCCGACCGATGCAGAAGGGAGGTCGCGGCCGAGACGAGGACGCGGGTATGAATGGCTTCGGGAGTTGACCGAGCCAGCAGCAAGGTGGCAGCGAGGAGATTGGGATGCATGGATCTGGTAGAAACCTTCGATGGCGGCTACCGGCGTTAGCGGCCGGGGTCGTCCTGGTAGTCAGCGCGTGCGGTTCATCAAGTACTCCGGCAGCCAGCACTGGAGCAGTCGCCAGCACCGGAACGGCGGCCAGCAGCGGTCCAGCGACCGCCCCGAGCACGGGCGCCGGTACCTCGAGCGCGCCGGCGGTCGGCGAGTTCTGCAAGGGGATGAACATCGTCTTCTTCCCGGGCGGCACACCGGGCGGCGGCTTTGAGACGGTCGTCTACAACGGCGCCAAGGCAGCCCAGGCCGCGTTCGGACCGAACGTGACGTACCAGTGGTCCGATTGGGACCCGAGCAAGATGATCACCCAGTTCCAGCAGGCCGTGGCGACAAAGCCTGATGGCATCGCCGTCATGGGCCACCCTGGCGACTCCGCTTTTGACCCGCTCATCCAGGATGCCGAGAAGCAGGGCATCCTCGTGACGGTCATGAACACCGAGCTGCCGAAGGCCGAGGCCCAATACGCCGCCAACGGCACGGGCTACGTCGGCGCGGTCCTGCACGACGCCGGCGCATCGCTGGCCAACGAGACGATCACCCGCGCCGGCCTCAAGTCGGGCGACGAAGTGATGGTCTGGGGACTCAAGGCCCAGCCCGGACGCGGAGAGCGGACGCTCGGGATCACCGATACGCTCACGGCCGCCGGCCTGAAGGTCGACTACTTCGAGATCGATGACGCCACGAACAAGGACCCGGCCGCCGGCGTGCCGATCTTCACCGGCTACATCTCATCTCACCCAGGCGTCAAGGCGATCTTCATCGACCATGGCAACCTCACCTCGGCCATCCCGACGTTCATGAAGGCTGCGAACCTGGCGGCCGGCAGCGTCTACATGGCCGGCTTCGACATGTCGCCGGCCACGGTCCAGGGCATCAAGGACGGCTACATCAGCCTGGTCATCGACCAGCAGGAGTACCTCCAGGGCTTCGAGGCAGTCGAGCAGCTGTGCATGACCAAGAGCTATGGCTTCGGCGGTCTCTTCATCAACACCGGCGCGGGCTTCGTTGACAAGTCCAACATCGACGCCATCGCGCCGCTCGTCACGCAACAAATCCGGTAATGGCCGACGTTCCCGTGTCCGGGAGCGACCTCACGGTCGGCGAGCGCCACGACGCTCGCCGGCCGCTCGAGGCCGACCTCCCGACCCAGGTTCACGTCCCGAATCCTGCGCTGGCCCCGGCGCAGCCTCCCCGGCTCGAGCTGCGCGGCATCTCGAAGTCATTCGGCGGCGTCCATGTCCTCCGCGACGTCGATCTCCGACTGGGACGGGCGGAGGTCGTGGGCCTGCTCGGTGACAACGGAGCAGGTAAATCGACGCTGATCAAGATCATCACCGGGATTCACCAACCCGACGAGGGCAACATCTGGTTTGATGGCCAGCGCGTTGACCGGCTGACCGTTCAGAAGGCGCGCGCGCTGGGCGTGGAAACCGTCTACCAGGAGCGGGCGCTGGCCGACCAGCTGCCGCTCTGGCGGAACATCTTCATGGGTCGCGCAATCAGTGGCCCGCTCGGGTTCCTCAGGGTCGGCGCGATGCGCCGGAAGACCGAGGAGCTGATGGGCGAGTCGATGGGTTTCACCTCGGCGGTGCTCACCCCCGACACGAGCGTGACCGGCCTGTCGGGTGGCGAGCGCCAAGGGCTGGCGATCGTGCGCGCGCTCCACTTCCAGGCCGACATCATCATCCTCGACGAGCCGACGATGGGCCTCTCGCTCAAGGAGACCGAGAAGCTCATCCACTTCGTCGAGGGCATCCGGGCCGCCGGGAAGTCGGCGATCTTCATCGACCACAACATCTTCCACGTCTACTCGGTGGCCGACCGGATCGTCGTGCTCGACCGGGGCCGCGTGGCGGGCGAATTCCCGACCTCACGCTACTCGCTCGAGGAGTTGATGGACATCATGCGCGAGATTGCGTCCGGCGGCGCCTACACGGAAGCTGAGCGCTACCGCGCGCCCGACGGCGCGGCTTCGGGCGCCGGTCCGACCGGGAGCGCTGCGTGAGCGCGACGACGCCGGCAGCCGCCCCCGAGCGGCCGCGCCAGCTCGGCAGGTTCGCCGCGGCCTGGGCCTCCCAGATCGGGATCACGACGGCCTTCGGGCTGCTCTGGCTCATCTTCATCGTCCTGGCGCCCCGGACATTCCTCGGCGATCGGATCTATCTCTCGTTCGCGGAGACGACGCCGTACTTCGCGATCATCGCCCTCCCGCTGACGATGGTCATCGTCACCGGTGACATGGACCTTTCGTTCCCCGCGATCATGGCTCTCGGGATGGTGGGCTTCGTCGCAGTCTGGCACCTGACCGGCAGCGTCGTGCTCGGCACGGGCGCCGCGCTTCTCGTCGGTGCCCTGGCCGGCCTGTTCAACGGCCTCCTCGTGACCTACCTCGGGATCCCGTCGCTGGTCGCGACGATCGGCACGCAGTTCTTCTTTCGTGGGTTGACCCTGGTCCTGGTGGACGGGCGGAGCTACGCCCTGGTCGATACCCAGGCCAGCCCGGCATACGAGGTCCTCGTCGGCAAGCTGTTCGGAATCCCGATGGAGTTCGTGTGGCTGGTCCTGGCCGCGGTCGCCACGTGGCTGTTGCTCAATCGGCATCGGCTGGGCCAGAACGCCTATGTCGTCGGCGACAATCGCCAGGCGGCCGCGCTGATGGGCATCCCGATCCGGCGGACGCGGATCACGCTGTTCGTGCTGACGGGGCTCGCGGCTGCGTTCGCCGGCCTCTTGAACAGCCTCCAGATTGTCAACTTCTACCCAACGATGGGCGACGGCTACCTGTTGCCGACCCTCGCCGCGATCTTCGTCGGCGGCACCTCGGTCTTCGGCGGCCGCGGCAGCATCTGGGGGACATTCATCGGGGCGTTCATGATCGGCGGGATCGTGGCCGGGATCGTGGCTGTGGGGCTGACGGACTACTACACGAACCTGATCTACGGGGCGGTTGTCCTCATCTCCGTGTCCATCCATGCCCTGCTGAGGCGGCGGTTCGAGCACTGATGTCGCCTGGATCGAGGGCCACCGAACCGCACAACGAGGCCACCGGCAGATCGACCCAGGAGACCGCCGACGGCCAGCCGATCGGCCGTGGCCGGCCCACGACGATGCGCGACATCGCGACCGAAACCGGCGTGTCGCGGAGCACCGTGTCCCGGATCCTCAACGACGCCCCGCTGAGCGTGCCGATCGCAGCGGGCACCCGCGCGCGGGTCCTGGCTGCGGCACGAGACCGGGGCTACCGGCCAAACCCGCTCGCCCGTGCCCTGCGCGGGGCGCCGACGATGCTCCTGGGAGCGATCGTCCGCGACATCACCGACCCATTCTTCGCGGGCGCGATCGAAGCGGTGTCGGTCGAGGCCCGCAAGCGCGACTACAACATCGTCCTGAGCCACGCCCACGCTGAGGCCACCGAGGCCTACGTCCTCGCGACCATGCTCGAGGCGCGCCAGTGCGACGCGATCCTGTTGCTCGGCGACATGGGCGACCAGCCTCGCCTGCTCGACGACCTAAGGGACGCTCGGGTGCCGGTCGTGGCGCTCTGGCAGGGGTCGGAGCTCGATCTAATCCCGGCGGTCAACGTCGACAACCGGAGCGGCATCGCGTCGGCGATCAGTCACCTTGTTGCCCTCGGTCATCGCCGAATCGCCTTCGTCGGCGGGCGGTTGCTCGGGGATATTCGCGAGCGTCAGGCGGCGTATGCCGAAGCGATGATCGAACTGCTTGGCGACGTGCCGCCAGGCTACGTCCAGCTCGTTTCCAACACGCCAGCAGACGGCGAGATCGCCTTCCGCGCGCTGATGCAGCAGTCACCCGTGCCCACAGCCGTTGTCGCCTCGACCGACGTCCTTGCGCTCGGTGTCCTCCGCGGGGCCCTGGTCACGGGCGTTCGCGTCCCCGATCAACTCTCCGTCGTGGGCTTCGACGACATCCCGATGGCGTCCTTCAGTGTTCCGGCGCTAACGACAGTGCGGATGCCAATGGCCGAAATGGCCGCGGCGGCGATCGAACTCGCGATCGGCGCCCCGCGCCGGACGGACCGCGATCGGTCGGGCGTCGTCGAGCGGGAGTTCGACCCTGCCGACCACGAGCACGAACGACCGAACCCCGGCAACGACGTCCCGGAGACTGGCCGCGCGCTCGTCCGGCTGTTTCGACCCGAGCTGATCGTTCGCGAGTCGACGCACGCGGCGGATCCGCCGGGCGTTTGACCAGCGCCGTCCCGGAATGACTGGCGAGATAAGGACACGGTCCCGCTCGCCGGCCGGTCGAGTCACGCTGCTAACCGCTTGGTCGTAGGTTCGAGTCCTACCGCCGGAGCCAATTCTTCGCTCCTGCTGCGGAGCACAATGCGCCCGATGAACCGAGCGGCGCTGCCCGCGGACGTCGAGGCTGTCCTGGGCCAGTTCTATACCTGCGAGTTCACGACGGTGAACCGCCAGGGGCAGCCGATGACCTGGCCCGCGGTGCCGTACTACGATCCGGCGCGAGGCACGATCGTGTGTGCGGTCTCGATTGCCTTCGCCACTAAGGCCTATAACGCCCGGCGCCATCCGCAGGTCTCGCTGCTGTTTTCCGACCCCACCGGCTCGCATCTCAGCGATCCTCCAGCGGTGCTCGTGCAAGGGCAGGCCCAGGTGGCGGAGGTGCTCGACTACACCCCTGACATCATCGGGTTGTTCAAGACCGTCGCGCGGCGACAGCCCGACAGTCGCCGATTCACGAGCAATCCGATCATCCGACGGTTGTTCGTCTGGTATCTCTTCCAGCGCCTGTCGCTGACCGTCACGCCCGAGCGCATACTGGTCTGGCCGAACGGCGACTTCGACCGCAGCCCCACCCAGATCGAGTTGGCCGGTGTGGTCTGACAAGCTGGCTGCGTTCATCGGCGACTACCCGTCGGCCGTCTTGAGTTGGGTCGACTCGTCCGGCTATCCGCTGAGCGTTCGCTGTCGCGTCGGCCTGGAGGACGGCACCCAGATCATCGCCTTGCCCAACCTGCCCTTGATCGCCGGTGCATGGCGCGGCAAGGCGTGCCTGCTGTTTCACATGCACGATGAGCGGCTGGAAGGACTTCGCCAGATGGTCCTGAAGGGAGAGCTCGTCGCGGCTGAGGCCGGCGCCGTCCAGTTCAAGGTCAGCGAATTCGTGACGGCAAACGGACGCCCCGACACCGACCGGATGCCTCACGCAAACGCACCGGTCCACATGCTCCAGTTCTATCGGCTCGGCCGGAGCAAGGCCAGGGCGTACCTCGCCAAGCGTGGCGCAGCGTGGCCACCGATCCCGTTCGAGGAGATCGCCCGAGCCGTCGACCGGGACTAGGAACGCCACCTGGGCCTCCACGTTCGCTCGCGCGAGCCGGCCACGATCGCGTCGATCGAGAACCGAGGCAGGACTCCATCAGGAGGTCTGCTCCAGCGCCGCGAGCAGGCGCGCCCCGTCGACCCGTCCGAGGCCGGTACAGGCGTCCCAGCCAACCCCCGCCGCGTACGCCCCGTTGTTGCCCTCGGTGATGTCGCGGAACACGCCTGCCGCCGGGCCATACAGGATCGGGTTGAGGAAGCCGACCGGCCGGCCAAGCTTCTGATTAAGCAGCGCGACGAGCCCCGCGTAGAGTGGCGCGACCGCGCTCGTGCCGCCGATCACCATTTCGCGACCGTCGACCCGCACGGCGTAGCCACTGGCCGGACAGGCGTCGCCGGCCACGTCGGGCACGCCCCGGCCGGCCCGTCCATCCGGGTTGGCCGACGTTGGCAGGTGGGCGCGGGCCTGGTAGGGCGGGGGAGCGAAGACGTCGCTGATGCCGCCGCCCGACGAGCCGCCGCCGGCGCCGTCGTTCCACGTCCGTTCGTCCGTGATCGCCGTGATCGACCCGGCGATCCGCGTCCCGCCGCAAGCCAGCACATTCGGGCTGGAGGCGGGGAAGTCGGCATGGGCCCGGCCATCGCTGACCCGATCGTCCGAGCCGTTATCGCCCGACGCGCAGGTGACCGTCACGCCCAGCAAGGCCGCATCGCCGAAGGCCGAGTCCATGGCCTGCATCGCCTGGGCCGTCCAGGCCGACTCGGGACCGCCCCAGCTGATCGAGATGATTGACGGCGTGTTGGTCGGGTCGTGGACGGCCGTGGTGATCGCATCGAGGAAGCCACGATCGGTATTCGGCGCGAAGTAGACGACGATCCGCGCCCGGGGTGCGACCGAGCCAGCAACCTCAATGTCGAGCATCACCTCGCCGTCGGCACTGTCGGGCGTCGTGGGCCCGTTCCGGCCGCCGTCAACCGAGACCGTCGTAACCGACGGCTGGACGATACCCAGGCCGGTGAAATAAGCGTCGAGGTCGGCCGGCCGGAGCCCACCACCGAGCTCGATCAGGGCGATCGCCTCACCGGTTCCATCGGCATCCGCGACGAAGTCGTACAGGCGGGCGACTTGGGGCGGGGTGAAGCTCCGTGCGACAACCGTCGCCGGACGAAATGCAGCGGCCGGACCGGTCGGTGCAAGGCCTGGATCGAAAACCCTGAAGTGCGGCTGGGCCTGGGGCCGGTCGTCGAGCCCGAAGACACCCTCGACGACCGGCTCGAGACGGACCGGGATCGTGACCGGCCCCGTCCGGCCCCGATACGTGGTGCCGCCCACCTCGTACTGGCGCAGGGTCACACCGAACGCCGCACTGAGCCGTGCGCAGGAGCCCCCGATCACAACCCGACGCTCGACGATCTCGGACGCGAGCACGTCAAGTCCGTGCTCGCGCGCAAACGCCTCGATCTGGCCGATCTCGGCCGGATCAGCACTGCTCGCCGCGCGGAAATCCGTCCTGCTCAGGAAGCCGTGTCGGCCGGAGTCGGTCGCTGCATCCTGGGCCCGTGCCGCCGCCATGAGGGCGTCGGCATTCGCCGCCCGGAGCCGGATCGTCAGCTCGATCCATTCGTCCGGGGGCACTGGACCGATCTCGCGGGCTTCGGGCAGCGGGCTCCGGTCGCTGCCGGCGAGCGCGACACGAGGCTCATTTGCGGGCAAGGCGGTCCCTCCCTTGCGACATCCAGGACCGCCCGTCCAGCCCCGTCCCGAGCCGGGGCATCAGGTCCGGCCGCTCCCGCCGAGGCTAGGCCCCGGCCGACGCCCGGTCTATCGGGAGGATGCCCTAGGTGCCCCGGCTACGCTCCTGGGGCGCTCGTGGCGGAGGGGCCAGCGGGCCTTGAATTGCCACCCGGCGTCTTGTGGACTCCGCCGGGCAACGGCATCCGGAACTGCCCGCCGGATACGTTGAGCGCATCGAGCGAGCCGTCGGCGGCCTTCGTGCCATCGGCGCTGATCGTCATTCCGACCTTGAGACTGGCGATCGTGGCCTTGGCGACGCCCAAGACCCGGAGCGTTGTGGAGCTTCCGACGTGGATCGTGGCGGTGGTGCCGTTGAACTGCTTGATCGTGATCGTGTCCGAGGTGGTGGCGGTCACCTGTCCGAAGACCTGCGGCAAGACCACGCTGATCGCGTCGATCGTGAACGAGCCATCGCTTGCCTTGGTCTCGCGGAAGGCGATCGTATCACCGACCTTCAGCTCGGCCAGGGCGATCGCCTGGCCGCCCCGGGTGATCTTCGTCGAGCTGGTCACGCTGATCGTGCGGGTCCAGCCGTCGGCCGTCCTGAGCGCCAGCTTCGAACCGTCGATCGAGGCAACGGTCGCACCGCCCAGTGCACCAAAACCGCCGGCCCCGCCGGCCCAGCTGTGGAACCCGAATCCCCTCGCGCTACCGGGCCCGGCCACGCTCGGTCCGAGGCCGCNNTGGGGGCTCGGCGATGCCGCCATCGTGATCGCCGCGGAGAGCGCCAGGACGATCGCGACCGCGGCGACGATCGCCAGTCGGATCGGGTCGGCGCCCGGCAGCCGGGAGGAAAACGAGGGTCCGACGGGTGCGGTCATGGACTTGATCTCCACGGTGCGCATGGCGGGGCGAGCCGAGATGCGGCGCCCTCACTCTGAGGCGGGCTGCTGACGGTGTCCTGAGAGCGACGGATTCTGTGGTGCGTCCGGTCACCAGCGCCAGGTCATCATCGCCGCGAGCTCCTCGCCGGCCTCGAGCATCGCCTGGCCGGTTCCGGCCACGCCGGCAGCCGACAGGCGCAGGGCGTCGGGCCAGGCCGTCGCCGGTTCGACGCAGACCGAGCCGGGCGGCGAGAAGACAACGACGCTGACGATCGGGGCCGTGAATTCGAGCCGCAGTTCGAGATCCGGCCAGCGGATGATCGCCGGCCCGCGGGCGTCGATGAACACATCATCGAGGTGCCGCGTGCCCAGGGCGGGTCCGTCGCGTAAATCGAGCGATCCCTCGACAGGCAGGCTGATCCCCGACGGGATCATGTCCTCGTCGAGCTCGAGCCGGCGATCGGCCAGGACGCTGACCTCGAGGTCCTCGCCAGGATCGCGCCGGAACCAGGGATGCCAGCCAAGGGCGGCCGGCATCGGTTCGGTGGCCGTGATCCTGGCCTCGCACACGAGCGAGCCTGCGCCGAGGCTCAGACGCTGTCGGACGATGCCGCCAAAGGGCCAGCGGCGCCGGTCGATGGCCAGGCTCAGGTCGACCCAGGCATCATCCGCACCGTCGACCTGCCACGGCTGGTCGAAGCACGCGCCATGGATTGCGTGCCGGCCATCGTTGCCGGGCAGTTCGGCGGATGCGCCGCGCCAGTCGACACGCCCGTTCCTGATCCGGCCCACCCACGGCGCCATCAGGAAGCTGCCCCAGCTGATCGCGGGAAATGGTGCGTCGTGCTGGACCCGATCGACGAGCCGCTGCCTGCCTCCGGCAACGAGCGAGGCGAGCCGGCCGCCGGCGTCGGGGTCGACCACGGCCCGGTCGGGTCCGGCCGATAGCCGCACGATCATGCCGACATGGGACCAGCACCGGCCGCCGGGACCACCGGGAATACCCGCGCCACGAAACCGGTTCGGCTGGCGTAGCTCGACTCGACGGCAGCGCGCAGGTCTTCGACAGCGTCCGGCCGGACGAGATTGATCGTGCAGCCGCCGAATCCGGCGCCGGTCATCCGGGCGGCCACCACGCCGGGCGTCGCAACCGCAATCCCGACCAGCGCATCGAGGGCCGGCGAGCTGACCTCGAACAGGTTACGCAGGGACGAGTGGCTGGCGGCAAACAGCTCCCCCAGCGCTAGCAGGTCACCTGCCTCGAGGGCGGCAATCGTCTCGATCACCCGTTGATTCTCGCGCACGACGTGGGTCGCCCGCTTGAGGACCACGGGTTCGAGCCAGCCCCCGGCCGCCGCCTCGTCGAGCAGTTCGGCCGAGACATCGCGCAACGAGCGGATCGCCGGGTCGTGGCCGGCTAGGATCGCCACGGCCGTGTCGCATTGCGCCCGCCGGACGTTGTAGGCCGATCCGGTGAGCTGGCGAGCCTGGCCGCTGTCGCAGACGACCAGCCTGACCTGATCGAGCGGCAGGACGACCGACCGCCAGTCGAGCGACCGGCAGTCGAGCAGGAGTGCTGCGCCGGCCTGCCCGCAGGCGACGGCAAACTGGTCCATCAGGCCGGATTGAACCCCGACGAACCCGTTCTCGCCCCGTTGGGCGAGTCGCGCCAGGGCCATCGCATCCGGCGCCTCGAGCGGGTCGGCGAGCAGTGCATGGGCAACGGCAAGCTCGATCGCGGCCGATGACGAGAGGCCGGCCCCAGTCGGCAGGTCGGACCCGATCACGCCGCGCAGACCGCGCAGCTCAACGCCGGCCTGGCTCAGCGCCCAGGCCGTTCCGACCGCGTAGTCGAGCCACTCGCCGGTCCGCTGGGGCAGTTGATCGAGGTCGAACGCGCCACGTTCACTGTTGTCGAGACGATGGAGGACGACCCGCCGGTCGCCGGTCGGGATGAACGCAATCCGGATCTCACGATCGATCGCGGCCGGCAGGACATAGCCCTGGTTGAAGTCCGTATATTCGCCGATCAGGTTGACGCGCCCCGGCGCGCGCACGATCCGGACGGCCCCGGACCCGGTCGCGATCTCCGGCTCGAGCCGCTCAAGCTGGGCGCGCAACGCCTGCGGCTCGATCGCGTCAGTCAGTGCTGGGGACCGCACTGCTCAGGTAATGGACCGGCGAGACCGTTCGCAACCGCTCGGCCGCCTCCTCGGCACTCAGGTCGCGCTGCGTCTCGGCGAACATCTCGTAACCGGCGATGAACTTGCGCACGGCCGCCCGCTGGAGCGGCGGGTAGAGGTGGCCGTGGAGCTGCCAGTGCTCGTTCCGCTGGCCATCGAAGGGCGCCTGGTGCCAGCCCATCGAATACGGGAACGGCAACCGGAACAGGTTGTCGTAACGACCGAGGAGTTCGATGAGCACGCCCGCCAATGAATCACGGGCCGCACCGGTCAGGTCCGGCAGGCGCTCGACGGGGTGCTTCGGGATCACCAGCGTCTCGAACGGCCAGACCGCCCAGAACGGGACGACGACGAGCCAGTCCTCGTGCTCCACCACGACCCGGGTGCCCCGATGCTCCTGGGCTGCGTAGTCGAGCAGCAGCCGGCTGCCGTGCGTTTCGAAATAGGCTCGCTGGCTGGCGTTCTCGCGGGCTGCCTGGTGGGGGAGGGCGGTGCCGGCCCAGATCTGGCCGTGCGGATGCGGGTTCGAGGCACCCATTGTTTCGCCCCGGTTCTCGAAGACCTGGACCCACTGGTACGTGGCCCCGAGCTCGGCGGTCTGATCGGCCCACACGTCCACGACGGCGCGCACGTCGGGCTTTGACATGAGGGCCAGGGTCACGTCATGGCGGGGCGAGAAGCACAGCACCCGACAGGTCCCGGGCTCACCCTCGGCCCGCAGCAGACCCTGCTCGATCCGGTCGGCCGACACCTCGGGCCGCAGGGCGGCGTAGTCATTGGTGAAGACGTAGGTCCGGTCGTAGCCGGGGTTGATCAGCCCATTCGCGCGGGTATTCGTGGGGCACAGGTAGCAAGTCGGGTCGTAGGCTACGTCCGGTTGCCGGCTCGAAGGGTCCTGCTGGCCGAACCATGGCCGGCGGGTCCGCTCCGTTGAAACCAGGACCCACTCGTCGACGAGCGGATTGAAGCGCCGATGCGGATTGGCCAGCACCGACCCGGCTCGGACGTCGTCGGCACTATTGCCAGGAGAACCCGCGGCGCGCTCAATCTGCACGCGATGGACCGTCGGCACGTGCCAGCGATTCGTTGCCTTCCCCGGTCGGATCGCCGAGCCGGCGATTGATCTGGACCGGCTCCAGCCAGGTGCCCGCCAGCGGATCGACCAGGACGAGCTCGCGGACCCGGCTGCGGAGCAGCTCCTGGGCCTCGGCCTCGAGGCCGGTGTCGCTGATCACGATGTCCGCCTGGTCGAGCCGGGCGATCGAGCTGAGGGCGACCTGGCCCCACTTCGTGTGGTCGGCGACCACGACCAGCCGGCCACCGGCTTCGATCAGGGCCCGGTTCGTCTCGGCTTCCATCATGTTCGGCGAGCTGAATCCTGAATGGGCGTCCATGCCGTGGACGCCCATGAACACCAGGTCGACGTGGACGCTGCGCAGGGCCGCCACCGCGAACGGGCCGACGAGCGCATCGGACGGGGTTCGGACGCCGCCGGTCATGATGATCGTCTGGTCGGGTCGGCCCGCGTCATGGAGAACGTCCGCCACCCGGACCGAATTGGTCACGACCGTCAGGCCGACGACATCGGCCAGCCGGCGGGCGAGGGCGTAGGTCGTCGTGCCGGCCGAGATCCCGATGGCCGTCCCGGGTTCGACGAGGGTTACCGCGGCATCGACGATCGCTTCCTTCTCGGCCTCCTGGAGGGCCGACTTGGCGGCGAAACCAGGTTCGAACAGGGCGCTCCCGGGCAGGGCGGTGGCGCCGCCGTGGACCTTCTCGATCAAGCCGCGCTCGTGGAGCAGCTCCATGTCGCGCCGGATCGTCATGTCCGAGACGCCCAGGTCCCGCACGAGATCGGCGACCCGGACGCCGCCGTCCTCGCGGACGCGGTCGAGGATGTACGCCTGGCGCTGGCGGGCTAGCACCGGCGGCCCGAGGCGGCCGGTCCGCCGGTCCTCGCTTGACCAGCTCGTCTCACTGAATCCTCCCATGGCCCGGGCAGGCTCGAGCCCGGTCGGACAAGAATACCGCCATAAGTCAACGCGGTGCCACACCGTTTTGTGGATACAAGTTGGAATCCCATGACCACCGCCCGGTGACCGGCCGACAATCCGTTTGGGTTTGTCGGTTTCTGTTTAACAACGCGCCGCCGTCAGGTCGAGGCGCTGTCCGCCAGGTCAACCGGCGCAACCGTCCGCTGGTCATCGTCGACGGCGAAGAAGTCGCGCGAGCGCCAGCCGCAGAGGCCCGCCAGCAGGACGGCCGGGAGCTGCCTGATCCGGATGTTGTAGCGGGCGACGGAGTCGTTGTAGAGCTCGCGCCGGTCGGCGATCACGCCCTCAAGCCGCTCGATCTCGGCCTGCAGGCTGAGGACGTTGGCCGCCGACTTCAGCTCGGGGTACTTCTCGACGGTGGCGAACAGCTGGCGGACGGCCCGGCTGGTCGCCTCCGAGGTGGTTGCCTGGTCGGGCACCGGCGCCGCGCTCGAATAGGCGTTGCGCAGCTCGGTGACCCGGGTCAGGACCTCCTGCTCGAAGCCCATCACGCCCCGGACCGCAGTGACCAGGTTGGGCAGCTCGTCGAAGCGCTGCTTGAGGGCGACATCGATGTTGGCCCAGGCCTTGTTGATCCGCTGGCCAAGAGCGATCACTGCGTTGTAGGTCACGAACGCGAAGAAGCTGGCCAGGACGAGGACCAGGGCGGCGACGAATGCCCCCGCGGCGGCGAAGGGCATCAGGCGCCCAGCCCCGAGCTGAGCAGCCAGGCCAGGGCCAGCGCACAGGCGATCGACAGGCCGGCTCCGAGGAGGCCGACGATGAAGCGGTCATCGGCCCGCTGGGCGGCGACCGCCGGCGTGCCGGCCGTGACGAGCAGGCGCTGGCCGCTCTGGCCGGCCAGGATCAGGCTGCCCGACGGGATGTTGAACGTGCGCTCCGCCCGGGCGGCCTCGCCAGCCGTCGCCAGGGTTGGCGAGGTGGCCGCCGGGTCGAGGCTGGGCGCGTGGGTCGGCCGCCCGATCCCGAAACCGGGGATCGCGGCGTTGCCCCAGGCTGCCTCGGGGCTCGCGGCGAGGGTCCCGCCGGCCTGCGCTGCGGCCAGGTCGGCGGCGATCTCCGGGTCGTTGCCGGCCGGGTCGAGGCCGCCGTCCATGGTGTCGGAGCCATCCGGGTCGGTGAGCTGGTCGAACGGCAGGGCCAGGCCCACGATCGTGACAGGTTCGCCGACGGCCAGGCGCGCCTCGCGATAGTGACGCCGGCCACCCCCCAGGGCCGTCGATCCGAAGAGCCCGCCGGCCGGGCGCAGGGCGGGGGAGCCATCGGCCCCGTCGAGCGCCGCCCCGGGGACGTGGACGGTCAGCAGATCGGCGATCTGGGCCGCCCGGTCCTCCTCGGCCATCGCGGTCGCCGGGCCGCTCCGCAGGCGCAGGCCGACCGGCTCGTCGCCCAGGATGCCGCTCCGGCCGTTGTACTGGTCGGGCACGTCGAAGGTGGCCCCCCGCGGAAAGACCCGGATCGAGCCGCTCGGATCGCGGACCCGGAAGCCCACCGCTCGCTCGTCATGGAAGACGCGCGACTCGGACCGCTCGCCTTCCTCGGTCACGCTGGCCCGATAGTAGACGCAGGGCTCGGACTGGAGCGGCGAGACCAGGCTCAGCTCGGCCGCCTCGATCGTCCCGCTGACCCGGTTCTCGCCGGCCGCGATCGCCGAGATCGTCGCGCCGGCCAGGTCCGAGATCAGGTTCGCCCGGCGGTAGCCGCCGAGGCCACGCCCCAGGAGGATCAGGCCACCGACGATTCCGATGATCGCCAGGGCAATGGGTCCGCTCATCGGCCCATCCTAGCCGGGCCGATTCGTGCTCCGCGAGCCGCCGAAGGTCAGGGGGCGCCTGGGCCGGGGGTCCGGCGGATCGAGAGCCCAACCAGGATCACGCCGAGGACGATCAGGCCCACCGGCCAGTAGCGGTCGACTTCGAGCTGCGGGGCAAACGTCCGGATCAGGAAGTAGGCGCCGAGGGCCACCAGGATCAGCCCGCCGACGATGCCGCCCGCACCCGATCGGTCGGAACCGTAGCCACGGCCTGCCCGGCGGACCGCGCGGCGGGCCTCCCGGGCGGCGTGCCGCGACGACTGCGCCGAGGGGTCCGACCAGCTGGAGCCGGGCCACCAGCTCCCGGCGGGCGGCGCGGCGAAGCCCGGCGCCGAAGGCCCCGGCCCGGCAACGCCCGGCGCCGCAAAGCCGGGCACCGACGGGTCAGCGGCGGTCGAGCCTGGGCTGCCCGGGCCGGCAGCCGCCGGGTCAGGTCCAGGATCGGAGGGGCTGGCGGCGGGCGGGACGCCCGGGTCGGGCGGAGGACCACCGGTCGCCGGCCAGCTGGCCGGCCAGGCACTCGACCAGCTACTGGCCCCGGCGGCGCTCCAGCCGGAACCGCCCGGGCCACTGATCGGCTCCAGGGGCACGACGATCGCCATCACGACATAGATCAGCAGGAAGATCCCGCCCGACAGCAGGATCAGGATCGCCCACAGGATCCGGACGACGGCCGGATCCAGGTCGAACCGGCCGGCGACGCCGCCGGCCACGCCGGCCAGCCTCCGGTCCGATCGGGAGCGGTACAGTCGGTCGTTCATTGGCAGCCTCCCTCCGGGTTCGGCTCAATGTTGCCTGCGTTGGCAGTTACCTGCAGATCGACCAGGGGTGCGTTGACGGCAAGACCCGGGCTGGTCCAGCCAGCCCAGCTGGGCCGCCAGCGGCACGCTGGCGCGTGGTAGCCTCGCCCCAGGATCGCCATGGTCCGGCGATCAAGCGGAGGTCCGCGGATGCGACTGAGCGGCTGGCGCGCCAAGGCTCCTGGCAAGGACGGGCTCAACCAGAAGGTTCTCGATTCAGTCGGCTCGATCCTGGCCTCGCTGGGCACCGACGCCGACCCGCACTGCTGGATCAGCTGGGGTGATGAGACAGGCAGCCGCTGGACGCTGATGGCGCCCTGTGCGGCGGGCCTGGCGGCGGTCAACGTCCGGGCCGGCGGCGCCGGCGAGGGATCGCGGGCCAGTGGCCGGCTGATCCGCTGGAGCAAGGTCCAGGTCGGCGAGCTGGCGGCCGAGACCGAGCGGGGCCACCGCCTGGTCATGTTCCAGGTCGAGGGCCAGCCGATTCGCGGCACCGATGACGACGCCGATCATGTCGCGGCCTTCGCCGGACTGACCCTGGCCGGCCTCGAAGGCCGGCCGCTGCCCAACCTCGACCTGGTGGGGCGGCGGACGTCGTCGGCCGCCAAGGCCGGGTCGAAGCCTGCCTCCGGGTCGGCGGCCAGGGGCGCGGCTGGGTCGGCTGCGAAGGTGCCCGGCGGCCGCACGACGTCTCGCTGAGCGCCGTGGCGGGACCGCCCCGGCGACGTCCGTCGGCCGTCATCTTCGACCTCGACGGGGTCCTGGTTGATGCCGAGATCTGGTGGGATGAGGTGCGCCGCACCTGGGCCGCCGACCGTGGGCGGGGCTGGACTCCGGACGACCTCGCCGCGGTGATGGGCGCCAACTCCCTGGGTTGGGCCCGGATCATGCGCGAGCGGCTCGACCTTGACCTGCCCGACCAGCTGATCGTCGACGAGATCGTCGCAGCGATGGTCGAGCGCTATGAGCGGCTGGGAGCGCCCTTGATCGAGGGAGCCGACGCGGCCGTCCGGCGCCTGGCGGCTGCCGGCGTGCCCCTCGGGCTCGCCTCGTCGGCCCACCGGGCCGTGATCGACGCGGCGCTGGCGGCCCTCGGGATCGGCGACCTGCTGGCTGCCGTCGTCTCGTCCGACGACGTGGCCCATGGCAAGCCGGCCCCGGACGTGTACCTGCTCGCCGCCAGCCGGATGGGCGTCGACCCGGCCAGCTGCCTGGTGATCGAGGACTCGCTCAACGGGGTCCTCGCCGGACGGGCGGCGGGGATGACGGTTGCCCTCGTCCCGAACGCCTCGGTCCCACCGGCGCCGGGCGCCCGGGAAGCGGCCAGCGTCGTCCTGGACAGCCTGGCCCAGCTTGATCCGCTCGTGGAGCTCCCCGCCGCGTAGCACTTCCTGCGATACTCGACGGCACACGATTCACGAGGAGATCCGGTGGGCGCAACGGGACTCGCCGCCAACCCGAAGGAGTACCGGGAGCGGCTCAAGGAGCAGGACGACGCGCAGCTCGACGCCTGGGCGTCGGAGCTGATGCGCGATATCGCCCGGCGGCGGGGGGTGCTCCGCGTCCTGGCCGACTTCAAGAAGGCCGCCCACGTCGACGATCGGGCGCTCGAGCGGATCTACGCTGCCGGAGGCGGAGCCCCGGCGACCTTCGGACGGGACGCGAACGGAGCGTCGATCGTCCCCGCGGTGATGCTCTGGGCGCTCGTGCCGGGGATCAGGCTGGAGGCGTCCGACGGCCGCGACCGGATCGTCGAATACCTCGTGGAGAACTTCGAGGATCTCGTCTACGTCTGATCGGCTGGGGGCCCTTGCCCGGGCCGGTCAGCAGGCGGCCGGCGCGGTCCGGCTGATCCACCCGTTCCCGTCGCTGCTGGACGCCCTGGCCACGGCCGCCCTCGCCCGGCTGGCCGGCGCGGGCGCCGACCGGGCAGGCAGCCTGGGCCTCGCGATGTTCTGCCTGCAGGCCTCGATCGGGTCGCTTAACGACCTGGCTGACGTCGGGCGGGACCGTGATCTCAAGCCGGGCAAGCCGCTGCCCAACGGGCAGGTCTCGATCGAGGCCGCTCGACTGATCACCGGGGCCGGCCTGGTCGCCGGCCTCGCCCTGTCCCTCGTTGGCGGGCCGGCGACCCTGGCCGTCGCCGTCGTCGGAGTCGCCGTTGGCTATCTCTATGACCTTCGCCTCAAGGCGGGCCGCTGGTCCTGGCTGGCCTTTGCGGTCGGCCTGCCACTCCTGCCGGTCTACGCCTGGATCGGGGCGACGGGCGGGATTCCGACGGCCTTCCTGGTCCTCGTGCCGCTGGCCGTCGTCGGGGGAGCGGCATTGGCCCTGGCCAATGAGCTGGCCGACGACGAGCGCGATCGGGGGGCTGGTCTGCGGACCGCCGTCGGGTCGCTTGGCCGCGAGCGCGCCTGGCGTGCCGGCGCCCTGCTCGAGGCCGTCGTCGGCGTGGTCGCAGCGGGCTCCCTCATCGCCGCCGGCGCCCCGATCCTGGCGATCGGCGCGGCCGACGGATCGATTGCGCTGCTGATGATCGGGCTGGCCCTCGGCCGGAGTCCCCGGGCGGGGACCCGGGAACGCGGCTGGGAGATCCAGGCGATCGGCCTGGCCGCCCTTGGTCTGGCCTGGCTGGGCGGACTCGCGGGCCGGGGCCTGCTCTAGCCCGCCAATCTCGGACTAGCTGGTCTCGCCGCTGCGGACCATCGCGATCGCGTTCTCCAGCCGGAGCTTGGCGATCATCAGGTACTTGGCCAGGTTCGCCCGGTCCACGTCGCCGATCGAGTCGAGGACATCCTTCTGGCGCAGGATGCCAAAGAACTCCTCGAGCGAATCGGCCAGGCCCTGCTTCGCGTCGAGGAGTGAATCCTCGCGCAGTGGCGCGACCGATCGTGCCCCAGACCACGCCGTCCCGGCGGCGTCGGCCAGGTCAGTTCCCTGGTCCGCGCTGCGACCCCGCCGGCCACCCGGCTGGACCTCGACGGCAGCGCTGCCCGACTCGTCGTCGTCATCATCCTGACCGGCGCGGGGCCGTCGACCCTCGATCTTCAGTTTGAGCTTGACCAGCGAGAGCTCCCCGCTGGCCACCTGGGCCGCAAGCCGGCGGCGCTTCTTGGGATCTTCGACCTTCATCAGCTCGTAGGCGTGGGACAGGGTGTCCTTGCGCAAAGACACGAGCTGGCGGATCTCTTCCGGGGCGTCGGCGAGGCGCAGCCGATTCTCGAGATAGCCCTTGTCCTTGCCCAGCTTCTGGGCAAGGCGACGGATGCTGTAGCCGTGGTCCTTGACCATCCGGTCGTACATGGTCGCTTCTTCGAGCGGCGACAGGTCCTCGCGCTGGAGGTTCTCGATGATCGCGATCTCGAGTGCCGTGTCGTCGTCGATCTCTTCGATCATCGCCGGAATCGAGTCAAGCCCAGCCGCCTTGGCTGCCCGCCAGCGTCGTTCCCCGGCGATCAGCTGGTAGCGGCCGGCCGGTCCGAACGGTCGGAGGAGGACCGGCTGCAGGATGCCGTGTTCCTTGATCGACGCCGTCAGCTCGTCGAGGGCCGACTGCTCGAAGGTCATCCGGGGCTGGTCGGGATTGGCCTCGATCCGGCTGACCGGAACATGGCGGACGCCGAGATTCCGCGTCGCGCCTTCGGGTGACAGGAGACTGATCACAGCGGGACCGAGTTCGCGCTCCTCGGACAACCGGCGCGCCGCGGTTGCCCGGAAATCCGTCCTAGCCAAGTTCGATTACCTCCCGTGCCAGCTCGCGGTAGGTCCGCGCCGCGTCGGAGCTCGAGGCGTACGACGTGATCGGACGACCCGTGAGCGGGGCTTCGCCCAGCTTGACCGTATTTCGAACGATCGTATTGAAGACATGATGGTCGCCCAGCTCACGCAGCTCGTCGAGCATCTCCCGACCCAGGATCGTGCGGCCGTCGTAGAACGTGGGCAGCAGGCCGAGCACGCGCAGGTCGCGATTCAGCTTGGCCCGGATTGTGTTGATCACCTTGACCAGCGCCGTCAGGCCCTTGAGCGCGTAGTACTGGGTCTGGACCGGGATGATCACGCTGCGGGCGGCGACGAGCGCATTGATTGTCAGCAGGCCGAGGGTCGGCGGGCAATCGATCAGCGCGAAGTCGTAGTGCTGATCGACCCAGCCGTCGAGCGCTTCGCGCAGGGCATGCTCGCGGCCGATCGCGCTGAACAGCTCGACCTCGGTCGAGGCCAGCTCGAGTGTTGCCGGCGCGACGTCGATCCCCGTGGTCTGGGTGGGAATCACGATCTCGGTCATGGTCGCGCGCGAATCGGCCAGCACGTCGGCCACGGATCGCTCAACAATGCCGAGGTTGATGCCGAGTCCGACGGTCAGGTTGGCCTGGGGGTCCATATCGATGCACAGGACTCGATAGCCTTGCTCGGCGAGGGCGCCCCCAAGGTTGATCGCGGTCGTCGTCTTGCCGACGCCGCCCTTCTGATTCGCTATCGCGATCACATTCGCCACGGGCACATCACCTCGGTGTAGATGGTCGGAACGTCGCGCAGCGCGGAATCCGTCCCGAGATAGTACTCCACGATCGGGCCCCGTGGTTCAACCACTTATCCACAGCTCGAGCCAGTTGTTCACCAATTCTGTGGACAGGCCGGTTACCGTCATGCCCATCCAACCAGCGTCGATATCATGGACCCGGACGGTCGGCTGGGCCACTGTCTGTACGCAAAGACAGCAAGAATGGTGTGCTCCGTGTCAACGAACCAAGATCGCTATCGCCGTCTCGAGGAAATGCAGGCCAGGGCAATGCTCGGTGGGGGAGCTGAACGGATCGAGCGTCAGCATGCCGCCGGCAAGCTCACGGCTCGCGAACGGCTGGACTTGCTACTGGATCCGGGCTCATTCGTGGAGCTGGATGCGTTTGTCTCGAGTCGCTCGGCCGACACGCCGTCTGACGACGAGGCGAATCTCGGGGATGGCGTCGTGACCGGCTATGGACAGCTCCTTGGCCGGACGGTGTTCGTGTTCTCCCAGGACTTCACCGTCCTGGGCGGCTCGTTGTCGGAGGCCTACGCCGCCAAGATCTGCAAGGTGATGGACCTGGCAATGGAAGTCGGGGCGCCGATTGTGGGCCTGAACGATTCGGGCGGGGCCCGCATCCAGGATGGTGTGGCGGCCCTGGGTGGCTACGCGGACATCTTCCTGCGCAATGTCCGGGCATCAGGCGTGGTGCCCCAGGTCTCGCTCGTCCTGGGTCCATGCGCGGGTGGGGCGGTCTATTCGCCGGCGATCACCGACTTCACGGTGATGGTGGAGGGGACCAGCCACATGTTCGTGACCGGTCCAGCCGTGGTGGAGGCGGTTACCCACGAAACGGTTGACGCCGAGCGACTCGGTGGTGCGAGCACCCACACCGCTCGGAGCGGGGTTGCCCATCTCGCCGCGCGGGATGAATCGCAGGCGTTCGATTTCGCACGACGGATTCTGGGCTTCCTGCCCCAGAACAACCTGGCCGACGCGCCGCGCGTCGTATCGAATGATCCGTCGGATCGCCGGGATCTGGAGCTCGATTCAATCGTGCCCGATGATCCATCGACGCCATACGACATGGGTGACGTGATCCGACGGGTCGTGGACGATGCCGACTTTCTCGAGATCCAGCCGGCCTGGGCCGGCAATATCCTGGTCGGGTTTGCGCGCCTCGGCGGTCGGAGCGTGGGAATCATCGCCCAGCAACCCGCGGTCCTGGCTGGTGTGCTCGACATCAATTCATCGATCAAGGCGGCACGCTTCGTTCGCACCTGCGACGCATTCAACGTGCCCCTCGTCACCTTCGTCGATGTTCCCGGTTTCCTGCCGGGAACCGCACAGGAGGACGGTGGGATCATTCGCCATGGCGCGAAGCTGCTGTATGCCTATTGCGAGGCAACTGTTCCGAAGCTGACGGTGATCACCCGGAAGGCGTACGGCGGGGCGTACGACGTGATGAGCAGCAAGCACATCGGCGGCGACATGAACCTGGCCTGGCCGGCTGCCGAGATCGCGGTGATGGGCGCCGCCGGTGCGGTGGAAGTGCTGCACCGAGAGCGCCTCGCATCATCGACCGAGTCGGACGCCGACCGCGCGCAATTGGTTGCGGACTACGAGGCGCAGTTTTCGAATCCGTACATCGCCGCAGGTCGCGGCTACATCGACGCGGTGATCATGCCGTCGGAGACGCGCCCTCGATTGATCAGCGCACTGGAGATGCTGGCCGACAAACGCGCCGAGAACCCGCGCAAGAAGCACGGCAACATCCCGCTTTGAACCGCGCGTCTTTGCGTAAAGACAGGTGCGCCAGGTGACGCCGGATGGTCGGCCGTTTCGGCGAGTGCTGATTGCCAACCGGGGCGAGATCGCGGTCCGGATCATCCGGGCCTGCCGGGAGCTGGGCATCGAAACGGTGGCCGTCTTCAGCGACGCCGATAGGCATGCCGGCCATGTCCGAGCGGCCGATCGCGCGATCCGGATTGGTCCGGCCGCGGCTGCAGAGAGCTACCTCGCGATCGACGCGATCCTCGGCGCGGCCCTCGAGTCGGGTGCCGATGCCGTCCATCCCGGCTATGGCTTCCTCGCCGAGCGGCCGGCGTTCGCCGCGGCGGTGGAGTCGGCCGGCCTGGTGTTCGTCGGTCCCGACAGCCGGACGATCGCGGCGGTGGGCGACAAGCTGGCGGCGCGCCGGCTTGCCCGGTCGGTCGGGGTTCCGGTCGTTCCGGGCACCCTCGAGCCGGCCAGTGTCAAGGACGTGGAGCAGCTCGCCGCGGTCGTCGCCGCCGCGGACCAGACCGGCTATCCACTGCTGGTCAAGGCAACTGCGGGCGGTGGTGGTCGGGGAATGCGCCGGGTGGCCGGCCGCGACGACCTGCAGGCGGCACTGGCCGCCGCAGCGGCTGAGGCGCAGGCGGCCTTTGGCGATGGAGCGGTCTATCTCGAGCGGGAGATTCGCCCGGCGCGCCACATCGAGGTTCAGCTGTTCGGCGACGCAGCAGGGCGGGTGGTGGCCATTGGCGAGCGCGATTGCTCGATCCAGCGCCGGCACCAGAAGCTCATCGAGGAGGCCCCCGCCCCAGGACTCTCCGAGCGGAACCGAGCGGAGCTCCACGAGTTGGCCACCAGGGTCGCTGTCGCGGCCGGCCTCCGAAATGCGGCGACGGCCGAGTTCCTGTTCGACCGGGACGGTGCGTTCTGGTTCCTCGAGGTCAACGCCCGGCTGCAGGTCGAGCATGGGGTGACCGAGCTGGTCAGCGGCGTCGACATCGTCCACGAGCAGCTCTGGCTGGCGGCCGGCGCGCCACTGTCTGCCGCCGCGCTGGCGGCCGCTGAGCGCGCCAACCGTCCCGCGGGGCACGCGATCGAGGTCCGGATCTCGCTCGAGGACCCGGCCCGGTCCTTCCGGCCACTTGCCGGGCGGGTCGGACGCTTCGCGCTGGCGGCCGGCCCCGGGATCCGGGTCGATACCGCGATCGAGGCCGGCGAGCGGATCCCACCGGACTACGACCCGTTGATCGCCAAGCTGCTGGTCCACGCTCCCGATCGGGCAGGGGCGATCGAGCGCCTCGCCCGGGCGCTTGACGAGACCGAGATCGGTGGCGTCCAGACCACCCTGCCGTTCCATCGCTTCGTGGCCGGCAACGCGGCGTTCCGGGCCGGTCACCTCTCGACTGACTTCGTCGCCGACCACTGGAACGGACCGGCAAGCCGGGCTGAGGCCGTCCGGCGGGCGCTCCTCGCGGCCGGCCTGGCGGCGTTCGAGCCCGAGCCCGCGGATGGCCATCCGCGCGGCCCGGACGAGGGAGCGCCCGCCCAGCAGGGGGGGACAAGCACACCGGGCACGATGGAGCTCCAGTCAGCGTGGCGGTCCGACGGCCGGGCGACGGCCACCGATCGGTGGCCGCGGTGACCGGCCGGGGGGCCGTCAGGGTCCGGCCCATCCAGGTCGGCGGGGAGCCGGAGGACGGCGGCCTCGTGGTCGACCCGGATGATACGGGCGCCCGGGTCGAATGGCTGGACCGGGAGCATGCGATCCTTGCCGAGGAGCCGTCAGCGGGTGCACGACCGGTATCAGTCCGGACCCGGCTGATGATCGGTCCCGCCCGTCGCCGGCCGGACGATGGGGTCATGGTCCGGGAGGTGGTGGTCGATGGCTGGCGTGTCGAGGTGGAGGTCGAGGCCGAGGGCCGGGCGGTCCTGCGGGACCGCGTCCGACGAGGCCTGCCGGCGCGCGGCTCCAGTGGGACGATCGAGATCCGGGCGGACCTGCCCGGCCGGGTCAGCAGCCTGCTCGTGGGACCCGGCGACCACGTGGTCGCCGGCCAGCCGCTCGTCGTGATCGAGGCGATGAAGATGCTCAACGAGCTGCGGGCCCCGCGCGACGGCCAGGTCGAGCGGGCCGCCGTGCAGGTGAACCAGGCGGTCGAGCTGGGCGACCTGCTGGTAGTCCTGCAATGAGCTCGACGGAGGGCCCGGATCCCGGCCGGCAACGCTGGCGGGCGACCACCCGCGCGGCGGCCAGCAAGGGCACCCCGGAGCGACGCGCGGCCTTCCTGACCAGCTCGGGGGCCGAGGTTCGCGACCTCTATACGCCGGCCGACGTGGCCGGCCTCGACGAAGACCGCGACCTGGGCCGGCCGGGTGAGTTCCCGTTCACGCGGGGCGTCCAGCCGACGATGTACCGGGGTCGCTTCTGGACGATGCGCCAGTACGCCGGGTTTGCGACGGCCGCCGAGACGAACGAGCGGTTCCGCTACCTGCTCGAGCAGGGCCAGACGGGGCTGTCGGTGGCCTTCGACCTGCCGACCCAGATGGGCTACGACTCCGACGCGCCCGAAGCAATCGGCGAGGTCGGCCGAGTCGGGGTCCCGATCAGCAGCCTGGCCGATATGGAGACCTTGTTCGAGGGGATCCCGCTCGAACGGGTCAGCACCTCGATGACGATCAACGCGACGGCGGCGATCCTGCTCGCCCTCTACGTGGCGGCCGCCGAGCGGCAGGGCGCTCCCCGCGCGGCCCTCAGCGGGACGACCCAGAACGACATCCTCAAGGAGTACATCGCGCGAGGCACCTGGATCTACCCACCCCGGCCGTCGATGCGCCTGGTGACCGACATCTTCGAGTTCAGCTCGCGCGAGCTGCCCCGCTGGAACACGATCAGCATCTCGGGCTACCACATGCGCGAGGCGGGGGCGACCGCGGCCCAGGAACTGGCCTTCACCCTGGCCGACGCGATCGCCTACGTCGAGGCGGCGATCGCCCGGGGCCTGGACGTCGACGACTTCGCCGGCCGACTGAGCTTCTTCTTCGCCTCCTGGAGCGAGCTGTTCGAGGAGGTTGCCAAGTTCCGGGCGGCTCGCCGGATGTGGGCCCGGATCGTGCGGGACCGGTTCGGCAGCCACAACCCGCGCTCCCAGATGTGCCGCTTCCACGTCCAGACGGCCGGCAGCAGCCTGACCGCCCAGTCGATCGACAACAATGTCGTGCGGACCACGGTCCAGGCCCTCGCCGCGATCCTGGGTGGCGCCCAGAGCCTGCACACGAACGCCCGCGATGAGGCCCTCGCCCTGCCCACTGCCGAGGCGGCTCGCCTGGCGCTTCGCACCCAGCAGATCCTGGCCCACGAGGCGGGCGTGACCGAGACGCCCGATCCCCTCGGCGGGAGCTACTACGTCGAGTCGCTGACCGACGACCTCGAGCGAGCCGCCCTCGACTACCTGGCCGAGATCGAGGTCCTGGGGGGCACCCTGGCCGCGCTCGAGAGTGGCTTCCAGCAGCATCAGATCCAGGAGGCCGCCTACCAGGTCCAGTCGGCGATCGAGCGGGGCGACCAGGTGGTCGTCGGGGTCAACAAGTTCCGCGACGAGCGGGGCCAGACGCCGCCGACCCAGAAGATCGACCCGGAAGGGGAGCGTCGCCAGGTCGAGGGCCTGCGCCGAGTCCGGGCCGAGCGCGATCCGGCCGCCTGGGCCGCCGCCCTGGGCCGCCTCGAGGCGGCCGCTCGGGGCACCGACAACCTCCTGCCGCCGATGATCGAGGCGGTCGAGGCCTACGCCACCGTCGGCGAGATCAGCGATCGGCTGCGCGTCGTGTGGGGCGAGCACCGCGAGCTGATCACGATCTGAGCCGCAAGCCCAGGAGACCGCAGGAGGACTGATGACCGCGCCCCCGATGCTGCCCGAGCACCTCCACCGAATCGGCCGGATCCACCACGTCGCGGTCGTCGTTCGCGACCTCAGCGCGTCGCTGGCGTTCTACCGCGAGATCCTCGGCCTCGAGCTCGAGGTGGTCCAGGAGATCGCCCATGACCGGGTCCGGATCGCCTTCCTGCCGATCGGCGCGTCGAAGATCGAGCTCGTCGAGCCGACCGACACGACGACCGGCGTCGCCCGTTTCCTGGCCACGAAGGGGGAGGGCTTCCACCACATCTGCCTCGAGGTCGCCAACCTGGCCGAGAGCCTCACCCGGCTGGCGATCGATGGGATCGAGCTGATCGATTCGGCGCCGCGCAAGGGTGGCGAGGGCCCGGTCGCCTTCCTCCACCCGCGCTCGTGCGGCGGTGTCCTGGTCGAGCTGATCGAGGCGCCCGGGGGACCCTCGTGGGCCGCCCTGGGCTACTGATCGGCGACCGGCGGCGCTTCGCCGGCGGGCCTGCTCAAGGCTCCTTGACCGCCGCGTACCAGATCCGCTCGGCGACCTCGACGAGGGTCTCGCTCATTCGTGAGAAGCGCCGGTACAGCTCGCGCCGGCCGGTGATCTCGCGCAGGTCCTCGCCGGTCAGCAGGTCGGCCATTGCCCCGCGGTAGACCCATTCGAGGGCCCGCTGGGCCTTGACCGCGACATCGGCATCGGTCGTTGGGTCGTCGGGTCCGCCGTCCATCGTCCAGCGTGAGGTCCGGACAGGGCTGATCGCGGGGCTCACCCGGACCCCGCCGCGGCCCGGGCGCTGTACCGCCCGTCACGGGCGTCGACGCCGAGAGCCAGCCCGAAGGCCGCCGACAAGTTCGGCCCGGTCACGACCGTCTCGATCGACCCGCTCGCCAGGACCCGCCCGGCGGCAAGGATGAGCGCCCGATCGAAGCCGGCCGGGATCTCCTCGAGGTGGTGGGTGACAAGGGCGATTGCCGGCGTCGGGCCCGCCGCCAGGACGGTCAGCCGGGCCAGGAGGTCCTCGCGCGCCCCCAGGTCCAGGCCGGCCGCCGGCTCGTCGAGGAGGAGCAGGTCGGGCTCGGTCATCAGGGTCCGGGCGATCAGGACCCGGCTGCTCTCGCCGGACGAGAGGGTCCCGAAGGCGCGAGCCTCGAAGCCGGCCAGCCCCAGCCGGGCGAGCGCCTCGATCGCACGCTCACGGTCGGCGGGGCTGAACCGGACCCACCACGGCGCGAGGGCGGCGTGACGAGCAGTCAGCACGACGTCCAGTGCCGGCAGGGCGGGCTCGATCCCGGACGCCAGTGCGGAGCTGACATAGCCGATCCGCCGGCGCAGCTCGCGGGCATCCGTCCGCCCGATCGTCGCCTCCAGGACGCTCACCTCGCCGCGGCTCGGCCAGAGATACGTGCTGGCGACCTCGAGGAGGGTGGTCTTGCCCGAGCCGTTGGCCCCGACGATCGCCCAGCGCTCGCCGGCCCGGACCGTCCAGTCGATCTGGTCGAGGATCCAGCGGCCCTCGCGACGGACACCCACGCCGGCCAGGCGCAGGATCGGCGCGGCGCTCAGAGCGACCAGGCGAAGAGGATGTCCGGCGCTCGCTGGGCTGCCCGGCAGAAGGCCACCAGCTCGCCGGCCAGCTGCCGGATCCAGGGTTTCTCCTCGCGCGGCAACGGCCCCAGCTCCTCGTCGAGGAGGTCGATCCAGCGACCGGCCAGCCGGTCGATCTGGCTGTCGTCAAGGCGGGCGACTGCCTCGACCCAGCGCGGGTCCACCCGTTCGATCGTGCGGTCCGCCGCGTCGCCCGGGCGGCTGCCCGGTCCGCCGGCGCCGACCGAATCGAGCTCCCGCCGGGCGTCGAGGAAGTCCTGCGGCTGGTCGGTTCCGGTCACCGACCGGGCCGCCTCGCTGAACAGGTCGAGCCAGGTCGGATCGAGGCCGGCGCCGAGGCCCAGGTGCGCCGCGAAACGGCGCCGGTCCGCCAGCCCGGCGAGGTCATCAGTGCCGATCGCGACCAGGATCTCCTGCTGCTCGCCCGCGACCAGGTCCATCATCGCCTGCGGACGGGCCATCAGCCCGGGGTCCCGTCCGGTTGCTCGATGTAGTCGACCATGTCGAGGTCACCCGGCGAGTGGCCGGCGGTCGTGAGCAGGACGGCGGCCTCGCTGCGGTGCTGGGTGCCGTGGTTGGCCAGGTGGCTGAGGTACTTCCAGAGCGGCCGGCCATCCTCCTCGGCGGCCGCGCCCGCGTCGTCGAGGCCGGCCAGCCAGGCATCCATCGCCGCCCACTCGGCGACCCACGCCGCGGTCAGCTCGGCGACCGTGGGCAGTGGCTGGCGTTCGGGGCGGGGTGATTCGGAGCTGCCGGTGAGGCCATGCCGCCAGCGCTGGTGCGCACCGAGGGCATGGACCAGGATGCCCGCCAGGCCGCGCTCGCCGATCGCGTTGGGTGCGGTCCAGGTGGCTTCGTCGATGCCGGCACAGGCCGCCAGCACGCGGGCCGTGGCCCACTGGTCGTAGCCGAACAGGAAGCGCAGGTCCGCCGGGTTCACCCCGCAACTCCATGGGCCGTCTCGAAATTGAAGCGCACGATGTCGAGGTCGCCCGGCGACGCCCCGGCCGCGGTCAGGATGACGGCGGCCTCGCTCCGGTGCTGGGTGCCGTGGTTGACCAGCTGGACCATCGCCTGCCAGAGCGGGGCTTCGCCGTATACAGCATCAAGGCCGGGCTCGTCGAGCCCGGCGATGAACCGACGGAGCGCCAGCCATTCGGCTTCCCAGGCTTCGCGCAGCTCGTCGGGCGACGGCAGCGGACCATCCTCCCGCATCGCCGACCGGCGGCCACCCTCGAACCCAG
>PNAZ01000136.1:0-5701 GCA_003169655.1 Chloroflexota bacterium
TCGAAGCCGAACTCGTTGTTCGTGCCGTAGGTGACGTCGGCCGCGTAGGCCTCCCGCCGGTCGACCGGCCGGAGGTTGATCAGGCGCTCGTCGCTGGTCGGATAGCCGGGCTCGAAGACGAAGCTCGCGTCGTGGGTGATCATCCCCAGGCTGACCCCCAGGAAATGGAAGATCGGGCCCATCCACTGCGGGTCGCGCCGGGCCAGGTAGTCGTTCGGGGTGACGACGTGGACCCCGCGGCCGGCGAGCGAGTTGAGGATCGCGGCCAGCGGGGCGACGAGGGTCTTGCCCTCGCCGGTGCGCATCTCGCTGATCTTGCCCTGGTGGAGGACGAAGCCACCGACCAGCTGGACGTCGAAGTGGCGCATCCCGAGGGTCCGCTTCATCGCCTCGCGGATCATCGCGAAGACTTCCGGCACGGCGGCGTCGAGGGCCGCCCAGATCCGGGCGTTCTCGGCCTTGCGGCGGGCCTTGGCCAGGTCCGCGCGGCGCTCGCGGTCGGGGTGTTCGAGCTCGTCCTCGCTCGGCTCGTCGGGCTCGGCGACGACCCGGATCTCCTCGCGGAGCACGTCGAACCGGGCCCGGATTTCCGCGTCGGACAATGCCTCGAACTCAGGTTCGAGGGCGTTGGCCTCGTCGATCAGGGGTTGAATCCGCCGGAGCTCCCGGTCGTTGGAGTCAACGAACCGGTTCAGGAAGCCGAGAACCATGAACTCAGAGTATAGGCGAGGCTGTCAGCAGCCCCCGCCGCCTACTTCCAGAAGCCCGTCCCGTAGCCGGCGATCAGGAGCACGAAGGTCAGCCCCGCGAGGGCCAGCCAGAAGACGACCGACATGACCGTCGAGGTCGGATTCATCTCCGAGTTGGCCAGCTTGGGCAGCTTGCCGCCGCGCAGGCCCGAGCCCCAGCGCGGTGACTCGAGCTGGGTCCGCCAGTCCTCGGGCTGCGCGGTTCGCCGCTCGAGGCCACCTTTGCCGTCCGGCCGGTGGAGCTGCAGGCTCATTGGTCTCCCATCGCTGCGTCCTCGCCGGGATCGTCGTCGTCGGCTTCATCATCGCTCAGATCGAGCGTCCGCTCCGTGCCGTCGTCCCACATCAGCATCTGCTGGGTCAGGGCGACGTCGCTGCTGAACAGGGCGCCGACCGACTCGCCCCGGTGGATCCGCCGGATTGCCTCGCCGATCAGGGGCGCGATCGAGAACGTCTTGATCTTGGCCAGCCGCTTGGCCGCCGGCAGCGGGATCGAGTCGGTCAGGATGATCTCCTTGATGCTCGAGGTCCGGATCCGGTCGACCGCCGGATCGGACAGGACGCCGTGGGTCGCAGCGGCGTAGATCTCGTGGACGCCCTCGCGCTCGAGCGCCCGGACGATCTCGATCAGCGTCCCGCCGGTGTCGACCTCGTCGTCGACGATGATCGCCCGCTTGCCGCGCACCTCGCCGATCACGTTCATCAGCTCGGCCCGATCGAGATTGCCCACCCGGCGCTTCTCGATGATCGCCAGCGGCGCCTCGATCAGCTCGGCGAACGTGCGGGCCCGCTTGGCGAAGCCCAGGTCGGTCACAACGACCAGGTCGTCGAGGTGCTTGGTCCGGAAGTAGTTGCTCAGGATGTGGACCGCGGTCAGCTCGTCGACCGGGATGTTGAAGAAGCCCTGGATCTGGCCCTGGTGGAGGTCCAGGGTGAGGACCCGGTCGGCGCCCGCGACGGTGATCATGTCGGCGATCAGGCGGGCCGTGATCGGCACCCGGGGCTGGTCCTTCTTGTCGGACCGGCCGTAGGCGTAGAAGGGGACCACCGCCGTGATCCGCCCTGCGCTCGCCCGCTTGAACGCGTCGATCATGATCAGCAGCTCCATGATCGACTGGTTGACCGGGTGCGAGGTGGGCTGGATCAGGAAGACGTCCTTCTCGCGGACGTTGTCCAGGATCTTGACGAAGATGTTCTCGTTGGCGAACTGGAAGACCTCGGCCTTGCCCAGCTCGACATCGAGGTAGCGGCAGATCTTGCGGGCGAGGTCCGGGTTGGCGTTACCCGTGTAAATGTCGAAATGATCCGAGTACACGGGAGGCTCTCCTCCGCCCAGGATCGTCACCGGGCCTGGGTTCAGGACGCCGGCCTGCCAGTCGGTGGCGCGCCGGTCGGGTCGTCATTGTCGTCCACGCCGTCGCGCTCCGCCAGCCCTTCGCGGAAGGCCGCGATCGCGACGACCCGGTCGCCCTCGGCCAGGCGCATCACGATCACCCCGCGGGCGCCGCTGCTGTAGCGGTTGATCGTGTTCGTCTCGGTCCGGATCACCTGGCCGCCGGAGCTGATCAGGAAGAGCTCCTCGTCCTGCTCGGTCACCTGCTGGACGGCGGCCACGTTGCCGGTCTTGCGGCCCTCGAGCGAGATCAGGCCGACGCCCTGGCCGCCGCGGTGCTTGACCCGGAACTCGGTCAGCGGTACGCGCTTGCCATAGCCGGTCTCGGTCAGGACGAGCAGGTCGGCGTCGGGCTGGACGACGCTCATCGAGATCACCTCGTCACCCTTGCGGGCGAGGCGGATCCCGATCACGCCACCGGCCGGCCGGCCCATCGGCCGGACCTCGGCCTCGTGGAAGCGGGCGATCTTGCCCAGGGCCGTGGCGATGATGATGTCGTCGGTGCCCGATGCGACGTCGACCCAGGCCAGCTCGTCGTCCTCGTCCAGGGTGATCGCGATGATCCCCGACGAGCGCACCTTCTCGAACTGCTCGAGCGGCGTCTTCTTGATGATCCCGTGCTTGGTGGCCAGGACCAGGTACTTCGCCTCGCGGAAGTCCTTGAGGGTGATCGTGGCCATCGGGACCTCGCCCGACTCGACCTGCACGCCGGGCAGGTTGATGATCGGGATGCCCTTGGCCTGCCGGCTGGCATCGGGGATCGTGTGGACCTTGCTGCTGAAGACCCGGCCGCGGTTCGTGAAGAAGAGCGCCCAGTCGTGGGTGCTGGCCACGAGCAGGTGCTCGACGGCGTCCTCCTCGCGGGTGACATGGCCGATGATCCCCTTGCCGCCCCGATGCTGGCGGCGGTAGGTGGCGATCGGCTGGCGCTTGACGTAGCCCCGGCCACTGACCGTGATCACGACGTCCTCGTCGGCGATCAGGTCCTCGTCGGTCATCTCCCGGCTCGAGTCGTCGACGATCCGGGTCCGGCGCTCGCCGGCGTACTTGCGCTTCAATTCGGTCAGCTCGTCCTTGATGATCGCCAGCACCCGGCCCGGGTTGGCCAGGATGTCCTCAAGCTCGGCGATCAGCTGGATCACGCTGAGGTACTCGTCCTCGATCTTCTGGCGCTCGAGGGCCGCCAGCCGGGCGAGGCGCATGTCGAGGATCGCCTGGGCCTGGATCTCGGACAGGTCGAAGCGGGTCATCAGGTTGGTCCGGGCCGTGTCGACATCGGCCGAATCGCGGATCGTCTTGATCACCTCGTCGAGGTGGTCGAGGGCGATCTTGAGCCCCTCGAGGATGTGGGCGCGGGCGCGGGCCTTGCCCAGGTCGTACTCGGTCCGCCGCCGGATCACCTCGCGGCGATGCTCGATGTAGTGCTGGAGGACCGATTTCAGGCTGAGCGTCTGGGGCTGGCCGTCGACCAGGGCCAGCATGTTCAGGTTGAAGGCCGACGACATCGGGGTGTGCTTGAACAGGTTGTTGAGGACCTTGTGCGGGTTCACGTCGCGCGACAGCTCGATGTACATGCGCATCCCATCGCGATCGGACTCGTCGCGCAGGTCGCTGATCCCGTCGATCCGCTTGGTCTTGACGAGCTCGGCGATCTTCTCCATCAAGGTCGCCTTGTTCACCTGGTANNGCAGCTCGGTGACGATGATCGCCGTGCGCCCCTTGTTGTTCTCCTCGAAGGCGACCTGGGCCCGGACCACGACCCGGCCGCGGCCATGGGCGTACATCTCGCGGACCGCGTCGATCGTCTCCATCTCGCCGGTGATCGGGTTGCGCCGCGTCTCGAAGCGGAAGAGCGTGCCGCCGGTCGGGAAGTCGGGACCCAGGACGAGCTCGCACAGCTCGTCGATCGTCTTCTCCGGGTCGTCGATCAGGGCGATCGTGGCGTCGACCACCTCGCCCAGGTGATGGGGCGGGATGTTGGTGGCCATGCCCACAGCAATGCCCGACGAGCCGTTGATCAGGAGGTTGGGCAGCTTGGCCGGCAGGACCGCGGGCTGCTGCTGGGTGCCGTCGTAGTTGGGCTCGAAGTCGACCGTCTCCTTGTCGATGTCGGCCAGCAGCTCGGCGGCGATCGCCGTCAGGCGGGCCTCGGTGTAGCGCATCGCCGCGGCGCTGTCGCCGTCGACCGAGCCGAAGTTGCCCTGGCCATCGACGAGCGGGTAGCGCATCGAGAAGTCCTGGGCCATCCGGACCAGGGCGTCGTAGATCGCCGCGTCGCCGTGCGGGTGGTACTTGCCCATCACGTCGCCGACGATCGCGGCGCACTTGCGGTAGGACGAGCCGGCCGACAGGCCCATCTCGCCCATCGCGTACAGGATCCGGCGATGGACCGGCTTGAGGCCGTCGCGGACGTCGGGCAGGGCGCGCGACACGATCACGCTCATCGCGTAATCGAGGTAGCTCACCCGCATCTCGTCCTCGATCCGGATCGAGCGGATATCGCCGATGTCGTCGGTCACAGGTCAGGCTCTCCTGGGCGGTTCAAACGGGCATCGCGCTGCGGGTTTCGGACGTGGAGGGTGCGCCGGCACGGCGGCGGATCGGGCGGAGCGAGGCCTTGATCTCGGCCGTTCGGGCGGGCGGCAGCTTGTCCAGGACGTCGCGCAGGACCCACGCCCGATGGCCATCGTCTGTCTGGGCGGCGCGCGCGGTCTCGCGCTCGACGAAGGCGAGGACCGCGTCCGGGTCGACGAGGACGAGCGAGCGCAGGGCCCAGGCCAGGGCCTTCTGGACGTTCGGCTCGGCGTCGCCAATCAGGTCGCCGATCAGCCCGAGTCCGTGGACGGCCACCTGCTGCTCGCGGCCGCGGGTCCGGTCGATGAACGGCAGGGTGGCGACCGTCGAGCCGACCAGCCGGCGCTCCCACTCTGACGACGAGTAGACGAGCTGCTCGAGCTCGGCCCAGCGATACCCCTCGAGGATGATCCCCCGCCCGTACGGGTGGGCAAGCGAGTCCACGGTGATCCAGTCGGCCGCCTCGCGAGCCGCCCGCCGCAAGAGCTGCCAGGCCCGCTCCGGATCGGCCGGCAGGAGCCGCTCGAGGAGGCCAAAAGCGAACCAGCGCAGCTCGAGCTCGCGCTCCGCGAACAGGCGATCGGCCAGCTCGAGGTAGCCGGACGGGCGCTCGCCCCGCGTCGCCTGGCGAAAGCCCCGGTCGACGGCGGCGCTCAGCGGCCAGCGCACCCCGTACGTCGGACCGAGGCCCGGAGCAACCCGGTGCTCCCCTTCGAGGTATTCCGGATCAGCCAGCTGGGCGAAGCCGGCCGCCAGGGCCCGACTGAACGCGTCCGGATCCGAGGTGTGCTCGGACAGGCTTGCCCCGAGCCGTTCGGCCTCGGGCTTGTGGGCCGCGACAAAGGCGACGGCCCGGGCGGTGATCGCGGAGTCGGTCGTCGAAGCGGTCGTCACCTGCCGCTCACTTGCTGATCCCCTCACCGGTCTCGCGGGCAGCGCGGATCCGGACGCCATAGCGCTCCATCAACTCGCGCTTGCGCTCTTC
>PNAZ01000136.1:5714-16477 GCA_003169655.1 Chloroflexota bacterium
TCGAGGCTCATCCGGGCGGTGACGCCCCAGTTGTCCTCGGCCACCAGGGCCCAGGCCATCACCTCGTCGAGGATCGTGGCGATGATCCCGCCGTGGGTCACCCCGCGCCAGCCTTCGAAGCGGTCATCGAGCACGAACTCGGACCATGAGCGCCGCTCCTCGAGGTGGAGCTGGAGCTTCAGGCCGTGCTCGTTGAGCTCGCCGCAGGCGAAACAGTTGTGCGGCTCGAACTCAAACGTTGGACGCCCGATTGGCGCCGAGGTCTCAGATGTCAAGGTTCTGGACCTTGCGCGCCTCGGACTTGATGAAATCCTTGCGAGGCGCGACCTTCTCGCCCATCAGCATCGTGAAGATCTCGTCCGCCGCGGCGGCGTTCTCGCTGTCGACCCGCAGGAGCGTCCTCGTCTCCGGGTTCATCGTCGTCTCCCAGAGCTGCTCGGCGTTCATCTCGCCGAGGCCCTTGAAGCGCTGGACGGAGACGTTCTTGGCGTTCATCTGCTTGACGATCGCCTCGCGCTCCTTCTCGGACTGGGCGTACCTGGTTACCTTGCCCGTGCTGATCCGATAGAGCGGCGGCTGGGCGATATAGAGGTACCCCGCCTCAATCATCAGGGGCATGTGCCGGTAGAAGAGGGTCAAGAGCAGGGTCCGGATGTGAGCGCCGTCGACATCGGCGTCGGTCATGATGATCACCCGGTGGTAGCGCAGCTTGGTCAGGTCGAAGCTGTCGCCGATCCCCTCGATCCCGGCGCCCAGGGCAATGATCAGAGGCCGGACGTTTTCGCTGGCAACGATCCGGTCCAGGCGGGCCTTCTCGACGTTGAGGACCTTGCCGCGCAAGGGCAGGATCGCCTGGAAGCGGCGATCGCGGCCCTGCTTGGCCGAGCCGCCGGCCGAGTCGCCCTCGACGATGAAGATCTCGCTTCGCTCCGGGTCCCGCTCCTGGCAGTCGGCGAGCTTGCCGGGCAAGGACAGCCCGTCGAGGGCACCCTTGCGCAGGACCAGGTCGCGGGCCTTGCGGGCTGCCTCGCGGGCACGCGACGCGGTCAGGCACTTCTCGATGATCCGCCGGCCGTCGCCCGGATTCTCCTCGAGATACTGGATCAGGCCGTCGGCCAGCACGGCCTGGACCTGGCCCTTCACCTCGGCGCTCCCCAGCTTGGCCTTGGTCTGGCCCTCGAATTGCGGTTCCGGCAGCTTGACGCTGATGACGGCGGTCAGGCCTTCCCGGGCGTCATCGCCGCTCAGGTTTGAGTCCGAGTCCTTGAGGATCCCTGCCTTGCGTGCCCAGTCATTGAGCGAGCTCGTGAGCGCCGCTCGGAAGCCAGTCACGTGCGTCCCGCCGTCGACCGTGTTGATGTTGTTGGCGAAGGCCAGGACGTTCTCGGTGTACGTGTCGTTGTACTGGAGGGCGACCTCGACGACCGTGTTGCCTTCCTTACGGTCGACGTAGATCGGGCGTTGGGTCAGGACGTCCTTGTTCCGGTTCATGTGCCGGACGAAGGACATCAGGCCGCCTTCGAAATAGAAGGAGCGCTCGCGATCGTTGCGATCGTCGATGAACGTGATCCAGACCCGCTTGTTGAGATACGCGGACTCGCGCAGGCGCTGGGAGATCGCCTCGAACGAGTAATCGGTCTCCTCGAACATCTCGGGATCTGCCCGGAAGCTGGTCTTCGTTCCCTTGCGGCCACCGGCCGCTCCAACCTTGACCACCTTGGTCGTGGGCTTGCCACGGGCGTACTCCTGGGCCCAGACGAACCCATCCCGGGACGACTCGACCCGCATCCACTCGGACAGGGCGTTGACCACGCTCACGCCCACGCCGTGGAGGCCGCCCGAGACCTTGTAGCCGCCCTGCTCGAACTTGGCCCCGGCGTGCAGGATCGTGTGGACCACCTCGAGGGCGTCGATTCCGCTCTTGTGCCGGCCGACGGGGACGCCGCGGCCGTCATCCTCGACGGTGACCATGCCGTCGGCCGTGATCTTGACCGTGATTCGGGTGGCGAAGCCGGCCATCGCCTCGTCGATCGAGTTGTCGACCACCTCCCAGACCAGGTGATGGAGACCGCGCGAATCGGTCGAGCCGATGTACATGCCGGGTCGCTTGCGGACCGCCTCGAGACCTTCGAGGATCTGGATGCTCTCGGCGTTGTAGTCCGATCCGCCCTTGCCTGCGCTCTTGCCGGCCGCCTTCGCCCGCGGTCGGCGCTCAACCGTCGCCCCGGAGCGTGCGGCGCCCGACGCGGCGCGTTCGGCCGTCGCGCCCGCGCCTGCAGCGGCCGAGCCCGCCCTCGAGGCGCCCGCCGAAGAGGAGGCGGCAGCGCTCAACTTGCGGCTGGAGTCGTCGGTCACGCAGTTCCTCCGGTCAGGCGGTCGTAGAGCCGCCCCAGGTCTTCATCGTTGTAGTACTCGATCACGATTCGACCGCCCTTCCGGCCTCGAGCCACGGACACCTTCGTTCCGAGCGCGTTACGGAGGTCTTCTTCCACCCGCTCGAGGTCGGGATCGGCGTGCGGCTCGGCCTTCTCGGGCGCGGGTCTCGGCTCCCTCAGGCGCCGGGCGAGCTCCTCGGCCTGGCGGACCGACAACCCGTCCTCGACGATCACCGAAACCAGGTGGAGCTGCTGGATGGCGGGCAGGCCGATCAGCGCCCGGGCATGCCCCTCGCTCAGACGGCCGTCGGCAACCGCCGCCTGGACGCCCTCGTCGAGCTCCAGGAGGCGGAGCGTGTTGGTGATCGTGGTCCGGGCACGGCCGACCTGGCGGGCGATCTCGTCCTGGGTCAGGCCAAACTCCTGCTGGAGCTGGCGGAAGGCGTTCGCCTCCTCGATCGGGTTGAGGTCCTCACGCTGGACGTTCTCGACCAATGCCAGCTCGAGCTGCTCGCGATCGGCGAGCTGGCGGATCACGGCCGGGATTCGCTCGAGGCCGGCCAGGCGGGCAGCCTGGACCCGGCGCTCGCCGGCCACGATCCGGTAACCGTCAAGCGTCTCGGTCACCAGGATCGGCTGGAGGACGCCGTGATCGGAGATGCTCGTCGCAAGCGCCTCGAGGTTGGCATGTTCGACGTCACGGCGGGGTTGGTTCGGGTTGGCCCGAATCTCGCTGAGCGGGATCTCATGGGCACCGGTCTCAGTTTCGTCGCGGGATGGGATCAGGGCTGAGAGACCCCGCCCGAGTGCCGGACCGGAGGCGCGCGCGTTCAATGGACGCCTGCCGGATGCACGCTGGGCACGGTTGCCGGATGCGCGCTCGGGACGGTTGCCATGACCGGGACCGGCCCGCGGACGGGGCGAGCGCCGGGACCCGTGGCGGTCTCGGTGGCTGGGAGCCGGGCCCGGAACTCGCGAGCAAATGCGCTGTATGCGCGGGCACCCTTCGACTCGGCCTCGTACAGGGCGATCGGCAGCCCGTGGCTGGGCGCCTCGGACAGCCGGACGCTGCGTGGGATCTGGGTGTCGTAGACCGTCGGGCCCATGTGCCGGCGAACCTCGGCGCGGACCTCCGCTGACAGGTTCGTCCGGGCATCGAACATCGTGAGGAGCACTCCCTGGATCGTGAGGCGCGGGTTCAGGTGGTCGCGGACGAGGTGGATGGTTCCGATCAGCTGGCCGAGGCCTTCGAGGGCGTAGTACTCGCACTGGAGTGGGATCAGGACCGAGTCCGCCGCGGTCAGGGCGTTGACGGTCAGCAGTCCGAGCGACGGTGCACAGTCGATCAGGATCAGGTCGTAGTCCTCGGTAATCGGCGCGAGCGCGCGGGCGAGGCGCCGTTCGCGGCTGTTCATCGTGGCGAGCTCGACTTCGGCACCGGCCAGAGCGGGAGCCGAGGGCACGAGCGTGACGCCCGTGTTGGCGATCTGGATGGTCGTGGTCTCGATGCTGGCCCCGTTGACCAGGACGTCGTAGATCGAACGCGCGACGGTTCGACGATCGATGCCGAGCCCGCTCGTTGCATTGCCTTGGGGGTCTAGATCGATGACGAGGACCCGGTCCCCGCCGAGAGCGAGATCAGTGGCGAGATTCACCACCGTCGTCGTCTTCCCGACGCCGCCTTTCTGGTTGGCGCAGGCGATGGTCTGGCCCACCTAGTGCCCTGGTCCGAAGTCATTCACGCTCAGCCATTCTACCAAAACGGCACCCTTCAAGCCTCGAAGCTGAGCACGGCTCGGTCCCAGACTCCGTTTCCCACCACTCACTGCACGACCAAGTTTCGCCCGCGGCCCTTACCTGGCGGTTAGCCGCGCCTGCACGGATGTTTCACGTGAAACCTGGGAATGCCCGTGCCCGTGGCTCCCTTGGAGCCGTGCTCTACGCCGCGGGAGGCGATCCGAACCAAGTCGTTAGCGCGTCAGCGAGGCCCAGTCGAGTCAGGTCTCCCACCCACGCCACGTATCCGTCGGGCCGAACCAGGACGGCTGTGGGAGCCGGGACCGCCCCGATCGCCGGAAGCTCCCACCTACCCGTGCAGGTCGCGTCGACCAGCTGAACGCGATCTGCCCACGGAGTGATATCGAAGCCGCCGGGCTCACCGAGGTTGAGGAGTACCGGCCGGGCATCATGCAGCAGGCTGAAGACTCGCAGCGGGCCGTTGGCGCTGATCAGGTCGAGATCGGGCATGCGCCGTCCGAGCAACGGGTGCCCCTCGCCAAGGTCGTAGTGGATGCCCAGGCCGGACATCTCCGCGGCGAGCCGTCTGCGAGGCTCATCCATCACCAGGAGCTCGGAGAGGGTGTCGCCCAGGGCCTTGGTGCGCTCGTCGAGACGGCGAAGCGCGACCTGGGCCATTGTGGTGCGCAGGACGCGGGCGGCGACCGGGTGGCGCTCGGCGTGATACGTGTCGAGGAGGGCTTCGGGTGACGCCCGCTTGACCACCTGGGCCAGCTTCCAGCCCAGGTTCACCGCATCCTGGACACCGATGTTGAGGCCCTGTCCACCCATCGGCGGGTGAACGTGCGCGGCGTCGCCGGCGAGCAGGACGCGTCCCTCGCGGTACGTGGCAGCCTGCCGCGTCATGTCGGTGAACCGGGAGATCAAGGTCGGGCTATGGATCCCGTAGTCGGTCCCGTAGATCGCGATCAGTGCTTCGCTGACGTCGCGCAGCGTGGGTTCGCCGGCAGCTCCGACCTGCCGCTCGACCAGCACGAGCCCGACCTGCCCGTTATCGCCGAGCCGGGCGATGGCATGGCTGCCGGACGCATCCTCGTGGAATCCCCACTTCGGCTCCTTGGCCATCGTGGCTTCGGCGAGCAGCCAGCTCGTCGTCGGATCCCACCCGGGAAAATCGATGCCGGCTGCCTTGCGGACCAGGCTGCGGCCGCCGTCGCACCCGACGAGATACTGCGCCCGGAGCGGCGGGCCGCCCGTGAGCGCGACGTCGACGCCGTTGGCGTCCTGCACGAATCCTGTCACTTCACGCTCGCGGTAGATCGGCACCCGTAGCTCGCCGACCCACTCGGCCAGGATGCGCTCGATGTGTTTCTGGGTCAGTGCGAGTCCGTGGTTGTGCCGGGTGGGAAAGTCGCTGATGTCCAACCGGACCATGTTGAAGCCCACGATCTGCATCACCTGGCCCTGCGAGAGGAACCGGTCGGCGATCCCGCGCTGATCGAGCACCTCGATCGTGCGTGAGTGCAGGCCGCCCGCGCGCCTGCCGGCGAGATCCTGGCTTGCACGCCGCTCAACGATCGCGACGTCGACGCCCGCCAGGGCCAGCTCCCCCGCCAGCATGAGGCCCGTCGGGCCTCCTCCAGCGATCACCACCGCATGCTCGGTCATCGCCGGCGACTCTACGGCACGACCCGGGTCTTGCCGCAAGTCCCCGGGTGCGCGATATGCTTGGAGAAAGTCCCGCCACCCAACGCAGGCCGCGCACCATTGGGTCGGCCCGCCACCCAACGCAGGCCGCGCGCCATGGAACTCAGCCGCGCCACGGAACCCGGCCCGGTGTTGGCTCGGCGCAAGCCCGTGTACTCAGAACAACAAAACGCCGATTTCGGCGACCGCCGAGGGTCACGAGGACTCGACTCACCAGCAATTCATGCCGCCACGAGCGTGGCTCGGGACAAATTGGCCGGTCCAGGCGTCCGACCTAGCCTCGAACGCGTCTCGCCGGGCTCGAAACAGGCCGTTTGTTGTTCTGGGTGCACATCCTGGCAAGATCGGCAGCCCGGCCGCACCACGCAGCCCCGGGCAGGCGAGTAGAGGTCGGCGCGCTACGGGCCTTGAGCACGGAGCCCTGAGCACGGAGCCCTGAGCACGGAGCCCTGAGCACGGAGCCCTGAGCACGGAGCCTTGAGCGCGATTGCCTCGATTTGAGGTCCGTCGGTATACTGCACGCGCCGGAGCCGCCACCTCGGTCGTCGCCTCGTTCCGAACAACCGGCAGTGGCCAAGGCACCTCGCCGAGGATCGCGCCAGATGAGTCTGACACTCGCCGCGGTGGGCGCCGTGGTGGCTGCGATCCTGCAGCTGACCATCGTCCCGTACCTCGGCATCGCCGGGGCCTACCCCGATCTCCTCCTCGTCCTCGCCGTCATCGCCACATTCGCGTGGAGCACCGAAGCGGGGATGACGCTCGCATTCGTCGGCGGTCTGATGATCGATCTCCTCGCCCCGCGACCAATCGGCCTGACGGCCTTCACGCTGCTCCTCTCGACCGGGATCGCGGCCGTGCTTGGCCGGGTGATCCAGCGTGGCCGGGTGCTCGCCCCGATCCCCCTGGTCTTCGTCCTGAGCTTCGTGACCGACCTGACCTTCCTGACCCTGTTCGCGGCCCTGCGGGGCAAGCTCGACGTTGGTGACCCGATCCAGCTGATCCTGCCCGGCGCGATCTATTCGACCGGGATCGCGGTCGTCCTGTCGCCCCTCGCGACCATCCTCAACCGGCGCTTCACCGAGCGGGAGCGGGTCGCGTGGTAGCTCCCGGGATCGTCGACGAGCGGCCGGAGCGAGAGCGCCAGCTCGTCCGCTTCCTGGCATTCGGGATCATTGCCCTGGTCGCGGTGGTCGGGCTGACCGCCCGGATGGTCTATCTCCAGCTGGTCAATGGCCAGACGTACCAGCAGCAGGCCACGACGAACAGCACCTTCCAGCAGGCGATCCCCTCGACCCGCGGCCTGATCTACGACCGGAATGGCCTGCCCCTCGTGCAGAACCTGCCGAGCTACACGGTCGAGATCCGGCCGTCCGACCTGCCGTTCGACCAGCGTCCCGTTGTCGTTGCCCAGCTGGCCTCGCTCCTGAAGATGGACCCGGCCGACATCAACGCGGCGATCAACGGCAATCCCGGATCCACCTTCGACCTGGTCCGGATCGCCCAGGGCGTCCCGGTGGCCACGGCCAACCTGATCGCCGAGGAGCACCTCGATCTGCCCGGGGTGGAGGTCACGGTCCAGGCGCTCCGCTACTACACCCAGGGTCCGCTCATGAGCGACGTCCTCGGCTACACCGGAGCGATCGACGCGGACACCCTCAAGCAGCTCAAGTCGATCGGCTACCTGCCCGACGACCTGATCGGCCGAGCGGGGGTCGAGGAGCAGTATGAGAGCCAGCTCCGGGGCACCTACGGGATGGAGACGATCCAGCGCGACGCGACCGGTCGCCAGATCCAGGTCCTGTCCACCGACAGCCAGCCGGTCGCCGGTGACTCGCTGACCCTGACCATCGACACGAAGATGCAGAAGCTGGCCCAGACCGCGGTCGACTGGGCAATGCGGACCGCAAAGCTCAAGTCGGCCGTGCTGATCGTGATGAACCCGCAGACCGGCGAGATCCTGGCGATGGTCAGCTCGCCGACCTACAACGACAACGACTTTGCCAAGGGGATCACGAACGCCCAGTTCCAGGCCCTGCTCAACAACCCGTCGAAGCCGCTGATCAACCATGCGATCGGGATGCAGTTCCCGGAGGGGTCCACCTACAAGCTGGTCACCGGGACCGGCGCCTTGGCCGACAAGAAGCTCACGCCTACGACCCTGGTCCAGACCCACGCCTACATCAAGATCGGGGCCGACAAGTTCTGGGACTGGAACAAGCGGGGGTTCGGGGCCCTCAACATCATCGGCGGCTTCGCCGACTCGAGCGACACCTTCTTCTACCAGGTCGCCCAGATGCTCGGAATCCAGCGCCTCGCGTACTGGGCTCACCAGTACGGCTTCGGGACGCCTTCGGGGGTCGATCTGCCCGGCGAGGCCCCCGGGATCGTGCCCGACGAGCAGTGGAAGCAGAACGTGTTCGGCCAGGCGATCCTGCCCGGCGAGCTCGTCCAGGCCGGGATCGGCCAGGGCTTCGACACCTCCACGCCGCTCCAGCTCCTCAACGCATACGCGGCGCTGGCCAACGGTGGCACCCTCTACCAGCCCCAGGTGGTCCGCCAGATCACGGGCCCCGACGGCTCGATCGTGCGGGCGTTCAAGCCGATCGTGATTCGCAAGATTGCCGCGCCGGCCAGCGTCTTCACCACGATGCGGATCGCCGCCCGCAAGGTGGTCACCAGCCGGCATACCTACAACCTGACGGATGAGCCGTTCGTGATCGCGGGCAAGACCGGCACGGCGGAGTTCGGAGTGCGCGACGCACACGGCCGGCTGCCGTTCCACAACTGGTTCGTCGGCTTCCTGCCGGCCCACGGTGACGTGTCCAAGCCGGACTCGCAGCTGGCCGTCGTCGGCTTCAATGAGGACGCCAACACGGTCGGCAACTCGGCGACCGAGATGGTCAAGTATTTCCTGCAGATGGACCTTGGCACGAAGAAGGACCTGCGCCGTTACGACCTGATGAAGAAGGGCAACTTCTATGGCAGCGAGTGATGGCCGGTTCGCTGATCGGACCCCGCGTTGCAACCCAGATCGAGCTCGCTCGATGAGGAGTGGGTATCGCTGATGGGCGTCCTCAAGGCCGAGCCGGCCAAGGTCCAGGATTGGGCGACCCGATCGGTCGGCGCGTACTGGCGCGCGTACGACGTCCAGCTGGCGATCTACGCCCTGCTCCTCGCCGGGCTGGGCCTGGCGATGTCCTACAGCAGCACGGTCGTGACCGGGGTCAGCCCGCTCGACCCGAGCTCGAACTTCCTGCGCGGCCTGGTCTGGTCGGTGATCGCCGTCGTGGTCTTCGTCCTCGCGACACTCTTCGACTACAAGTGGCTGAAGACGTTCGTCTGGCCAATCTACTTCGTGAACCTCGGCCTGCTGGCCCTCAGCCTGGTGATCGGGACCGGGATCGGCGGGTCCGCCCGCTGGATCGCGATCGGGCCGCTCCAGTTCCAGTTCAGCGAGCTGGCCAAGATCCTGATGATCGTGGTCCTGGCCAACTACCTCGCCGCGCGCCACGATCGGCTCGGCTCGATCCGGGTGATCCTGGGCGCCTGCGTCCTGATGGTCCCCACCTGGATCCTGGTCATGCTCCAGCCGGACCTGGGCACCTCGCTGGTCCTGGCCGCGATCCTGGCCGGGATGCTGTTCATGTCCGGGGCGAGCATGAAGTGGCTGACGATCATGGCCGGCCTCGTGATCGCGATGATCCCGATCGCCTGGACCTACATCCTGCGCGACTACCAGAAACAGCGCCTGACCAGCTTCCTCAACCCGGCCAGCGACCCCCAGGGTTCGGGCTACCAGCTCCTCCAGTCGCAGATCGCGGTCGGCTCCGGCGGCGTCTTCGGCAAGGGCCTCACCAACGGCACCCAGGACACCCTGGCCTTCCTGCCGGTCGGCGACACCGACTTCGCCTTCGCCCGCCTGGCGGAGGAGCTCGGCTTCATCGGCGCGGTGCTCGTCTTCGTCCTGTTCGCGGTCCTGATCTGGCGGGTGCTGATGGCCGGCTACCGGTCGCAGGACCGCTTCGGGCTGATCTTCGCCGCCGGCATCGGCTCGATGCTCCTGTTCCAGCTCGTCGTCAACGTGGGCATGGTCATTGGTCTGCTGCCGATCACCGGGATCCCGCTGCCGTTCATCACCCGGGGTGGGGCCTCGCTGATCAGCCTGGCGATCGGCCTGGGCATCCTGCAGAGCATCAACATCCGGCAATCGAAAGCGGATTGGTGATTCGGCGCCCTCTTCTGGGCTGATTCACCGGCCGGAGCGGTAGAGGCTCGTCAAACCCGGACACTGCGCGCGAGAGAATGACGCGTGCAGATAGCCATCTTCGCCCTCAGTGCGGTCATCAGCCTGGCCGCGAGCGCCCTCCTCGTCTCGCGCCTCGAGCGGGTCGGTGAGCGATTCGGGGTGTCCGAGGCGCTCCTTGGCCTGATGGCGGCGCTGGCGGCGGACGGCCCGGAGATCACCTCGGCGGTGACCGCCATCTCGCATGGCCACGGCACGATCGGGATCGGGGTCACGCTCGGCTCGAACGTCTTCAACCTGGCCGCGCTCCTCGGCGTGAGCGCGCTGATCGCCGGCCGGATCGGCCTCCACCGCCGGTCGATCCTCCTCGAGGGGATCGTCGGGCTGTGGATCGCCCTGGTCGGCCTGGCCGTGGTCGTCGGCCTGCTCGGTCCCGCCGTCGGCCTCGTCCTGGCCCTGGCCGCGTTCGTCCCGTACGTGGCCTACAGCGCGCTGCCGGCCGCCAGCCGGCCGCGCCTCAGCCTGCCCGGCGGTTGGTCGGCCTGGCTCGTCGGCGCCCTGGCCGAAGAGGAGCTGGAGCTCGAGGTCGCGATCCGTCCCCGCCGGGGTGACGTCCGGGATGCCGTCGTGGCCGGGGGATCACTGATCGCGGTGATCATCGCCAGCGTCGTCATGGAGGAGTCCGCGACGGACTTCGGTCC
>PNAZ01000136.1:16499-22636 GCA_003169655.1 Chloroflexota bacterium
GGCCTGCTGATCCCGGCGCTGATCCTGGGCCTCGGCGGCTCCTCGGACGATGCCACCTTCGTGGCCCTCTTCTACGTCGGCCTGACGGCGCTGGCGATCGCGCTTGCGCTGCAGGGCAAGGGCCTGGACCGGCGCTCCGCCACGATCATCATCGCCGGCTACCTCGTCTTCGCCGCCGTGCTGATCACCCGCTAGGCGCCGCCCGCTAAGCGCCGCCCGGTCAGCGACGCCCGGTCAGCGCCGGCGGAAGAGCCCCGGCTTGTCGTCGCGGACGGCGGACCGCCGCCGGCCGGCCTGGCGCAGGATCACGTCGATCTCGTCGCGGTACGGGCGGCCGATCGTCATCCGGTCGAGCCATTCCAGGTATTCGAGGTCGCGACCGGCGATCTCGCCGAGCGACCAGCCCGAGTAGCGGCCAAAGTTGATCAGGCTGCCCGATGGCCGGCCGGGGGGCGGTCCCGCGGCGCCGTCGCCGTCGGGGCGGCGCATCGAGCGCTCGTCGTAGCCGCCGCCAACGTTCGAGCGGCCCGACGTCCAGTTGCTGCTGACCTGGTCCGGTGACGGAGCTGCCGCGCCGGACGCGGTGCGGTGGGCGGCCGGGCGAGACGCCGCCGGAGGGGCCGTGGTCGCCGCCGGGGTTGCGGCCCGGGTCGAGGCCGGGGTTTCGGCCGGAGCAGCAGGCCCTGGCGCCCTGCGAGCTTCGGCCAGCTGCCGATCGTAGGCCGCCCGACGCTCCGGATCGCCGAGGATCTCCCAGGCGCCGTTGATCGCGACCATCCGTTCGGCGGCCCCGACGCCGGTCGCCAGGTCGGGGTGGAACTTCTGGGCCAGGCGCCGGTACGCGGCCTGGATGACCTCTGGATCGGCTTCCGAATCGACCTGCAGCAGCTTGTACAAGTCCGGCTGGTCGGTCATCGGCGGGCTGGGCAGGGGTGAGCGGTTGCTGTCACTGACCGCCAGACTAACAGGATGGTCGAAGGGATCCAGCGCTGGCGGATCGCGTTCCGACGCGGCGCGCCCGCGCTCGAGCTGGGCCCGCCGGAAATTGCCCGGGCCTGGGAGGCCGCCCTGGCCGAGGCGGGGGTCCCGGTCGTGCTCAGCGCGGCGGCCAAGCCACGTCCCCGCCTGACGTTTGCGGCCGGTCTGCCGCCGGGCCGGATCGCGGGGCACGACCTGCTCGACGTGGTCCTGGCCGAACGCTGGCCGCTGGCCCGCCTGCGGTCTGCTCTCTCGGAGGCGCTGCCGGCGGGCCTCGAGATCGTCGACCTGTACGACGTCTGGCTTGGGGCCCCGTCGGTCAGCGCGGCGCTCATCGCTACGACCCATCGGGTGACCGTTGGTGGGGGGACGACTGACGAGCTGGCGACTGCGGCATCCACGCTTCTCGCGTCCACGGTCCTGGAGCGGACCCGGGCCAAGGGCGCCGAGCGGCAGACGACCTACGACCTGCGGCCGCTGATCCTCGCGCTGAAGGTAGGCCCGGACGCTCCGATCGTGCGGATGCTGTTGCGGACCAGCTCCGACGGACTGTCGGGACGCCCCGACGAGGTGATCCTGGCCCTCGGTGAGGTGGTCGGCCGGGAGCTCGAGCTCGTCGAGCTGATCCGCGAACGGCTCTGGACGAACGACGAGGCGCCCACCCTGGAGAAATAGGCTGAACCGGGAGCCCGTCGGCGGACTCATATGAGGTAGGGAGGCGCCGAGCGCAGGGTGACGGAGCTTGATCTCGTCGGTCGCGCCCGACATGGCGACCTCGACGCCTTCACGGCGTTAGCCGGTGCACGCCTCGCGGCGATGACCCGGACGGCGACGGCGATCCTGGGCGACGAGACGGAGGCGCATGACGCAGTGCAGGAGGCGTTGATCTCGATCTGGCGCGAGCTCCCGACGCTGCGCGAGGCCAACCGATTCGAGGCGTGGGCCGGCCGGATCCTGGTGAATGCCTGCCGCCATGCCCTCAAGCGCCGAATTCGCAGCCGCGTCCGCGAGATCCGGCTGAGCCAGGAACCGGCCGATGGGCCCGGATTCGCCGATCCGCGCGGTGGAGCGCGGGACTTTGGCGCGGCCGGTGGAGCGCGGGACTTTGGCGNNNNATTCCGATCGGGACGGCGAAGTCGCGCCTCTTTGCCGCGCGGCGGGCCCTCCAGAACGCGCTGGATCGCGAATGGCGATGAACGACGGCCCCGTCCTCTCGGACGACGCGATCCAGGAGCTGCTCGAGAATCGAGCCGGGCGCGCCGAGATCGACGGGTGCCTCGCCGCCGTTCGGTCTGCGGCCGCAGCCACCGCGCAACGCCGAGTCGGTCGACTTCGGTTCGGACTGGTTCACGGNNACGGAGCGATCCGGTGGCCCACCGGCGACCCCGGTTGTCCCCGGCGCGGCGGAGCCGGTCCTGCCGCTCAGCGTCGACCAGCTCAACGCCCTCCTAGCGGCGAATCCGCAGTCACTGTCCGGTTGGCAGCTGGTCATCACGGGGACGATCGGCCCGGAGGAATCNNGGCTCGCCCCCGCCGATATGCCCGCAAGCGGTCCTGCGTGGGTCGCAGCCGATGCTCACGGTCGAGCCCGTTGGCACCGCGATCGCGCGCTTCCAGGCCTCGGTCCAGAACGGCCTCAGCGGCACGTTCGCAGCGCACCTGATCAACGGACGGACGCTGCAATACGAAGGCCCGGTCGCGGTCGGGAACGACGGCGGTCCAATGCTGCCGAGCCAGCTGCCGGACCCTGGGGACCAGGGCTTGAACAGCGGTTATCAGCTCGTCCGTGGCTGGATTGCCGGCGTCGCCGATTCGTCACCCTGCGTGCAGCCCCGCTACACGCCGCCGCCCGGCCCGCAGTACGGCTGCGGTCGCCGGGCCATCCTGAGCGACACCGAGTACCAGCCGGTCACGGCCGGATCGTTCGTGATGCCGCCGACCGGGATCCTGGTGCAGAACGAGGCCTACCGGGACTTCGCTCCCGATCCGGCCGTCCAGCCTGCCAGCAGTCCCTCCTATCCGGGTCCGACCCAGCCCGAGCAGGCGACATTCCTTCTGCGCGTCGCACCGTCCGAGACCGTCTCGTGCCCAGTGGCAAGTACCTGCCCGGTGATCTACCTGTGGGCCATCCAGGCCCGCGTGGATCCGTGGTCGGGACCCCAACCCGTCTCGACCGTCTCGCCCAGCCCCGAGCCGTCTCCGCCCTCAGATGGTGCCGTAGCGGCGGTATCGCCCCTGACCGTCAACCAGCTCAACGCCTTCATGGCGATGAACTCGCAGTCACCCGTCGGGCGGCAGCTCGTGATCACCGGCACGATCGAGGCCGATATGACCGGTGGCATCTGCGTGAAACCCTGCACGGGTTGGTTTCTCGCAGGAACGAACCCAAGGCTGTGGGTCGAACCCGGCAAGGGTCGCGGATCGCCGCCCTGGACCGCGTCCGACATCATCAGCGGGGCGTTCGCGGCCGTCCTGACCGATAGCTTCGTGCTCGACTACCAGGCCCCGGTCTCGTTGTCGCCTGACGGCAGCGACTGGCTCCCGAGCCAGCTGCCGAGCCCCACGCCCGCGACCACGTCGGCGGGCGATTGGCTCGTCCACGGCTGGCTATCTGGCTCGCTCGTGGCGCCAGGCTGCCCGCCTTTGACCGTGATCATTGCCGTCGACGGAGCCGAGTACGGCTGTGGCCCAGTCGCCTATCTGAACGACACCGAGGCTCCGCTCGGGGCGGTCACCTCGCACACGTCGCCTCTGTCGGGGCTGCAAGTCCAGAACTTCGCCTATGCCGAATTCGCCCCCAGCCTGAACGAGTCGGACCCAATCCCGGAGGAGTCGACGTTCCTCGTCCGCACCGTGAGCGTGCCCCCATGCGCACCGAACGAGTACTGCGCCCTTCAGCCAGTCCGCTACTACTGGGAGATCCTCGCCCGGATCGATCCCTGGCCGGTTCCCGCCATGCCGTAGCCCGAGTGGGCGTCAGGGCGTGCACTAGGAACAACAAACTTGGGGTTTCCTGGGCGATATGACTCGTCAGGGCGTTGATCCAGGGGCGACATGCCTCGAAATTAACCGCAGCCAGCTAACTCGGGCTCCCTTGGAGGCCTGTCGCCGCCTGGAGTTCGCGTCGGCGACCTCGAAAACCCAGTTTTGATGTTCTGAGTGCACGTCGGGGCAACCGGCCGAGCAGGGCCAGCGTGGCGCTCCGGCTAGCCTCCCGGGAAGAACCGCGGCAGCAGCGCCCGATCGTGCGCGGCGTCGTCATCACCGGCGTTGAGAAGTAGGCTTCGGGGGATGACGTTCCGGGTGGCCCTGACCTTCGATGCCGAACACACCGACCGACCGACCGAGCACGGCGTGGCCGAGTCGATCCTGATCCGCCGGCTCTCGGCGCCGCCCGTCCTGGGTGCCGCGCGCCTGGGCCTCGACGAGCTGGGAGCGGCCACCGACGCCGTAGTCGCCCGCCTTCGAGCAGGCCTGGTCGAGACGGCGATCGTCCGAATGGGAGCCGGAGCGTGACGATCATGGCCGACGAGATCCGCCAGACGCCCCAGCTCGTCCGTGAGCAGCTGGAGGCGAGTGGCGCGGCGCTCGAGGCCGTGGCCCAGGCGGTCCGCGCGGCCCATCCACGATGGGTTTCGATCGTAGCCCGCGGAACCTCGGACCATGCCGCGATCTACGCTCGCTACCTGATCGAGACGCAGCTTGGCTGGCCGGTCGGGCTCGCCTCGCCGTCGGTCACCACGGTCTATCACGCCCCGACGGATTGGTCGAACGGGCTGGTCCTGGCGATCTCCCAGTCGGGTCGCAGCCCTGACCTCGTCGCCGTCGTCGAGGCGGCCCGCCGCGGCGGAGCCCTGACGGTCGCCGTGACCAACGTGCCCGACTCGCCGCTCGAGCAGTCGGCGGCCCTCAGCGTGCGCTGCGCCGCTGGCGAGGAGCGGGCCGTTGCCGCGACAAAGAGCTACGTCGCCGAGCTGGCCGCCGTTGCCGGCATCGTCGCCGCCCTCGCGCCGGAGTCGGAGGTGGCCGCCGCCCTGCCGCGGGTTCCGGACGTCCTCGATGCGGCGCTGGCGGCGGCCGAGGCATGGCTGGCCACGGACGGCGGGCAGCTGGTCGAGGCGATCGCCGGCGCCGGCCGGGCGCTGGTCGTGTCGCGTGGCTACAACCTGGCGACGGCGCTCGAGACGGCGCTCAAGCTGAAGGAGACCGGCCGGATCTTTGCCGAGGGCTATTCGGCGGCCGATCTGGAGCACGGTCCGATCGCCCTCGCCAGCGCCGGCTTTCCGACACTTGTCTTCCGGCCCGACGGCCCAATGGGCGCCTCGATCGACCCGGCCGCCGACCGCTCGCGCTCGCTGGGTGCCCGGACGTGGACGATCGGCGGACCGGAAACGGCCGGCCGGCCGGATGCTCTGACCATCGAAGCCCTGGCGGGGCTGCCCGAGTGCCTGACCCCGCTCGCCCTGATCCTGCCCGGCCAGCTCCTGGCCGAGGCGGTCGCGGTTCGCCTCAGCCTGAGCCCCGACGCGACGGCCGGGCTGCACAAGGTGACCCTGACCCGTTGATCAGCGGACGCCGGGCGGCGGCCGCCGGACGCCGGACGCCGCCTCGGACCCCCGGTCGGCGTCCGGAGCGTGTTCTCAGTACAACAAAGGCCCGATTCGGACGGCTGACCGGCTCTCGGGGCAAGCGTCGGCGCCGGAATCCATCCCGGCGCAAGCGTGGTTTGGGACAAGCCGGCTCCCGTCGGACCCTCTTGACGGTCCAGCAGACCTCGAGCCAGGGCCGGAATCGCCCGTTTGTTGCGCTGAGAACACGCGCCAGCAGACCCAGCCTTGAACGCGCATCCGTGCGCCTCGGCCTGAGCCCCGACGCACCGGCCGGCCTAAGCAAGGTCACCCTGACCCGCTGATCAGGGCCGATCGGCGCGCTGGCGTGCGACTCGGCCGCCTCGGATCCCCGGCCGCCGCCGGCCTCGAGTCCGCGTCCCGCGGACTGCTGCCCGGGCGCGTCCGATCGTGCGATCCTTGGTGCATGACACAGCCCCAGATCAGCGACCTGCTGCCGGCCGCCGAGGCCCTCCTGCCTGAGATCGTGGCGATCCGCCGCCGGCTCCATCGCCGGCCGGAGCGGGGCCTGACCCTGCCCGCGACCCAGGC
>PNAZ01000136.1:22668-26710 GCA_003169655.1 Chloroflexota bacterium
GGCCACGACACCCACGTCGCGATGCTGCTCGGCGCGGCCCGGCTGCTGGTCGAGCGTCGGGCCACGTTCGCTGGGCGGGTGCTGCTGATGTTCCAGCCCGGCGAGGAGGGCTACCACGGGGCCTGGGTGATGCTCGAGGAAGGCCTCCTCGATGCCGCCGGACCAACCCGGCCCACGGCCGCCTTCGCCCTGCATATCTCAACTGAATACCCGGCCTCGACGATCAACATCCGGCCCGGTCCGATGATGGCCGCCGCGGACTTCGTGAACATCGACGTCAAGGGCCGCGGCGGACACGCGTCGCAGCCGTCGTCGGCGCTCGACCCGATCACGATTGCCGCCGAGATCGTGATCGGCCTGCAGACCTTCGTGACCCGCCAGGTGGAAGTCTTCGATCCAGCCGTGATCACGATCGCCCGACTGGCCTCGGGCACGACCAACAACATCATTCCCGAGACGGCCCGCCTCGAGGGCACGATCCGGACCTTCTCGGAGAAGACCCGCACGCAGGTTCACGAAGGGATCATCCGGCTGGCCAACGGGATCGCTGGCGCCTACGGCGCGACGGCCGACGTCGAGCTGCTGACCCTCTACCCGGTCACGGTCAATGACCCGACCTACACCGAACTGGTCACGGCAACCGCCCTGGAGCTCCTCGGCCCGGACGCGGTCAACAGCTCGATCGAGCCGGTCATGGGCGCCGAGGACTTCTCGTATGTGCTCCAGCAGGTCCCGGGCGCGATGGCCTTCCTCGGCGGGCGGCCGGCCAGCGAGGATCCGGCCACCGCGCCGGCCAACCACTCGAACAAGGTGGTCTTCGACGAGCCGGCGATGGCGATCGGGGCCGCGACCTACGTCGCCGTCGCGCTGCGCAGCCTGGCCCGCGGGGACTGACCCGCGATGTGCTGCCTCGTTGCCCTGGCCGGGCTGATCAGCCCGCGGCTGGTCCTGCTGCTGTGGTGGCTGTTCGACCCGGCACGCTGGACCAGCCTGTTCGACAACCTGATCGTGCCAGTCCTCGGGTTCATCTTCCTGCCCTGGACCACCCTGGCCTATGTCCTGTTCGCACCGACCGGCTTCGGCGGCCTGGCCCCGATCGTGGTCGTGCTCGCGGTCCTGATCGACGCCGGCACGTACGGCGGCGGAGCCTTCGGCAATCGGCGGCGCGACCAGCGCTCCTGGAGCTGAGCCCCGTCAGTCGCCCCAGCCCCGTCAGCCGCCGCGGGCCGGTCGCCGGCTGATCAGCTCGGCCGCCCATTCGTGGAGGCGCGGGAGATGCTCGGCGTAGTGGTCGACGCCCGACTTGCGGATCCACCAGGCGGCCTCGTCGTCCGGCCGCTGGAGGCCGTGCCAGACGCGGACCATCATCGATCGGGCGGCATTCGCCTGGGTCCAGGTGACCTCCCAGGGCTCGCCGCGCATCGCTGCCGCGAAGACCTCGTTGAGCGCGTCGATGTCGATGTCATGACCCTCATAGGTCCCCGCCCCCATCCGCTGGAACTGCCGCTCCGCCTCGGCCAGCCAGGTGCCCAGGTGGGCCACCACGTCGCGGACCGTCCAGTCCGGATCGCGGTAGTAGCCGGGCACGAGGCATTCGTCCGGGGTCAGGGTCCGGACGAGCTGGGCCAGCTCGTACCACCCGTGTCGCTCGCCGTCGAGCTCGGCCAGGTACGGATGATCGCGGGGCAGGCCGGCGATATCGGTTGGCAGGGGAGCGTGCTGGTGGACCATGCCCCCATCTTCGTTCGTCCCGGCTCCGGTTGCACGGCCGGCATTCGATCCGGGCGCGCAGTTGGGTACTTTCGACCCATGTTCCGGTGGGGGCTGGAAACCGGACACTTCGGAGCGACCCGTCGGGGGGACCCCAGGGGCTCGATCCGGAGGCACGTCCAATCCCGTCCACTGCGCGCGTCCGTGGCGGTTCCTCAACATGAAGGTCTGGGGAGAACCGCCCCAGCCGCGGCGATCGCGTCGGCACGACCGAACGATCCGACCGCTGCTTGACCCTGCCTCGCCAAGCGCTCGAAGCCCGGTCGACCCCGGTCCGTTCGAGGCTGATCTCGAACCTGTCGGCGAGACCACGGCCACGGCGGTCGCGGTCGTCGAGCGTGCCAGCCCGGTCGCGCCGATCCTGCCTCCAACCGGGCCCGTTCCGCGGGTCGTCCTGACCGGTGACCCGGGCCTGGACGCCATCGCCCTGGGCACCGCGGCGCTCCTCGATCTGAACGCCCAGATCGGGGCCAAGGAGCTGGCCGACCCGATCATCGCCGCGGCCCTGCGCTTTGCCGTCGCCCGCGGCGAGCGGGTCCGGGCCAGCCAGCTGCTGGCTGCCTACGAGCGCCGCTCGGCCGCCTCGAGCGGCCTCGATCGCGGGCTGCCCTGGCCGTTCGCCCCGGATGGCGGGCCGGGCTCGCCGCTCTATGCCCGGCGATCGGGCGAAGCGGTCAACTGGCGTCCGCGCGACGCTGAGCGGATGGCCGCCGATCCGGGCAGCTATGCGCGCTGGCTGGTCGAGCCGATCGCCCAGGTCCAGACGCTCGAGCTGCTGGCCGAGCTGGAGGCCACGCCGAGCCCCAAGGGCGAAGCCGCGGCACCAATCCGGCGCGACCTCCTGCCCCAGGTCGAAGCCGCGTTCGCCCTGCACGTGGCCGCCGACGACCCGTGGCGTGACCTGTTCGCCCTGTGGCAGCTGACCGACGCCCCGCACACCCTCAACGACCTGTGGTTCCTGGCCACGGCGATCGCCTATCGCTACGCCACCATGGCCCGCCGGGTGGCCGGGCCGGTGATCGGCACCGGTCCGTTCGAGGGCGAACAGCTGGTCTCCGCCAGCGCCGCGCTGGGGACCGTCCTGTGGCAGCTCCGGATCTACCCCTCGCTGGTGCCCGAGCTGGTCGATCACGTCGCCGACCGGATCCGGACCGACGGCGGCTGGGGTGATCCCGGCCAGCCGACGGACATCCTGACGACGCTGGCCGCCGCCGACCTGCTGATCGGCCTCGACCCCGACTTCGAGCCGCGTCGGACGGTGGCCTGGTTCGCCCATGCCCAGGAGCCCGAGGGCTGGTGGCGGGCGCTCGATCCCGAGGTACCCTGGCTGACCGCCGCCGTGGTCGACTGGCTGGAGCGCGCCCGGCGCCCATTCGTCGAGCGCTTCCGCTGGCCGGGAGCCCTCAAGCTCGACCTCGACCGGCGGACGCAGCTGCCGAGCTACGCCTGGTTCGCCGACCTGGCCCGATCGGTCCAGGAGGTCCCCGGCTTGGCCCGGGCCGAGTGGGAGATCGCCTTCGTCGACCTGGCCGGCTTCGGCAAGTTCAACACCGACAACGGGCAGGCCAAGGGCGACGAGGTGATCGGCGCCTTCGGCCGGGCGCTGGCCCGGATTCCGGCCTGCCGGGCGATCCGTGACGGCGGCGACGAGTTCATCGTGATCGGGGCGCCGGGCGATTCGAGCCTGTTCGATCGGCTGGACGCCTTCCGGACGTCGTGGCTGGCGGAGTTCGTGGCCACGTTCGGTGCGGAACCCAACCCCGTTCGGCCGCGGATCACCGTGTCCCACGGCCCCGGGCGCGACCTCGCCTTGGTTCGTGAACGGCTCGGCCGACGGATCGGCGAGATGAAGAAGCTCTACGAAGACCCGCCCCGCGACGGCGTGATCGAGCGCAGCTAGGCGCTCCGACGGGTCGGCGGCGCCTGCGCCGCGACGGCTCCCGCGCTCGGACCTGCGCTCGGCCGCGCTCGCCGCGTCGGCGCGTGCTAGGCGTCGCTCGCGCCGGACCTACGCACGGCGCGCCGGGCTCGGGCCGCGCCCGCCGCGTCGGAGCGTGCACTCAGAACAACAAACGCCCGGTTTCACCCGCCTCTGTGGCCTCCAGGCAGGTTGCGGCACCCGAATTCATCCCGGCCCAAGCGTGGCTCAGCACAAGTTGGCTTCGCCCCCGTCCGAACCGAGGCTCAAATCGACGATTTGTTGTTCTACGTGCACGCCTCGGCCCGGTGCACGCCTCGGCTCGGGAGCACGCAGCTGACCCGGGCCGCTCCC
>PNAZ01000163.1 GCA_003169655.1 Chloroflexota bacterium
CGTTCCGGCGGCCCGATCGAGACGTCGGGCGGACCGCTCGGCTAGAGGTCGCCGCCGCCGTGGCGATGGGTTCGATCGCCGCTGACCAGCTTGCGAGCGAGGTCGTCGAGCGCGACGAGCTGCTNNGCCAGCTCGTCGCCGATGATCACGACGAAGTGGGCCCGATCCTTGGCTGCCGATTCGACCTGCTTGCCGAGCTTGCGCCGGCCCAGGTCGGCCCGTGCGGCGATGCCGGCCGCCCGCAGGTCGGTGGCCACCTTGAGCCGGACCGCGGTCGCCGCTGGATCGGCCCCGACCACGACCGCCACCGGAGCCGCGTTGCTCCCGTCGCTGGTTCTGGCCGCCCCGTCGGCCTGCAGGGCCAGGATGACCCGGTCGAGCCCCAGGCCCAGGCCGATCCCCGGCGTCGGCCGGCCGCCGAGCAGCTCGACCAGGCCGTCATANNCCGCCGAGCGCCTGCTGGCCGCCCTCCCGACCGGGAATGAAGAACTCGAACGCGGTCCGGGTGTAGTAGTCAAGGCCTCGGACGAGGCCGGGCTCGAGGCGATAGCCGATCCCCAGGGCGTCGAGGTGCTCGCGGACGGCCGCGAAATGGGCCGCACATGCTGCGCACAGGTGGTCGGTGATCCGCGGCGCGGCGGCGTTCAGCTCGGCCATCGCCGGATCCTTCGAATCGAGCAGGCGGAGCGGGTTGCGATGGAGGCGATCTCGCTCGAGCGCCGGCAGGCGATCGGCGTGCGGCTCGAAGTAGGCGATCAGGGCCTCGATGTAGGCCGGCCGGCAGGCGCCATCGCCGATCGAGTTGAGCAGGACCTGGACATCGTCCAGGCCGGCCAGGCGGTAGAAGGTTCGGCCGAGCTCGATGATCTCGGCATCGATCGCGGGGCCCGGATCGCCGATCGCCTCGATATCGAACTGCCAGAACTGCCGGAAGCGGCCGGCCTGGGGCCGATCGTGGCGGAACATCGGGCCGGTCATCGTCAGCCTCACCGGCTGGGGCCAGGTCTGCATCCCGTGCTCGACATAGGCCCGGACGATGCCCGCCGTCGGTTCCGGCCGGAGGGCCCACGACTCCCCTTCCTCGGTCCGCCGGGCGATCCGGAAAAGCTCCTTCTCGACCACGTCGGTGGCGGTCCCGACACCTCGCTCGAAGAGCGCCGCGTCCTCGAACATCGGGGTCTCGATCTCGCGGTAGCCGTAGCGCCGGGCCAGGTCCGCGGCGATCGACTCGAGCCGCCGGAAGGCGGCCCGCTCTTCGGGCAGCAGGTCGCGGGTGCCGCGCGGGGCGCGGAAGGTGGGCATGGCCGGAAGTCTAGCGAGCGGCCGGGTCAGCCGAGATCGCGCTGGACCGAGATCACGTCCTTGAGGCCCTCGATCCGGCTCATCACCTTGGCCAGCTGGCTGACGGTGGCGACCTGGAGGGTGGCGGTCACGACCGCGATGTGGTCGGGCAGGACCCGCACCGCGGCGGCCAGGATGTTGACCTTGTGCTCGGCGACCACCTGGGTGATGTCGTTGAGCAAGCCGGTCCGGTCGTAGGCCTCGACCCTGATCGCGATCGGGTANNCGCTCATTCATCACCGTCGGACACGACTGGAGATGGACGGTGACGCCCTTGCCCCGGGTGATGAAGCCGACGATCGGGTCGCCCGGGATTGGATGGCAGCACTTGCCAAAGCGGATCAGCAGGTCGCTGACACCCTTGACCCGCACCCCGCCGGTGCGCTGGGGCTGGGTCGGCGCGACAGTCGGCAGGGCCAGCTCGGCATCGTCGACCACGCCCAGGCGCATCACCACCTGCTGAGCGCCGACCGCGCCGTAGCCGATCGCGGCGTAGAAGTCGTCGAGGTTGTCGTGGTTGTATGACCTGGCCACCTCGGCGATCCGGTCGAGGCCGACCGACTGGATCGACTTGCGCGCCAGCCGGCGCAGCTCGCGCTCGAGCGACTCACGACCGTGGCTGATGTTCTCGTCCCGTTCCTGGCGCTTGAACCAGGCCCGGATCTTCTCCCGGGCGTGGCTCGTGCGGACAACGTTGAGCCAGTCGCGCGACGGGCCGTGGGCGCCCTTCGTCGTCACGATCTCGACGATGTCGCCGTTGTGGAGCCGGTGGTCGAGGGGCACCAGCCGATTGTTGACCTTGGCTCCGATGCAGCGGTGGCCGACGTCGGTGTGGATCCGGTANNGTCGAGCCGGCCGGCAGGTCCTTGACGTCGCCCTTGGGCGTGAACACGAAGACCTGGTCCTGGAAGATGTCGAGCTTGATCCCCTCGACGAACTCGGTCGCGTCGGCGACGTCGCGCTGCCAGTCCATCAGCTGCCGGAGCCAGGCCAGCTTGGCGTCGTACTCCCGATCGACCTTCGAGCCTTCCTTGTAGCGCCAGTGGGCGGCGATCCCAACCTCCGAGACCTGGTGCATCTGGTGGGTCCGGATCTGGATCTCGAGGGGCTTGCCATCCATCGCCAGGACCGCCGTGTGGAGGCTCTGGTAGAGGTTGTTCTTGGGCATCGCGATGTAGTCGTCGAACTGGCCGGGGATTGGCCGCCAGAGCGAATGGACGATGCCCAGGGCGGCGTAGCAGTCGCGGACGTCGTCGACCAGGCAGCGAATCGCGTAGACGTCGTAGATCTCTTCGAACTCGGCGCCCTTGCGCTCCATCTTCTTCCAGATGCTCGTCAGGTGCTTGGGGCGGCCCTGGATGTCGGCCTCGATGCCCGCCGCCTTGAGGGCCGGCCGAAGCGTCTCGATCGCCTGCTGGATGAACGCCTCGCGGCCCTGCCGGCGGGTGTCGAGGAGGCGGGCCAGCTCGCGGTAGCGCTCCGGCTCGAGGGTCTTGAAGGCGAGATCCTCGAGCTCCCACTTCATCTGCCAGATCCCGAGTCGCTCGGCCAGCGGTGCGTAGATCTCCATCGTCTGGCGGGCGATCCGGGTCTGCTTGTCGATCGGCAGGGCGGCCAGGGTGCGCATGTTGTGGAGCCGGTCAGCGAGCTTGATCAGGACGACACGGATGTCCTCGGCCATCGCCAGGAACATCTTCCGGATGTTCTCGGCCTGCTGCTCCTCGTGGGAATGGGTGCTGAACTTGGACAGCTTGGTCACGCCATCGACCAGCCTGGCCACCTCCGACCCGAAGCGGTCCTCGACATCGGTCAGGCTGTACTCGGTGTCCTCGGGCACGTCGTGGAGGAGGGCCGCCTGGACCGCGATCGGGTCGATCCCCAGATCGGCCACCGTCTGGGCGCTGGCGATCGGGTGGATCACGTACGCCTCGCCCGAGGCGCGGGTCTGGCCCGTGTGGGCCTCGACGGCGAGGTCGAAGGCCCTGTTCACGCCGGCCAGGTCGGCCTGCGGGTAGTGGCCCTTGACGGTCGCGAGCAGGTTCGTACGCAGCGTCTCGATCGGGTCGACCGCCGCCGGCCCGCGCGTCCTCTTTGCCGTGGCCGGCTCGGCCGGGGCGGGCGTCGTCGCGGCGGCAGGCGCGGGAGCACCGGCCCGCGGCTTGGCGGCGACCGGCGTCTTCCTCGTGGTCGGCGCCGCGGAGCTCGCCGGCGGCCGGCGGTTCCCCCGTTTCGTGCTCGGAATTGGTTCGATCGTCATCTACTTCAAGAATAGCAGCGGCCGTGCAGCGGCCCGCTCGTGCAGATCAGGCCCGGTCGTAGCCCAGCGCGGCCAGGGCGGCTTCAACCTCGGCCCGCTCGTTCCATGGGCGCGGGCCATCGGGTCCGATGATCGAGCCCTCGTGGCCCTTGCCGGCGAAGAGGACCACATCGCCGGGCTGTGCCTGGTCGATCGCCGCGGCGATCGCAGCCCGGCGGTCGGCGATCAGGAGCAGGTCCCGGTCGCGGCGGCGGCCGGCGGCCTCGGCGCCCCGGCCGATCGCCTCGAGGATCGCCCGCGGATCCTCACCGCGGGGATCCTCGTCGGTCACGATCACCAGGCGGCAGCGCTCGCCGGCGATCCGGCCCATCATCGGCCGCTTCGCCCGATCACGCTCGCCGGCCGAGCCGAAGACGGCGATCAGGCCACCGCCGCCGGCCGCCGCCAGCGGGGCAAGCAGGTCGAGGACCGTCTCCAGCGATGTCGGCGTGTGGGCGTAGTCGACGATCACGCTGAACGGCTGGCCGCGCTCGATCCGCTCCATCCGACCGGGCACGCCCCGCACGCCTTCGATCCCCGACCGGACCGTCGCCGGGTCGAGCCCCAGGCCCTCGCCCATGGCGACCACGGCCAGGGCGTTGTGGACGTTGAACCGGCCGGCAAGGTGCAGGTCGAGGTGTGCCCCACCACTCGGCGCCTGGTAGGCGACCGACAGGCGGTGGGCGTCCTCCTCGATCCGGCCGGCCCGGACATCGGCCCCGGGCTGCGAGCCGTAGGTCATGACGGTGGCCCCGGCCTCGCGGGCCACTGCGGTGAACAGGTCGGCCGACGGGTCGTCTCGATTGATCACGGCCAGGCGCGGCCAGGCCAGGGTCGCGGCCGCACCGGTCTTGGGCGCTCCGCGCGACGCGAGCCGCTCGAACAGGCTCAGCTTGGCCGACCGGTAGGCCTCGAATGTGCCGTGCAGCTCGAGATGCTCGTGGCTCAGGTTGGTCAGGATCGCGACGTCGTAGGCGACCCCGGCGACACGCTCGAGGGCCAGGCCGTGGGACGTCGTCTCGACGATCGCCGCAGCGTCGCCGCCGGCGGCCATCGCCCGGAGCAGGCGCTGGAGCTCCGGCGCCTCGGGCGTCGTCTGGTGCTCGGGCGTGGGCTCGGCCTCGCCGCCGATCCGCAGCTCGACCGTCCCGACCAGGCCCGCTCGATGGCCGGCGGCGTCGAGCGCGGCCGCGGCCAGGAACGAGGTCGTCGTCTTGCCATCGGTGCCGGTGATGCCCACGATCCCGAGCTCGCGGCTCGGATCGCCATACCACCAGCCGGCGGCATCGGCCAGGGCAGCCCGGCTCCGGTCGACGACGAGCTGGATGATCGGCAACCCGCTGATCGGGTGCTCGACGATCGCGGCCACGGCTCCGGCGGCCGCCGCCTGGGCCGCGAACTCGTGGCCGTCGACGTGGTCGCCCGGCACTGCCGCGAAGAGAGCGCCGGCTACGACATTCCGCGAGTCGGCGGTCAGCGCGGCCACCAGCTGACTGCCGAGGGCCGCCGGGTCGATCGGGCGGCCGTCGGGGGATCGGGCGCCCTGCAGCCGCCCGGCACGGGCCAGCCGCTCAACGAGCTCGGCCAGCGGGCGCGGCCGGCACTCCGCGTCGACCCGGGCCAGGCGGTCGGCGAGGCTCATCCCGGGTCCGCCCCGCTCGCCGCCGAGGCGGACTCGCCGCCGCCCGTCTCCGCGCTCGCCCGGCGCGGCCCGCGCTGGCGCTCGACCAGGCGGTAGAGGCCGGCGCCCAGCGGCCGCAGGTCGAGGTCGAAGGCGCCGATCAACCGGACCTCACGACCGCCGAAGCCTTCCTTGAACTGGCGGATCCCAGGATGGACGAGGCCCCACATGTCGTAGGCCGTGCCGCCCGCATCTCGCGACGATCGAATCGCCTCCCATTTGAGCAGGTAGTTCGCCCGCGACGTCGCCCCGGCGCCGGTCATCCCGCCGTACGGCTCAACCACCCGGCTACCCGCTCGGACCAGGAACAGGACGGCCTGCGGTGTGCCATCCGGCCCGAGCGCGAACAACAACCGTGCGCGGCCCGACGGCCCGAATGCGTCCCAGATCGCCCGATAGGAACCCTCGGTCCGGATCGGCGTCCCGGTCCGGGCCGACGTCTCGGTCATGATCGCGTGGAAGGCCGGCAGGTCGGCGGCACCCCGCTCGACCACGGTCACACCGCCCGATCGCGCCCGGTTGACGTACTGGCGCCATTTGCCGCGCAAGCCCGACCACAGGGTCGCCTCGTCGGTGGTGAGATCGACCACTCGGGTGACCGCCGGCTGGATCTCCGGCGCCGGTCGCCAGCCGAGCGCCAGCAGCGTCCGGCGGGTGCTGCCGTCCGGGTCCAGCGGACCGTCGAGCTCGATCTCGGGATCGATCCGGACGTGCGAGATCCGCTCACCGGTCGGGGCTCCGGAGCGCAGCCGCTCGGTGAACGCCGACAGGCTGGCCGGGTCCCAGCCGGCCGCCAGCGGCCCCCGGGGCGCATAGGCGAAGGTCCAGGGCATCCCGCGCGGTCGCCGGAGCAGGAGCCGGGCACCCACCCGGCCGGCCGGTGCCTCGGCGTCGACCGCCCATGGGCGCCAGCCGTTGGCGGCCTTCGTCCCCGCCCAGCCACTCAGCTGGAGGTAGCTGCCTCGCGGATTTGCCTCGACGAACGCGTCCCAGGCGGCGTCGATCTCGGACGCGGCTGCGGCTCCCGGCTGGGGCTCCCGCTCGTCGCTCATCGGCCCATGCCCAGCAGCCGGCCGCTCATCCGGCCCAGCCCGTAGCGCCACGCCCGAGCGACCCGCTCGTGGTTGCCGGTCAGCTCGACCCACGTTGCCCCGAACGAGCGCTTGAAGTCGTACAGCCCGCGCATCTCCTCGCCCGGGCCGGGCTCACGGCGCGCTCCCCGGACGTCGACCCCGGCGAAGTCGAACTCCACCATCCGCTCGCGGATCGCGAGCTGGATCGCCCGCCAGAGGAGCAGGCGCGAGACGCCCGGATACGTCCGGCGCAGGTCGGCCCGGTCGCCCGAGAGCGAGTACGTCAACCGCCCGCCGTGGCGGTAGAACGTCGCCGCCCCGACCAGCTCGTCGGCGGCCGTTCGGACCTCGAGCAGAACAATCAGGCCGACGGCCAGACCGGCGGTCGACCAGTCGATGAAGCTGGCCCGCGAGCCGAGACCGAAATGGCGGCGGGTTGCCGCGGCGGCGACCAGGTCGAAGAATCGGTCGAGGGCCTCGGCCAGGCTGGCGCCTGGCGACGGCTCCTTGAAGCCCGTCGTGTCTTCGGACGCCGGGCGCGCCCGCCCGTCCCAGCGGACGACCCGCAGGCCGGCCTTCTCGCCCTGGCGGACCAGTTGGCGGGTCGTCTCGGACAGCCCGCCGAAACAGGACGCCTCGGAGCCTCCCGGCTCGAGCGCGAGGGCGAGCCGATGACGGGATGGCTGGACCTCCTCGATCGGCCGGAACCCGTGGGCCTCGATGATCTGGCGGTAGTCAGAGTCTGCCGGGATCTCGGCGTCCGAGGCGACCACGTCGACCCCCTGCCCCACCAGCCAGTCGGCCGCGGCCAGCAGGCGCTCGGCCGTCCGCCCCGGCGGCTCGCCGGCCGAGATCGGGCCGCGCGACAGGTAGGCCCCAGAGCCAGGGAAAATTCGCCAGGGGCGCTCGAGGGCGAGCAGGCGGTAGCCGTCGTCCGCGACCAGGAAGCGCGGCCGCCAGCCGAGCCGTGATCGCTGCTCGGCCCACGCTCGCGACTGGTA
>PNAZ01000100.1:0-1363 GCA_003169655.1 Chloroflexota bacterium
CGCTGCGTCCTTCCCATGGGTGCGCTGGATCGACTATCGACAGCCGTCCGGGCGGCGTTTCACTATCGCGCAACAGAGGAATGTTGGCGTACAAGCGGCGGGCTCGCACAGGATCGCTTTTTGCGACGCCGGCTGCGAGCCAGCAGCCGATTGGCTCGCACAGATCCTGCGATTTCTCGACGCGGCGCCTGACACGTGTTGCTGCGGCCCCATCGTCAGCCAGGACAGCCCGCCCCTCAAGACGGTGAACGATCTCGCGAATGGCGCGAGCGTGCGCTACTCGTGCACGGCAAACATGGGCGTCGCGAGAGCGCTCTTCGACGAGCTCGGGGGATTCAATGAGAACCTGGACCACGGTGAGGACATCGACTTTGGCTGGAGGCTCGAGGACGTCGGTCATCCGGTGTTGTGCGCACGCGGTGCCCAGATGGCCGTTCGGTGGGGCGACGCAGGGCGTCAGCGGTGGCGCGCGTTCAGGTACGGGCGGTCCACGCCGACACTGATGGTGAGCAATCCCACCCACGCCTTGGAGTACTGCCGCCACGCGCCAGACACCGTGCTCTATCCCGTCTGGATCCTCGGCGTGCCGTGCACCTGTCTGATCGGGATCTACGTGTTCTGGTGGGTCCCGCTCGTCTGGGTCTGCGCGCTCGCGGTGCCGGTCGTCAAGAATCGGAGCGAGAAGAGGATCGCGAATTACCTCCTGGTGAAGCTTGCCAGGGCGAGTGGCTTCCTGATCGGCGTGCCACGTGTCTTCACGCGGCACGCGCGTCGACGCACTGCGGCCCCAGTGGCGCGCGTTCGCACCATCCGGCGAGATGACTGTGACAGCGCATACCCGTAACGAAGGGTTCGGGCTGGAGCCACCGGACGCCATTGTCTGAGCCACGATCTTCTGATCCTCGGTTGATCGATCGACACGCGCCGCTCGGCCCCGTCCACTACTACGCGTCGATGTCGATCCTGGGCAGTGTGAACCTGGGCGCTTGCTGGAAGAACGGCGTCAGGATGGGCGCGCACGCGAGGACGATGCCGACGATGAACGCACTGATCGACACGGAGCTGAGGACCGCGGCGAACGGATCCGTGATCCAGTGGGGGTGATGGTGAAAGTTGACGGCGAGCGACACGATGAGGACGATCGACAGCACGACGAGGCCGACGCCGACGAAGAAGAAGCGCCAGATCAGGGCGAGCAGAGGGTACTTGGGGGAGACGTTTCGAAAGCCCAGTGATTCTGCTCGGTACTTGATGGCCAGTCCAGTGCAATAGGTGATGGGACCGATCACGCTCAGCACCGCGGCAACCACGGTCGCGATCCACCCAATCGAACCGACCCGGGCCTGTCCCTGCACGGAGAAGC
>PNAZ01000100.1:1421-19472 GCA_003169655.1 Chloroflexota bacterium
CCCATCCCGGGATCGATCGCGAAGATCTCTGGGCTCAGAAGGAGGATCTGGCGAAGGTGACGGAGGCCGTCGGAGAACGTGTTGAGCTTCGAGTCGCCGATGCGCGGCGAGTACGTCGTCGGGATCTCGACAATCCGAAAGCGAGCCCAGGCACAGCGAATGAGCATCTCCGAGGCGAACTCCATGCCCGTTGAAGCGAGTTCAAGCGAGAGCAGCTGATCCCTGCGAAAGGCACGGAAGCCCGATTGGCTGTCACGGATCTTTGTGCTCTTGCCGGTGGCACGATTCACAAGCAGCGTGATGATCGGCGTCCCGAAGTACTTGTGCAGCCACGGCATGGTTTCTTTGGTGGCGTCCTGGAGGCGCGACCCGATGACGAGGTCCGCCTCATCGTCCATCAGCGGCTGTAAGAGCTTCGGGATCGATGTCAGGTCGTACGTTCCGTCAGCGTCGGCCATGACGATGTACTTGGATCTCGCCTCTTCGAAGCCGGAGCGGAGCGCCGCTCCATAGCCCGGCTCGAGCTGGTTGACGACGCGCGCACCTGCTTCCTTCGCCACCTCCACCGAACGATCGATAGAGCCGTTGTCGACGACGAGCACCTGCCCGTCGATCCCGGCCTCGGCGAAGCGCAGGGCGAGCTCCTCGTAGAACGAGTAGAGGCCCCGCACGTCGGGCAGGATCACCACTCCGGCACCACTCGGAGTCGCTGCCCGGGCGCGAAAGGCGGCGAACGCTGTCCCGTCGGCCGCCCGCAGCGTCAGGTCATCGTGGTCGAGGGCACCGCCGGCGATCGGCGCAATCGGCGGGTGGCTGTCGAGATCGAAACACATGGGGCGGCCTCCAGATCTGGGCATTCGAAGCGTAACCCGCGCGATCGCCGAGGGCCACTCGTGGGACGCCCTCGATGCCACTGCTAGAATCGTTCGGATGTTGGCCCCCGGTTCTGAGGCGGTGACCGAGCCGTCCGCCCTGCCCGCCCGTCCGCTCGTCGTCCAGAAGTTCGGCGGCTCGTCGGTCGGCGACGCGGACCGGATTCGACGTGTCGCGCGGCGAATCGCCCGGGAACGCAGCGCCGGCTCCGACCTGGTCGTGGTCGTCTCGGCGATGGGCGACACGACCGATGAGCTCCTCGCCCTGGCCGCGGCGATCACTGACGATCCCGATTCGCGCGAGCTCGACATGCTCCTGGCGACCGGCGAGCACCAGAGCGCCACGCTCGTCTCGATGGCCCTCCACGCGCTCGGCGTGCCCGCCATCAGCCTGACCGGCGCCCAGGCCGGGATCAGCACGGACGGCCGCCACGGCCATGCCCGGATCGCCAACGTCGATCCACGTCGGGTCCGCCAGGAGCTGTCCGGCGGCCGGGTCGTGATCGTGGCCGGCTTCCAGGGCGTCAGCCAGGCCAACCTCGAGGCGGCCGAGATCACCACGCTCGGCCGGGGCGGCTCGGATACGACCGCCGTGGCCCTCGCCGCTCGCCTCGGGGCCGGCCGCTGCCAGGTCTTCACCGACGTCCGCGGGATCTACACTGCCGATCCGCGGATCGTGCCCGACGCCCGGCAGCTGCCGGTGATCGGCTACGAGGAGATGCTCGAGCTTGCCCACCAGGGCGCCCAGGTGATGCAGGTCCGGGCCGTCGAGCTGGGCTGGGTCAACGAGGTCGTGATCGAGGTCCTCAGCTCGTTCGAGGACGCCCCGGGTACGCTGATCAAGGAGGACCCGCTCGTGGAGCAGCGCAACAAGGTTCGTGGCCTGGCCCACGACCGGAACGTGGCCAAGATCACCCTGGTCGCGGTCCCCGATCGGCCGGGCGTGGCCCACCGGATCTTCGCCCCGCTGGCGGAGGCCGGGATCAATGTCGACATGATTGTCCAGAACGTTGGCCACGGTGGCTCGACGGACATGAGCTTCACGATCGCCGAGGTCGAGCTGGCCCGGGCCAAGCGGATCCTGGAGCCGATCATTCGCGAGCTCGGCTTCCGGGAGATGACCGCCGACTCGGCCGTGGCCAAGGTCTCGATCGTGGGGGCCGGGATNNGTGAACATCGAGATGATCTCGACGAGCGAGGTCCGGATCACCTGCATCATCGCCGAGGACCAGGTCACGACCGCCGTCCGGGCGCTCCATGCGGCCTTTGCCCTCGAACGACCCGAGGAGCTGCTGGCCGGCGACCCGACCGGTCGGGAGGCCGGTTCCGAACCGGCCACCGGCGCGGCTTGAACGGGATCGCCATGGAGCCGGCCGCGGGTGGCGAGCCGGCCGGGGATCGGGCGTTCATCAGCCGCCAGGAGCGCTTCGACCGGGTCGGCTCGACCAACGACGTCGTGCGCGCCTGGCTGGCGGACGGCACGCCCGAGGTCTGCCTGGCGGTCGCCGACGAGCAGACCGCCGGGCGCGGGCGGGACGGACGAACCTGGCAGGCGCCGCCGGGCACCGGCCTGCTGTGCTCGATCGGCTTTCGTCCGAGCTGGCTGGCGGCCGACCGCGCCTGGCGCCTTGCGGCGATCACCTCCCTGGCGATGGCCGACGCGGCCGAGGAGGTCGCCGGCCTTACCGACCGCTCGGTCCGCCTGAAATGGCCCAATGACCTGGTGATCGAGGCCGCCGGTGAGGTCCGCAAGCTGGGCGGGGTCCTGGGCGAAACGATCGGGCTGGGGACGGCCGAGCCCCGGGTGATCATCGGCCTGGGCCTCAACGCCGACTGGCCGGCCGCCGATTTTCCGCCGGAGCTGGCCGTCTCGATGACCAGCCTGCTCGTCGCCTCGAACGGCCGTCCGGTCGACCTGCCGGCGCTCTTCGCCGCGTTTATCGACCGGCTCGAGACGCGCACGATCGCGCTCCGCGGGGGCCACTTCGACGTCGCCGACTGGGTCGATCGCCAGCTGACCCGCGGCCGCCCGATTCGGCTCGAGCTGGCCGATGGGACGGCGCTGACGAGCCGGGCCCTGGGCGTCGACGCGCGCTCGGGCGGACTGGTGATCGAGGATCTCAGCCTGCCCGCCGGCGAGCGGACGATCCTGGCCGGCGAGATTCAGCACCTGCGCCTGCCGGCGGCGGTGTAACGCGATGGCTCGGCCGGTGTTCAGGAGGATGAAGGCGGAGGAGGATCGCCGCGAAGAGCGCCGTCTTGTCCATCTCGATCGCGATCGAGCCCTCGTCGAGGCCGCGCTGCGCGACCCGGCGGCGTTCGACGCCCTCTATCGGAAGTACCTGGCCCAGGTGTACAGCTACGCCTACTACGAGCTCGGCAACCACCACGACGCGGAGGACGCGGCGGAGCGGACCTTCCTGCTCGCCCTGGGCGCCCTCGACCGTTTCGAGGAGCGGGCCCGCCCCGTGGACGGAGCAGGCGCCTCCACCTTCCGGGTGTGGCTCTTCCGGATCGCCCGCAACGTCGTGGCCAACATCCGGCGCGGCCGGCGCCGCCATCCGGTCGCCCCGATCGAGGCCGCCGCGACGCTGGCCGACCGGACCGACATTGAGGGCCAGGTGAGCGAGCGCCAAGAGGCGGGCGCGGCCTGGGCCGCGGTTGCCCGCCTGCCGGCCGAACGGCGGCGCGCGCTCGTGCTGCGCTTCGTCGAGGAGATGTCGACCGCCGAGATCGCCGGGATCCTGGGCCGGTCCGAGGGCGCCGTCCGGGTCCTGATCCACCGCGGCCTGCGCGCGGTCGCCCGCGACCTGGGCGGCCGGCGCCGGTGATGGCCGACGCCCGACGCATCGAACCCGAAGTCGAGGCACTCCTGGTCGATCGGTACCTGGAATCGATCCTCGTCGCCCGCGAACGGGGGACCACGGTCGCCGTCCACGATGCGAGCCTCGATTCGGCCCTGCGGGGCGCCTCGGACTGGCTGACCGCCGGGCTGATCCGGGTCCACCCGTCGTTCCGCTTCGAGGAGCGCCTCGCCCGACGGCTGGCCGACGTGGCCGCCGCGATGCGCCTGCCGGCGGCCGCCGGCGGTGCGAGCACCTCGCCGGCCACGATCCCCTTCGAGCCGGACGATCTCATTGACCCCGCCCGTGACGTCGACGACGAAGGAGATCCCTTTGCGCGGCGGGCCCGCCCGCTCCTGATCGGCGGCGCACTGACATCGGCCGCGGTCTCGCTGGCCGGCGCCGCGATCGTCGCCTGGCGCCTGAGCCGGCCGGCCCATCCCATGGTCCGGGCGATCCGGGCGATTCACGGGCGGGCCGGCCACGAGAGCGGTCTGGCCTGATGCCGATCAAGCTGCCCTCCTTCCGCCAGCGCCGCGATACCTACCCGCCGGACCTGTGGACCCAGTGCCCTGCATGCCAGGAGATGCTCTTCAACAAGCAGCTCGAGAAGGCCCTCCGGGTCTGCTCGAACTGCGGCCACCACTTCCGGCTGTCGGCCGCGGCCCGCCTCGACCTGGTCCTCGACGCGAACTCGTTCGAGGAACGCGACCCCGGCCTGCAGAGCCTCGACCCTCTCGGCTTCGTCGACCTGAAGGCCTACCCGGACCGGGTGGCGGCGGCCCAGGCCACGACCGGCCTGCGCGACGCTGCGGTGTGGGGCTTCGGCGAGATCGGCGGCCGGCCGGTCGCGATCTGCGTGATGGACTTCTCGTTCATGGGCGGCTCGATGGGCAGCGTCGTGGGCGAGAAGGTGGTCCGCTCGACCGAGGCGGCCCTGGCCCGCCGGATCCCGCTCGTGATCGTGTCCGCCTCGGGCGGGGCCCGGATGCAGGAGGGCACCCTGTCCCTGATGCAGCTGGTCAAGACGGTGGCCGGGACCGAGCGGCTGCGGCTGGCCGGGGTGCCCCTGATCTCGGTCATGAGCGACCCCACGACGGGCGGCGTCTTCGCCTCGTTCGCCGCCCTCGGTGACGTGAACATCGCCGAGCCGAATGCCCTGATCGGCTTCGCCGGCGCGCGGGTCAGCGCGGGCACGATCCAGGGCGAGCTGCCCGAAGGCTTCCAGCGCTCCGAGTTCCTGTTCAACCATGGCTTCGTGGACCGAGTGGTCCATCGCTCGGAGCTGCGCGATGAGCTGGCCAAGCTCGTCGCCCTGATGGCGCCGGTGCCCCAGGCTGACGTAACCGCCGACAACGGCAACATCCCGGCGTTCAGGCCGCTCTCCTTCCTGAGCGCGCTGGCCGACCGGGTCATCCCCGAATCCGACGAGACGGTCCGTGGTTGACCGACTGATCAACCGGGCCGGGCGCAGGGGCGCCGGCGATCCGGCCCAGGACGTGGAGTCGGCCGATCCGACGGCCGCCGTGTGGGCCCGGGTCCAGCTCGCCCGGAACCTGCGCCGGCCGCGGACCCTGGAGCTGCTGGCCCTGATCGCCGATGACTTCGTCGAGCTCCACGGCGATCGCTTCTTCGGCGACGATCCGGCGATCGTGGCCGGCCTGGCCCGGATCGACGGCCGGCGGGTCGTGGTCGTCGGCCAGCAGAAGGGGGCCGAGACCGACGAGAACATCCGGCGCAACTTCGGGATGCCCCACCCCGAGGGGTATCGCAAGGCGATGCGGGTGATGGAGCTGGGCGAGCGCCTCGGCCTGCCGATCGTCACCTTTGTCGACGTGCCCGGCGCGCATCCCGGGGCCGAGTCCGAGGAGCGCGGGATCGCCGAATCGATTGCCCGGTCGATCGCCCTGATGACCCGCCTGCGGACTCCGATCGTGACCGTGATCACCGGCGAGGGCGGCTCCGGCGGCGCCCTGGCGATCGCCGTGGGCGACGTCGTGCTGGCCCTCGAGAACGCGGTCTACTCCGTGATCAGCCCCGAGGGCTGCGCGTCGATCCTGTGGCGGACCCCGGAGCAGGCCCCAGCGGCGGCCCTGGCGATGCGGATGACGGCCGCCGACCAGCTCGAGCTGGGCGTGGTCGACGAGGTGATCTCCGAGCCGCGCGACGGGGCGCACACCGACCATCCGGCCACGGCCGCCGCGGTCAAGGCGGCCGTCGTCCGCCATCTCGCCGCGCTCGAGCGGCGGCCGCTCGACGAGCTGATCGACGCCCGCTACCGGCGCTATCGTGGCCTGGGCGCGTTCACCACCCTGAAGGTGGAGCCGGTCGTGGTCCCTGAGCGCCCTGGATTCACCGAACGGCTGCGCAATCTGCTGGGCGGATCCTCCCGGGCGACGAACGGAACAGGTCCGAATGCCGGCTCGAGCCACGATGAGCCGCCGGCTCGCGAGGAGGTCTGAGCCGTGCCCGATCGCGCTGAGGCCGACCGCCTGGCCGACCACGCCCAGATCGACGGCCTGGCCGACGAGCTGTTGCCGGCCCTGATCGCCAAGCTCGGCGCGACCGGCCTGGCCGAGCTCGAGGTCCGCGAAGGCGACTGGAAGGTCCGCCTGCGGCGCTCGGCGGATGGCTCGACGGCGGCGTCACGAGCGGCGTCGGCGCGTGCCGCGCGGCCGGCCGGCGGCCACCTCGAGCATGCCCATCCGGTGGCTACCGAGGCGGCTGTCGATCCGTATCGCGCCGCGGCTACCTCGCCGGCGGTCGGGATCTACCAGCCGCGCCCCGAGATCAGCTCCGGATCGCGCGTCCGGGCCGGCGACCGGATCGGCAGCGTGGACGTCCTGGGGATCCCTCAGGAGGTCGTCTCGCCGGTCGACGGGATCGTCGGCGCCGGACTGGTCGAGAGCGGCGACGCCGTCGAATACGGCCAGGAGCTGGCCTGGATCGAGCTGATCTCGAGCACGGCCGAGCGGGCAGGGCGAGACGCCTGATGTTCGCCAAGATCCTGATCGCCAATCGGGGCGAGATCGCGGTCCGGGTCCTGCGCGCCTGCCGGACGCTGGGCGTCGAGGCGGTCGTGGCCTACAGCGAGGCCGACCGCGAGAGCCTCGCAGTCCAGCTGGCCGACGAGGCAATCTGCATCGGCCCGGCCGATGCCAAGCGGAGCTACCTGTCGGCGCCTGCGGTGATCAGCGCGGCGATCGTGTCGGGCTGCGATGCGATCCATCCCGGCTACGGATTCCTGTCCGAGGACGAGGGCTTCGCCGAGGTGGTCCGGGCCCACGGCCTGACGTTCATTGGGCCGCCACCCCAGGTCCTGGAGCGCTTCGCGAGCAAGGAGGCAACCCGCCGCCTGCTCGGGGCTGAAGGCCTGGCCACGATCCCGGGTTCGAACGGGATGCTCCGCGACGACCTCCACGGCCTGGAGGAGGCGGAGCGGATCGGCTACCCGGTCCTGATCAAGCCATCGGCCGGCGGCGGCGGCAAGGGGATGCGGATGGTGCGTACCCCGCGCGAGCTCGAGGCGGCCCTCAAGATCTGCCGGTCCGAGGCCCGGGCGGCCTTCGGCGATGATTCGCTCTACCTCGAGAAGTGGCTGGAGGACAATCGCCACGTCGAGGTCCAGGTGGCCGTCGACCGCTTCGGCCACGGGGTCCACCTCGGCGAGCGCGACTGCTCGGTCCAGCGCCGCCACCAGAAGTTCCTCGAGGAGGCGCCGACGCCGGCCCTCGACGAAGCCGCCCGCAACGAGCTCGCCGAGCGGGCGATCCGGGCCGTCGTGGCGGCCGGCTACGAGAACGTGGGCACCCTGGAGTTCCTCGTCGATCCGGCCGGCAACGCCTATTTCATCGAGATCAACTGCCGGATCCAGGTGGAGCACCCGGTCACTGAGATGCTGACCGGGATCGACCTCGTCGTGACCCAGATCCGGATCGCGGCTGGCGAGCCGCTGGGCTTCAGCCAGGGCGATGTGACCCTGCGCGGGCATGCCCTCGAGTTCAGGATCAACGCCGAGGACACCGCCCACGACTTCCGGCCGAGCACCGGCGTGGTCGAGCGCTACCTGGCCCCGGGCGGCCCCGGGGTCCGGATGGACAGTCACCTGTTCACCGGTTACGAGGTGCCCCCGTTCTACGACTCGCTCCTGGGCAAGCTGGTCGTCTGGGGGCCCGACCGGCCGACGGCGATCGCCCGCTCGCGGGCTGCCCTCGACGAGCTGGTCGTGGACGGCATCGTGACCAACATCGCGATCCACCAGGCCCTCCTGGTCAACGACACCTTCCTGGCCGGCGAGATGACCACGAACCTCGTCGACCGGATCGGGTCGGCCGCCTTCCTGGCCGCGGCGGCCCGCTAGACGCATTGCAGACCTGCACTGAATCCGCCGCACGGCCTGACGCCCGAGCGGCACACTTTCCCCAGCCAGCACCATGGAGCTGCCCGTGACCGACGCCCCGCCTGCCATCGTCCATACGACCCGCGAGATCGAGGGCCTCATCCCGCATCGCTGGCCGTTCCTGCTCGTCGATCGGATCGTCGAGTACGACGAAGCAGCCCAGCGGATCGTGGGGATCAAGGCGGTGACCGCCACGGAATGGTTCTTCCAGGGCCATTTCCCCGGGCTGCCGGTGATGCCCGGGGTGATGCAGGTCGAGGCCCTGGCCCAGGTGATGGCCGTCTTCGTCGCCAAGCAGCCCGGCTTCGGCGACCGGATCGGGCTGTTCGGCGGAATCGACGAATGCCGCTTCAAGCGGGTGGTCAGCCCGGGCGACACGCTCCGCCTCGAGATCAGGATGGACAAGCTCGGCCGCCGCTTCGGGCGGGGCCTGGGCACCGCGACCGTCGATGGCGAGGTGGCCTGCCAGGCGACCCTGAGCTTCATCATCCCCGACGCCTCGGTCCTCCGCTGATGGCTCGGATCGCGATCCTCAGCGACGTCCACGGCAATCTCCTCGCGCTCGAGGCGGTCCGGGCGGCGATCAGGAAGGATCGGCCCGATGCCGTGATGGTCTGCGGTGACCTGGTCCTCAACGGGCCCGACCCGGCCGGGGTCGTCGACGCGATCCGCGAGCTCGAGGCCGACGGCGCCCTGGTCGTGGCCGGCAACACCGACATCGCGGTCGCCGACTTCGACTATGCGGCGGCCTTCCCGTCGATGATGGACGGCGTACCTGAGTCGATCCGCTCGGCGGCCGAATGGGCCCACGCCGAGCTAGGCGACGCCCGGCTTGACTGGCTCCGGCGGCTGCCCGCCGAGCGCCGGCTGCGCTTCGGTGAGCTGCTGGCCCTGGCAACCCATGCCTCGCCTGGCTCGCAGACCGAAGGCTTCGACGGCGCCCTCGACCCGAACGTGATGATTGAGCGGGCCTCCCGGACGGATGCCCGAGTGATCTGCTGTGGCCATACCCACCTGCCCGAGGTGCGCGACCTGGGCTGGAAGCTGATCGTCAACGCCGGCAGCGCGGGCTACGTCTTCGACGGCGACCCGACCGCCTCGTGGGCGATCGTCACGATTGAGGGCGAGGGGGTTGAGGGCGAGATCCGGCGGGCCGAGTTCGACTCGCTCGCCGTAAGCAACGCCCTGTCCGCCCGGGGCCTGCCCGGCGACGTCTATCGGGCGGCGACCGTCCGCAACGGGAAGCTGGTTCGATGAGCCGCTCGGAACGCCGGGTCGTGGTCACCGGGATGGGCGTCATGTCGGCGGTCGGAATCGGAGTCCAGGCAACCTGGGACGGCCTGGTGGCCGGGCGCTCGGGCGTCACCCGGATCGACTCGTTCGAGCCGGAGCGGGTCGATTCGAAGATCGCCGCATCGGTCGGCGAGTTCGACGCGAGCCACGTCCTCGATCGCAAGGAGCTCCGCCGAGCCGACCGCTACACCCAGCTCGGCCTCCTTGCCGCCCGCGAGGCGCTCGACCAGGCCGGCCTGCCCGGTCGGCTGGAGGGGGCCCTGGCCGAGGCGACTGGGATCATCCTGGGCACCGGCCTGGGCGGGGTGAACACCCTGTGCGAGCAGATCGAGATCAATGCCACCCGCGGCCCGGACCGGGTCAGCCCGTTCTTCGTGCCGATGGCCATCCCGAACGTCGGCGCTGGCCAGCTGTCGATCACCTTCGGCGCCCTCGGCCCGAACTTCGCGATCGCGTCGGCGTGTGCCACGGGCGGCCACGCGATCGGCGAATCGTGGGAGATCATCCGCCGCGGCGACGCCGACATCATGGTTGCCGGCGGGGCCGAGGCCGGCGTCCAGGAAGCCCTCGTGGCCGGCTTTTGCGCGATGCGCGCACTGTCGACCCGCAACGACGACCCAGCCGGAGCCTCCCGGCCATTCGATGCCGGCCGGGACGGGTTCGTGATCGGCGAGGGCTGCGGGATGCTCGTCCTCGAGGAGCTCGAGCACGCTCGTGCGCGGGGTGCCGAGCCACTGGCCGAGCTGATCGGCTACGGCGCGACCGCCGACGCCGAGCACATCACCCTGCCCGCACCCGGCGGCAGCGGCGCTGTGCGCGCCGCCCGGCGGGCGCTCCAGAAGGCGGACCTGACGGCGGACGCGATCGACCACGTGAACGCCCACGCGACTTCGACCCCGCCCGGCGACAAGGCTGAGCTGCAGGCGATCCGGACGATCCTCGGCGAGCGCGCCCCGGAGGTCCCGGTGACGGCCAACAAGTCGATGCTCGGCCACACCCTGGGCGCCGCAGGCGCGATCGAGGCGGTGGCCACGATCCAGACGATCCGGACCGGGATCGTGCCGCCCACGATCAACCTGACCGATCCAGACGAGGAGGCCGACGGCCTCGACCTGACCCCGCTCGTGGCGACCCGTCACGAGATCCGCACGGCGCTCAGCAACTCGTTCGGTTTCGGCGGCCAGAACAGCGCCCTGATCTTCACCAGGTTTGACGGATGACCGACGACCTCGCCCCCGGATCCGGCGCGTCGAGCAGCGGGCCGGCGGCCGCGGCCGCGCTCGGCGGCGCCGATCGTTCGCTGCTCGGCCTGGTCGATCGGCTGGCGGTCCTCCTCGAGCGGAGCGAGCTGACCGAGCTCGAGGTGGAAGCCGGCGGGACCGGGCTGGTCCTGCGCAAGGCGTCGGCCCTGCACCCGGCCGGCGGGGCCGAGCCGATCGGAGCAGCCCAGGCGGTGGCCGTCGGCCCGGGACCGGCCGGCGCGCCGCCGGCGAACGCCGGCAGCGAGGTCGCCCGGCCGTCGGTCAAGGCGCCCCTCACCGGGATCTTCTACGGGTCGCCCGCGCCGGGCTCGGCCAACTACGTCCAGGTTGGCGGCGAGGTCGCGGTCGGCCAGGTGATCGGCCTGATCGAGGCCATGAAGCTGTTCAACGAGATCAAGTCGGACCTGGCTGGGCGCGTCGTCCGGGTGGTCGCTGAAAGCGGCCAGCTGGTCAAGGCGCGCCAGCCGCTTGTCGAGGTGGACCCGCTGTGACCGCCGACACCCGTCCCCGCTACGCCCACCTGACCGGCTGGGGCCGCTATGCGCCGGCCGGCGTCCTGACCAACGCCGACCTCGAGCGGATGGTCGACACGTCCGACGAATGGATCGTGAGCCGGACCGGGATCCGCGAGCGGCGGGTCGCGGCGGCCCACGAGACGACGGCGTCGATGGCCGCCGTCGCCTCGCTCCGGGCGATTGCGGTGGCCGGGATCGACCCGGCGGACATCGACCTGATCCTGCTCGGGACGCTGACCCCCGACTACTGGATGCCGGCCACCGCCGCCCTGGTCAAGGAAGCGATCGGCAACACCAGGGCCGTCGCCATGGACCTGGCAGCGGCCTGCTCGGGCTTTGTCTATGGCTACGCCACGGCGCAGGCGTACATCACCAGCGGAATGGCCCGCCACGTCCTGGTGATCGGGGCCGAGCTGCTCACCCGCTTCCTCGACTACACGGACCGGAACACCTGCATCCTGTTCGGCGATGGGGCCGGTGCCGTGGTCCTCTCGGCGTCCGACGAGCCCGGTGGCGGGCTGGGCGTCGAGCTGACGACGGAGCCCCAGGGCGCGTACATGATCTGGCTACCGTCGGGCGGCTCGAAGAGCCCGCCGTCGGCGGCGACGATCGCCCGGGGCGAGCACTTCATCCGGATGGAGGGCAAGGAGACGTATCGCTTCGCGACCCGGACCCTGGCGACCACGGCCCTCGCGGCGATCGAGCACGCCGGCCTCAAGCCGGACGACATCAGCCTGTTCATTCCCCACCAGGCCAACATCCGGATCATCGAGGCCGTGGCCAAGGGACTCGACCTGTCGATGGACCGGATGTTCGTCAACGTCGACCGCTACGGCAACACCTCGGCCGCCTCGATCCCGATCGCCCTGGCCGAGGCGGCCAACAGCGGCCGGATCAAGGTTGGCGACCGGATCGTGATCGTCGCCTTCGGGGCCGGCTTCACCTCGGGGGCCGTGGCGATCCAATGGACCGTGGATCCGGCCCGGGGTGCCCTGGGCGAAGCGATCTCACCGGATTCCGTTCATGTCCGGCCGCCGCTCGACTGGGACTCGGTCGACCCGATCCCCGATGCCCTGGCCGAGATCCTGGCCCGGCCCGGCCGGGTCCCGCTCGACCTGTCCGACGTGGTCCCCGGCGAACCGGAACCGGCCGCCCATCCCGCCCTGCGCTAGACGGGCCCGTTCAGACCCAGACGTGGAGGTCAGCCGATGATCGATCTGTCCGGCCGGAGCGCCGTGGTCACCGGGGGCTCGCGCGGCATCGGACGGGCGATCGTCGTGCGCCTGGCNNGGCGGCGGTCGAGGCCGTCGGCCGGCGGGCGATTGCCCACCAGGGCGACGCCACCGACCCGGCAGCTGCCGAGAGCCTGGTCAAGACCGCGCTCGAGGCCTTCGGCAAGGTCGATATCCTGGTCAACAACGCCGGGATCACCCGCGACGACCTGATCATGCGGATGAGCGTCGACGCCTGGCGGGAGGTCCTTGAGACGAACCTCTTCGGCGCGTTCTATGCGATCAAGGCCGTCACCCGGCCGATGCTCAAGGCAAAGAGCGGTCGGATCATCAACATCACCAGCGTCTCGGGCCAGGCCGGCCAGACCGGCCAGGCGAACTACTCGGCGGCCAAGGCCGGCCTGATCGGGCTGACCAAAGCGACCGCCCGGGAGCTCGCCAGCCGGGGGATCACCGCCAACGCCGTCGCGCCCGGATTCGTCCTGACCGAGCTGACCCAGGACCTGCCCGCCGCGCTGATGGACCAGATCACCGCGGCGACGCCACTGGGCCGCTTCGCAACGACCGACGAGGTCGCGTTCGCGGTCGCCTTCCTGGCCTCGGACGAGGCGGCCTACATCACCGGGCAGGTGCTGGCCGTCGACGGCGGCCTGGTGATGATGTAGGTCGGGTCCGGGCCCGCCTGGCGGCCGGACCGGGCCGGCCGGGCGGCTAGCGGCCGGGCCGGGCCTCGACGCCGGCGTCGCGCGCCGTCGCCGGCGCCCAGCGCACATTCTGGACAAATGCCGTCGGATCGACCCGATCGCGGTTCTCGCCGATCTTCGCGAGCATCGTGTCGATCAGCTCATCGGACAGCAGCCGGGGCCGGAGGCCGAGGGACAGGAGCTTCTCGTGCCTCGGGTTGTAGTAGTGCTGCTCGAGCTCGACCCGGGGATTGGTCACGTGCTCGATGTTGACCGTCCAGCCGAGGTGGCGGCCGGCGGCCTGGACCTTGCCGGCCAGCTCCTGGACGCTGAACTGCTCGGTGAACTGGTTGTAGACGAGGAGCTCGCCGTGGCGGGCCGGATTGGCCACGGCCAGGGCGACGCATTGGATCGTGTCCCGGATGTTCAGGTAGCCGCGGGTCTGGCCGCCCTTGCCGTAGACCGTCAGGGGATGGCCGACGGTGGCCTGCACGCAGAACCGGTTGAGGGCCGTGCCGAAGACCTCGTCGTAGTGGAAGCTCGTGGCGAGGCGCGGATCGAGGGCCGACTCGTCGGTCTCGACCCCGTACACCACGCCCTGGTGGAGGTCGGTGGCCCGGAGGCCCCAGATCCGGCAGGCGAAATGGATGTTCGCGCTGTCGTGGACCTTCGAGAGGTGATAGATCGAGCCGGGCGTCTTGGGGTACAGGAAGGTGTGCTCGCGGCCGTTGTGCTGGACGGTCAGGTAGCCCTCTTCGATGTCGATGTCGGGCGTGCCGTACTCGCCCATCGTGCCCAGCTTGACCAGGTGCGCCTCGGGCGCCTTGTCACGGATCGCGAACAGGACGTTGAGGTTGCCGATCACGTTGTTGGCCTGGGTCAGCGCGGCGTGGTGGGCCGAGATCATCGAGAACGGCGCCGAGGGTTGCTCGCCGTAATGGACGACGGCGTCGGGTTGGAAGCCGTCGATCACGGCCTCGACGAAGGCGTAGTCGGTCAGGTCGCCGACGTGGATCTCGATCTCCCGTTCCGACACCTCGCGCCACGCCCGCAGCCGCTCGTGGAGCGTCCGGATCGGGATGAGTGGCTGGACACCCAGCTCGAGCTCCCACTGGCGCTTGGCGAAGTTGTCGACGACCGCCACCCGATGGCCCGCCCGGGAGAACGCCATCGCGGTCGGCCAGCCGAGGTAGCCGTCACCGCCGAGCACGAGGATCCGCAGACTCATCGCCTTCCCATCCGGGCCCCAGTATGACCAGTGCGCCAGGGAGTCGTGTCGGCGGCCGTCCCCGTGCTACCGTGCCCGCGAATGTTCATTCGCCAGTTCCAGATCGATGGCCTGGGCCACCTGTCGACGCTGATCGGTGACGAGGAAGCGGGGCTGGCCGCGGTGGTCGACCCGCGCCGGGACGTGGACATCTACGTCGAGACAGCCCGCGCCCATGGCCTTCGGATCAGCCACGCGATCGAGACCCACCTCCACAACGACTACGTGTCCGGTGGCCGGGAGCTGGCCGCAGCAACCGGCGCCGAGCAGCTGATCGGAGCTGGGGCCGGGCTCGCCCATGAGCACCGGCCGATGGCCGACGATGAGGTCGCCGCCGTGGGGGCGCTGCGCTTCCGGGTCGTCGACACGCCCGGCCACACCCCCGAGCACGTCGCCTACTCGGTCGCCGACACGAGCCGGGCCGACGAGCCCTTGCTCCTGTTCACGGGCGGTTCGCTGCTGGTCGGGGCGGTCGGCCGGACGGACCTGCTCGGTGCCGAGCACGCCCGGCCCTATGCCGAGCAGATGTTCCACTCGCTCCATGACCGGATCCTGGCCCACCAGGATTTCGTCGGCGTCTTCCCGACCCACGGCGCGGGGTCGCTGTGCTCGACGGGCATCGGCTCGACCCTGAATTCGACAATCGGCTTCGAGCGCCGCTACAACCCGCTCCTCCAGCCGGCCGAGGTCGATACCTTCGCCCGGACGCTGCTCGCCGGGCAGCCCGCGGTGCCCCGCTACTTCGCCCGGATGCGGCCCACGAACCAGGCCGGTCCGCGGATCCTGGGCGGGATCCCGGACCCCTCGCCAATCGCGCTCGAGGAGCTGCGCCGGCTCGTCACCGGGGGCGGCATCGTGATCGACCTGCGCTCGCCGGGGGCCTTCGCCGCAGGCCATGTTCCGGGCTCGCTCTCGCTTCCGGCCGGCTCATCGTTCGGGACCTGGCTGGGCTGGGTCGTCGACTACGACCGGCCGGCCGTGCTGATCCTGCCCGACGACGATCCGGATGCCTGGGACGACGCGATCCGACAGGCGCTCCGAGTCGGGCACGAGTCGATTGCCGGCCACCTCGACGGCGGCTTTCCGACGTGGGCCGCGGCCGGCCTGTCGGTCGAGTCGAACGGGCGGCTGACGGTGGACGAGCTGGCCGCCGCCGTCGACCGCGGGGGCCCCCAGGCGCCGCTGGTCATCGACGTCCGGCAGGCCAGCGAATACGAGGCCGGCCACCTCGACGGTTCCTGGCACATCGGGGCAGGGGAGCTGCCCGGCCGGCTCGACGACCTGCCCCGTGACCGGCCGATCGCGACGATCTGTGCGGCGGGCTACCGGGCCAGCGTGGCCGCCTCGCTCCTCGACGCGGCCGGCTTCACGAACGTCAGCGCGGTCGCCGGCGGCGTCGACGCGTGGGCCGCGCAAGGCCTCCCGCTCGAGCGTGGCAGCCAGGCGTAGTCCGGCTCGGGCGCGTCAGCGGTCGAGGACGGCGACATCGTCCCCGAGGCGGATCCGGCCAGGCACCAGGACGTGGCCCCACACGCCGAATGGCAGCGGTTCGGTGGTCGTGACACCAGCACGAGTGGTGGCCAGGAGCTCTAGCGTGTCGAGGCTGCGCCGTCCCGTGTCCGGATCATGCGTGGTGACGGCGCAGCGCCCGACGTTGCCGTGCAGCTCGACGACCACCTCTCCGAGCCGGACCCGACGCCCCAGCCAGGCCTCTTCGCCGTATGGCTCGAGCCCGTCGATGACGGCCGACATCCGGAAGCGCCGCGGGTCAAGCGGCTCGGCCAGTCCTGCGGCCCCGGCCAGGGCCTTGAGCGAGCCGCGCGAGATCAGGGTGAAGCCGCCGCCCTCCGGCGCTCGATCGATCCCGCCACCCTCGGCGTCCATGTGCACCAACCTGAGCGGCTGCTCTGCCCATTCGCTCAGGACCGCGGAGAACGGACCGTCGACCTCGTGGGCCGGTCGATCTTCGCCGTACAGAATCGCATTGAGCGGCCGCCCCAGCTCGACCGGGGCGTCGGCCACGGAGCCGTCGGGAAAGTGGAGGGCGAGCGTCTCGGGATCGTGCCCAACCCGGGGCACGATCGTGGCCAGCGGGCCCAGTCGCTTGCCGGCGACCAGCCGGTTGGCCGGATCGACGAGCAGGAAGCGCCGATCGCCGCTGATGCCAGTCGCCCCGACGCGTACCTCGGCCGGCTCGTCGAGGGCCATCGCCTTGACCGGGGCGGTCGCCAGCCAGACGACGGTCGGTTGCTCAGCCAACGTTGACCCCGAGTACGCCCAGGGCCGCCACTGCCAGCAGGACCAGGTCGAGCAGGATCACCAGGCCCACGGCGACCCAGGCGATGACGTTGGCGATCCGGCCATTGGCATGCTTGCCCATCAGGGTCTTGTCGTTGACCAGCAGGACCATGAACACGAGCACGATCGGCAGGAGCAGGCCCTGCAGGTACTGCGAGGAGAGGATCACTGGCAACAGGCTGATCCGGGGAATGAGCACGACCAGCGCGCCGGCAAAGAGCACGAAGGTGTAGATCCCGAAGAAGGCCCGCGCGTCGCTGAAGCGCTTGCCGACGCCCGATTCCCAGCCGAACGCCTCGCAGATCACGAACGAGGTCGAGATCGGCATGATCGTCGCCGCCAGCACGCTTGCCCCGAAGAGGCCGACCGCAAAGAGCACCTCGGCGAGATTGCCGGCCACCGGCTTGAGTGCCAGGGCAGCATCGCTGGCCGAATTGATCGTGCCGCCGACCGCGTGGATCGTGAGCGCGGTGGCGATCACGATGAAGACCGCGATCACGTTCGTCCAGACGGCGCCACCGACCGAATCGACCTGCTCCAGGACCAGCTCGTCCTCGCCGATCCCTTTCTCGGCCACGGCGCTCTGCAGGTAGAACTGCATGTATGGCGTGATCGTCGTCCCGACAACCCCGACGATCAGGAGCAGGACGCTGCCCGACAGGCCATCCAGGCTCGGCGAGATCAGGGCATGGCCAACCTGGCCCCAATCGGGATGGGCGAGGAAGGCCGAGAAGATGTACGTGACGAAGACGAGAGCGATCGCCAGGAAGACGCGCTCGACCGTTCGGTAGCTCGAGAACAGGACCAGGGCCCAGATCAGGGCGGCAACGAGGGGCACCGTGACGTAGCGCGAGATCCCGAAGATCTCCAGCGCGGCCGCCGCGCCGGAGAACTCGGCGACCGTGTTGGCCAGGTTGGCGACCAGCAGGACCAGCATCGCGAAGGCGGTCCAGCGGACGCCGAACCGGTCGCGGATCAGGTCCGACAGGCCTTGCCCCGTGACGACGCCCAGGCGCGCCGCGATCTCCTGGACGACGGCCAGGATGATGATCGTGATCGGGAAGATCCACAGCAGCCCGAGACCCGTCTGGGCGCCCATCACGCTGTAGGTGGTGATGCCACCGGCGTCGTTGCCGGCCACTCCGGCGATCAGCCCGGGGCCCATCACCGCCAGGAACGCGATCAGGCCGCGGCGGCCACGGAAGCGGCCGCGCAGGCGCAGGAACTCGCGGTTCGCGATCCGGTCACCAAGCCGGCTGAGGAGCCCGATCCGGGGCGGCCTGGCCGGCAGGCGGCGGCGCCGTTCCGTTGGGTGGCGCCAGGTCTCGACGGCCCGTCGGGCGCCGGTCTCCGCCTGCTTGGCGACGCCTCGGACGGTGGGCAGCTG
>PNAZ01000157.1 GCA_003169655.1 Chloroflexota bacterium
TCCGGAGGCAACCAGCAGAAGGTGGTCCTGGCCAAGTGGCTGGCCTCGAAGCCCCGGATCCTGATTCTCGACGAGCCGACCAGGGGGATCGACATCGGGGCCAAGGTCGAGGTCCATCGAATCATCTCCGAGCTGGCGGCAGCAGGGCTCGGGATCATCATGATCTCGAGCGACCTGCCCGAGGTCCTGGCGATGTCCGATCGGATCGTCGTCCTCCACGAAGGCCGGCTGAGGGCCGAGATCCCGCGCGGCCGGGCGACACCGGAACGAGTGATGTTCGCGGCCACGGGCAGCGTCGGCGCCGAGCCCTCGCCTGGCGGCAGCGACGACGCGGCTGCCCATGCCTGATCCGGCTCCCGCTGTGCCGAGCAGAGAGCCGGTCGCCCACGGGACGTGGCTGTCCGCGGTGGCACGCCAGCGCGAGCTCAGCCTCGTGGCGATCATGTTCGTGCTGGGCGGGCTGGTCTCACTCGCCGCACCCCAGTTCCTGACCTCGTCGAACCTGAGCCAGGTGGCCGTCCAGGCCTCGATCATCGCCGTCGCGGCTGTCGGTGAGGCGCTGGTCGTCCTGACCCGCAACGTTGACCTGTCGGTCGAGGCGACGATCGGCCTGGTGGCCTATGCGGTGGCCCGATTGCTCGAGCTCAATGCGGTGACGCCACTCGAGGCGATGGCCATCGGCGTCGTCCTGGGTCTCGTCCTGGGCATGGTCAACGGGGCGATCATCACCCTGTTCAAGGTCCCATCGATCGTGGCCACGCTGGGCACCCTGAGCATCTTTCGGGGCCTCGACTACCTGGTTGCGGGCAGCCACCAGGTGCCCGTCGCGGGGCTCCCGAGCGGCTTTACCGATGCGTCGACTGGCTCGTTCCTGGGCCTGCCGATCTTCGTCGTGATCGCCTTCGCGATCGTGCTCGTGGGGAGCGCCCTGATGCGCTCAACGCGCTTTGGTCGCCAGCTGTATGCCGTCGGCAGCAATCCTGAGGCGGCGGATGTCCTCGGGATCCGGTCGCGGCTGGTGGTTTTCACCTCGTTCTCGCTGTGTGGGCTGCTGGCTGGCGCCGCCGGGGTCATGTGGGTGATCGAGTACGGAACGATCAACGGGACCGCGGCGACCGGCGTCGTGCTGTCCGTGGTCGCCGCGGTTGTTGTGGGCGGGGTCAACATCTTTGGCGGATCCGGCAGTCTCGCCGGAGCAGCGATCGGCGCCCTCTTCCTCGGCTTCATCGCCAACGCCCTGATCCTGGTTGGGCTCTCCCAGTTCTGGTTGCAAGCCATCTACGGCCTGGTCATCCTGGGAGCGGTCTCGGCCGACGCGATCATCCTGCGCCGGGTCCAGCGAGCAGCCATCGAGCGGCGCGCCCGATGAGCCCGACGACGGCGCTGGCGACCACCGGGCGCTCCTGGACACGCACGCTCTTCCGCTGGGAAGGGCTGCTGGTCGTGGCATTGGCTGGGCTGATCGTCCTTGGCAATGCCCTCTCGCCGTTCTTCCTGACCGCGGGCAACTTCGCCAACCTGCTCTCGGCCCTGATGGAAGTCGCGATCATGGCCCTCCCGATGACCCTGGTCATCCCTACAATTGGGCCGATGCTCCGCTCAACCGGCGTGACGATCGCGGCGGTCGCTCTGATCGCCCTCATGGCAGTCGGCAGCGTCGTGCTGTGGCTGGGGATCCCCCTCGTCCTCCTCGTCGGCGTCCTGGGCGGGCTCCTGAATGGGCTGCTGGTCGCTCGCGGCGGGCTGCCCTCGCTGGTCGTCACCCTGGGCACCCTGGCCTTGTTCCGGGGGATGGCCCTGATCGTCCTGGGGCCTGACGGCGTCAGCGACTTCCCGCCGGTGTTCACGGGGTTCGGATTCGGCTACGTGCCAGGAACGCTGATCCCGTGGCCCTTCGTCATCTTCGTGGCCATGGCGATCGTGCTGGCGATCGTCCTGCATCAGACCTGGATCGGCCGGCAGATCTATGCCATCGGCAAGAACCCCAGCACGGCCCGCTATTCCGGCGTCCGCGTCACGCGGGTCAAGGTCAGCCTGTTCGTCCTGTCCGGGCTGGTCTCGTCCCTGGCCGGGATCATCCTCACCGCTCGCCTGAACACCGCCCGAGCCGACGCGGCGACCGGACTGACGCTCACCGTGGTGACGATCGTGCTCCTCGGCGGTGTGAACATCTTCGGTGGATCAGGAACGATCCCCGGCGTCGTCCTGGCCGTCCTCGTCATCGCGGTCATGCAGAACGCCTTGCGCCTAGCAAGCGTCACCGTCCAGGTCCAGGCCATCGCGCTCGGGCTGCTCCTGATCCTGTCGGTGGTCATCCCCACTTCTGCTCACCAGGCCAAGTCGGCTCTCGATCGAGTTCGTGGAGGCCGGNNCATCACCGCTACGGTCCTGCTCGTCGCGGCATGCAGCGGGAGCGCTACGACGGCGCCCACCGGTGCGCCGTCATCCGCGCCTGCGTCGTCCGCGCCTGCGTCATCCGCGCCTGCGTCGGCCGCGCCTGCGTCGGCCGCCGCGGGAGCCATTACCGTCGGCTACCTGCCCAAAGACATCGTCAACCAGTACTTCGCGG
>PNAZ01000047.1 GCA_003169655.1 Chloroflexota bacterium
ATATCGATCCCCAGAGCGTGGCCCTTAAGAACAGCAGCGGAGGCCGGGATCTCTGCGTACTCGTGGGCGATGGTTGATGGGGTGGTCGGGTTGAGTTCACTCATGGCGCGAGGATACGCCCAGCTAGCCGACGTTCTGCTCTCACCATCTGGTCATAGTGTCGGTCTTGCGAAGCACGCGACTTGGTCGTCGGGGTGGCGCCGCTAATGGTTTCCTCGCCAGAAGCCGTGTTCGGGACGGTTGAAGAAGGTCGAGAACCACGCTGCCGCGATCAGCCTGCACTTCTTCTATATGAACTGGGCGCGGCCCCACAAGAGCCTCGCCAATCCGTACGCTCGGACCCCGGCGATGGCTGCCGCGTTGTCCGATCACATCTGGACCTGCGATGAGATCGCCGCGCTGCTGGACTGATCCCCGCCTCAGGGAGTAGCGTCGCCAGCGATGCCGACACTGGTGCTCGCCCTGGTTATCCTCGTGGCCGTAGTGAGCCGGCCAGTCGAGGTTCGCCTATGGCGGGTTGGGCGTATGTCAGATCGGACGCTGACGCTGTTGATGCTCGGCCGGTTCCCGGTCCTGACATCGGTGTTTCTCCTACGTGGCGGTGCCACCTTCCCGCTAATCGCGGCTGCCATCGCGATTTCGCTGGTCCCTGGCATCGTCATGTACCGATACATGCTGAACATGATCCGCCAGAACGGGCACTCGCCTCGCTCAAACTGATGCACTACCGAGCGATCCGTACTAGTGACGAGACGAGATACCCGCTCTAGGATCGTGCGATGGCAAGGCGTTGGTTCCTCCCGGTCGCGTCGGCGGTCATCGTCCTGACGATGATCGTCGCGCTCTCCTTGGCCACGGCGAAGAGCCCGCCCATTCTCTCCGCCTGCGGGGGGACTTTCTCGGCCAACGGGAACTGCGTTCGCATCCCAGCTGCCGGGGACCCTGGCGCGACGTGCGTACCTGACCCCGATGGGGCCTGCACCTGGTTCTGGGAGCCTGGGTACCCGACGAACTAACCGTTCATAGTGTCGAGGCCAAAAGCCTCGCTTCTCTTGAACTGTCAGGATCGAAACAGCCGCTTCCGCTGATACTTTGGGGCGCCCGCCCGCAGAATCCCCCCTCTGCGGGCGGGCACTGCGTTCGCCATCCAAGGATCTCCGTCATGCCTCACCTGCCCTTGATCCTCGCGATCATCGCCGGCCTTCTCGTCGCTGGCGGTCGGCTCGGGGCGACGCTGGCCAGTGGCGATCGCTGGGTTCGTCCTGCTCGGGTTGGCTGGGTGCTGGTCCTGGTCAGACGGGGAGCTGGGTAGTGCGGGCCCGACACTTTGACGCTACCCGGCCACAGGGGACTCCCAGCGCCCCCTGATACGCGTCTCCAACGCTTCGGGTCACCCGATATGGGCTATCCCCAGCAGCGCCAGGTAGCCGAGGAACCCGACCATCAGACCGAGGACGAGGAGCATCAGGAAGCAGACGCCATCGACGTGTAAGCGCCAAGGGTTTCCGCTCATCCCAAACCCCTGCATGGCAATCCACCGCAACCTGCGGACCCTGATTCTCGGCCGCTCTCGTCCTGCGGAACAAGGGCCATAGTTCCTTCTGAGCTCGGTCTTCACCTCGATCGAGGCCACCTCGGCTTCATCGACGCGCCTGAGCACTCCCCGCGCCATGGCAAGGCCGAAGGGATTACGAACCAGAGCCGATCGGCTCTCGCTTCTCCTCGACCACAGCCGCAGAGTGACGCAAAAAAGAGGTCAGCGCTCATGATGTACGGCTACGACTTCAGCACGGCGGGCGGCTGGTGGATGCTCGCCGCGATGGCGATCCTTGCCGTCGCGATTCTCGGCTCGGTCTGGATGATCGTCCACCGGCCACGGACAGCCACGCCATCTGGCTCGAGCGCGGATGACATCCTGCGCGAACGCTTCGCTCGCGGGGAGATCACCGCTGAGCAGTTTGACGAGGCCAAGAAGCGGCTGGGCTGAGCGGCGCCGGAACCATTCAGCGGCGCTCATCGCGAAGGCCGAGGAGGCCGAGGAGCAGCGAAAAACTCGCCTCGGAGCCCGACCAGTGGGCCCTGAGCTGGCTAACCCCGATCCTGCGTGCGGCCCAGCGTAGGACGATCGCGCTGATCACCAGGTCGTCCATCGAACCCAATACCGGGATGAAGTCGGGGATGAGATCGATTGGACTCACGAGGTAGGCGAACAGGCCGGCAAGCGCGACTTTGACTCGAGTCGGCGAGCCTGGATCGACCAGGAGTGAGCGCACCAGCCTCACGAGATCAGGAATGAGTCGGAGCGCCGGACCGGCCAAGGCACGCGACGGTCGATGCAGCCAGACCACCACAGCGATGCTCAGCCAAACGAGGACCAGGATCCCGACGATCGTAAGGAGTGCACCAGTCAGGCCCATCGACCGATCCTACGTGGTCGCTCTCCTCGGAGGCTGATCCAAGAGCCACGATGGGTTCATCGTGGCAGGCGGGTTCGTGACGAATGGGGGTCTAGCGCCCATTCGGGCCGCGGCTCGATAGTTCGGCGATGACGCGGCGCGTAGTCAGCGATGTCGGGCTCGGCGTCCTAGTGGCCCTCGGGGCCTTCGTGTGCCTGTTGACACCCGACATCGGCCTTAGGCCCTATCTAGTCCTGGGCCTATGGATCACGGGAATGGTGGCTCGCGCTCTCTTCCTGGCGCGGGATGGCGCGGCCCGCACAAACGGGACCGTCGTTTCGGCGGTGGGCCACGGCCTGCTTCTTGGGTTGGTCGCCGCACTGAGCCTCACGGTGATCGCCATCTGGGTCCTTCAACAGAGCTTCGAACACACCTGAACCTCGGTTCAGGCGGCACGATCAACTCATCGTCACGATGAAGTCGGACCCAATTCGGTCCAGGGCGTCACAGGCGCCATGATCTCAAGTCGGTTGCCGAACGGATCGGCAGTGTAGAACCGGACGAAGCCCGCCAGCTGGGTGTCCTGAACCACCAGAACGCCGGCATCGACGAGGGCCTTGCGCATCGTGTCGAGATCGGAGACGACGAGAGCCGCATGAGCCTTGGCTGCCGGCCGGAAGCGCGTCTCCACGCCGAGATGAAGCTGGATGCCTCCGTCGATCTCGAACCAACAACCGCCGCGATCCCGCAGGTGCTCGGGCTTGTCGATTTCGGCCAGGCCGAGAACCCCTGCGTAGAAGGCGCGAGCCGCGCCTTCGCCGCCGGCCGGCATCGCGAGCTGGACATGATGGATTCCGACAACCGCCATCCGAACGTCTCCTGGGACGGGATCAGGATACAGTCGCTCGCTCGTCGTCGCCCAAGCCCACACGAATCACTCATCGTGCCGAGCCGCGACGGCCGCGCCACAGCTCGCTTCGCCGAGGCGTCAGGATTGCATCATGAGCGACGTGTGGTTCGATCGAGGTCGGTGGCTGATCGGCCTACTGGTGGTCGCCGGCTTCACGGTCAGTTGCGTCGCGGCCGCGCCGTCGTCCTCCTCAAGCCAGCCGACCATCCTCGGGGGCACCGCATCGTTGTCGGCTTCGGCTTCGGCGACGCCCTCGACGACCGCTCTTGGTGAAGTCGCCTGGGTGGATCGACCGGTCGCTCCATTCGTCGAACCCACAGCTGTGCCGCTCCCGACGGACGCCCGGCCCTGTCAGCCGTCCGACCTCACCATTCGCGTGGGCGCCTTCGGCGCCGGGCTGGGCAACCTCAATCTCCCGGTTGACTTCCTGAACCATTCCGACTCGAGTTGCGTACTGGTCGGCCAACCCACGCTCGAGGGCGTCAAGGCCAACGGCTCGCTGGTTCCCCTGCATGTGACTGTGGGGAGCTACTTCGGCGATCCCGGGCCACCCTCGAACATCGGACCCGGCCAGGTCGCGGCGCTCAACATCTCGGGTGTGTCCGGCTGCTCGGTCGGAACGTTCTATCCGACATTCCACCTCGGGCTGCCCGGCGGTGGGACCGTCGAGTTCCCGACGAAGAACTTCCCGGTCGGCTGTGGCGCCTGGGTCAGCCAGTTTGGGGTGCCGGCGGATGCGGTCCCGGCCACCGATACACCACTGTCAGCGCTTACGGCGCAGATCACGGCACCCCCGACCGCCAAGGCCGGCACCACCCTGACTTACAGTGTCACCCTGAGCAACACGACCGGCGCCGCCTATTCGTTGAGTCCATGCCCTGCCTACACCGAGTTTGTCGGCACAGGATCCACAACGTGGGTCGCGACCGTCCTCAACTACGAGTTGAACTGTGATGCCACGCCGGCGATTCCGGCTCGAGGGTCGGTGACCTTCCAGATGCGCCTCGCTCTACCGACAGACCAGCCTGCCGGCTCGGGCAAGTTTGGGTGGGATCTACAGGGGGACAGCGGACCCTGGGCCAACGCGCAGCTCGAGATCCTGCCTGCCGGCGGCTGACATCAGCTCTCAACACACGACGATGTCATCGTGCGGCTCGACCGCTGGTCAGCCCGAAGCCATCCCGTTTGATTCAGTGGTCGTGCGAGGCCTGCGGACTGCGCTCCAGCCGAGGCCGATCCAGCCGGCGCCGAAGCAGACCAGCCCGAGATAGAACAAGCCGACCCACCACGAGTACTTCATCAATCCGACAGTCCAGGAGCTCGTTCCGCCGAGGACGGTAGCGGTCATGACGCACGAGCCCAGCAGCAGGATCGCTGCCGCGGGGCGCGATAGAGAACGGGCCTCGTAGGTCACGATTGCGAACACGCCGCAGCCGGCCGCGAACGCCAGCAGCCCCGGCCGAAACAAGTCGGACGCGTCGAAGAGTGAAGGGACCTGGTCGCGCCCAAGGACCTCCATGCCGACAACGGCGGCGAACGAGAGGACCAAACCGACCGAGGGCACAAGGACCGATAGCCAGACCAGTCGCAGGTGGCGCCGAGCGTTGAACGAGCTGAGGCCCACCAGCGCGATGAGAAGCAGGCCCGCCCCAACGATGGTGCCGGCCGCCCATGGCCAGGGCCAGGGCGCACGTCCGAACGCAGTCGTCATCGCCCAGGGACGCCCGGAAGGATCGAAAATGCTCCCGAGCAGGCCAGTCGTCCAGAGCACGCCGCCGACCATGGCCGCGACTCCGACCAAGCGACCGGTAAGTGACATTCCAGTGCCCGGTTGATGGAGATGGGCATCGATCGCGCCCTGGACCACGTCGGCGACAGCCGCGGGTCCGAGCGGACGCTCCTCAAGGAGCGATGCGAACTCCTCGCCGTAGCGCTCCTGCCAACGGGCAGGATAGAGACGGAGGAGCAGGCGCTTCACCGGACACCTTCCCGGAGGCGGCCCAGGCCAACCTGGACGAAGTCGGCGAGCTCAGAGAGCTGGTGCTCGAGGACAGTGGCGCCTGCCGCCGTCAGGCGATACGGGCGGCGTCGCTCGACCGGCGGCAGGGCCGCGATCAAGCCACGGTCCTCGAGCCGGGCCAGTGCCGCGTAGAGCGTTCCCGGGCCCATCGGCCGGCCGGTCGCCGCTTCAACCTCGGTCATGATTGCGTAGCCGTGCTTGGGCCCGGCACTCAGGCTGACGAGGATCACGAGTGCCGGCTCCGCAAACCGGCCGAGGTCACCCGTCGGCGAGTCATCTGCCATCTCCGATACTCCGTATGGCGATATATCGTCACGCGGACTATCAAACGAGAAGCCGCGCTTGTCAAGCAGGCCTGGCCAGAGATGACCTGGAATCCTGTCGGGCGCGCCACAACAACCTTTCGGGCAGCGCGGTCCCGTCGAACCGCTTGTATGACGAGCGGATACGGTCTATCATCCGGTGGATGGAAACCGCTCGTGTGCCAAGCGAATGACCCTCCACCTGACCTACACCCCGAATATGCTCGTCCGCGAACGGCTCGACCGCTGGGACAACGTCGTCCGGCCGGGTGTGAAGGTCGGTCCGGGCAATTGGCGGATGCTGGCCGTCTGGCCCGCAGCCCGCGACGCGGCGGTTTCCGGTAGCACCGGGATCGAAGGCAACCCACTCGGTCCGGCCGAGGTCGAGGAGGTCCTGGCGGGCGCGGCCGTCGATGCCGATGGGGCGCACATCCGCGAGGTCGAGAACTACAACCGTGCCCTGAACCTGGCCCGCGATGCCGCCGCTCGGCTCGACTTCGTCTGGTCGCACGAGGTCATCCACCTGATCAACGCGACGATCATGGAAGGACTGCCTCGCGACACCCACGGCGACTATCGGAGGCTCGCGGAGGACGTGTTCGTCGGGACCTTCACGGGTCCAAGCCCGGTCGTCGTGCCGTCGCTCATGGACGACTGCGTCGAGTGGCTACGACGTCGTGACCGCACGCCCCCGCTGATCCGGTCGGCGCTGCTCCACCTGAACGTCATCGCCATCCACCCGTTCAACGACGGCAACGGACGGACGGCGAGGATCCTCGCGGCGATGGAGCTCGTTCGCGACGGGATCCGCGCTCCCGAGCTCATCAGCATCGAAGCCTACCTGCGGCGGAACCGGGACGAATACGTCGGTGCGTTGCGGACCACCCTGGGGCCCAGCTACGACCCGGACAACCACCCTGTCACCGAATGGCTCGACTACTACACGCGGATCTCCCTGGACCGGCTCGAGGCGCGTAACAGGATCCTCGACGCGCTTCCGACGGACTTCGGGGTCATCGCCTCCGCCCTTGCCGATGCGGGAGAGCCGCTCGAGTGGTCGGCGACGCTGCTTGCGGCCCGAGTCGGCCGCCTTCGGACCGCAGCGCTGGCTGGACTGACGGGACGTTCGATGCCGGCAGCGCGCGCGGAGCTGGGTCGCCTCGCGGGGGCGGGCTGGCTCGAGCCGCGTGGCGTCACGCGAGGCCGCTGGTATGTGCCTTCCGCGCGACTGGCCGCGCTACGGCTCCGCGTCCCGTCATTGATGACGCTGCTTGCCAACGGCGACCAGCTCAGCCTGTTCGACGCCGAGTGATCAGTCGATCCCTCAGGCGTGTTCTCGGGCGTGCCAATCGACACGAAGCGATACGAGTCATATATTAAAGATATGACTCGTATTGTGAATGCCAAGGGGCCTGCGCGCGAATATCGAAGCGAGCTGCGGGCGCAGCAGGTCGAGGACACGCGATCGCGCATCCTCGAGGCGGCGCTCCGGGTCATGGCGGACGGCTTCGCCAGCGTCTCGGTACCGAACGTGGCACGCGAGGCCCGCGTCTCTGTTCCGACGGTGTACCGACACTTCAAGACGAAGCAGGACCTGCTGGACGCGCTGTATCCCTACCTCATTCGTCGCTCAGGCCTCACGACACCGCCCCCGCCAAAGACCGTAGCCGAGATCCGTCAGGGCGTGATCGACTATCTCGGACACCTCGACTCACTCGACGACTTCTCGCGCGCTGTGTTCGCCAGTCCGGCCTCCGATGAGGCGCGGGCACGGAGTATGGCCCGGCGGTTCGACGCCTTTCGCCCGGTGGTCGAATCGATCGAGCCTCCGCTCTCGAAGGTCGATCGCGATCGCATCCTGCGATTGATCGTGGTGCTGACGTCGTCAGCCACGCTGCGGGTGCTTCATGACCACCTCGGCGCGTCGACCGAGGACGTGGCCGACGACGTTGAGTGGTTCGTTCGCGCCGCCGTCGCTGCAGCGAGTGGGAGGGCAGGATGATGACGAGGGTGGTCGCTCCGGTGCGCAGCGCCGCGGTTCGGTTGCTCGGTGACCTGCGATTGGCGGATGCCGGCGAGGCCGGCGGCAAGGCCGCGGGCCTGGGCGAGCTCATCGCCGCCGGCGTCCGCGTGCCGGACGGGGTCGTGCTCAGTGCCGACGTCGCTGCGATGCCGGCGGTCGACAGGCTAGCGCTGCTGGAAGACGTCCTCGCCGAGCTGGGGAATGGCCCGTTTGCGGTTCGCTCGAGCGGAATCGCCGAGGACGGCTCGGAGCACTCGTATGCCGGACTGTTCGAGTCCGTCCTGGACGTGTCGGCGGACGAGCTCGGCGCAGCAGTCGATCGAACGCTCGCCAGCGCGCGAGCGGCACGCGTCGCCACGTACGGGAGCAAGGGCGCAGGCGCCTCGATGGCCGTCATTGTCCAGCGGATGGTCGCCGCGTCCACGGCCGGCGTTGCACTGACAGCCGATCCGATCAACGGCGATCGCCACGTGTGTGTCATCACGGCGGTCCGCGGGCTCGGGGAGCGGCTTGTGTCCGGAGCGGCCCTCGGGGACGAGTGGGTCGTCCGGGAGGACGTGACGACAGCAGGCCGGCAGGCCGAGCACGCGATCGACCACCGCCAGGCTGCCGCCATTGCAGCCGAAGCTCGTCGGATCGCGGCGGCCCGCGGGGTTCCGCTGGACATCGAGTGGGCGATCGACGCCGCCGGCGCGCTCTGGATCCTCCAAGCCCGACCGATGACGGCGCTGCCACCCGACGTATCGTGGGAGCCGCCCGCGCCCGGCGCGTTCACTCGTCAGATTCGGTTCGGTGAGTGGATCTCCGAGCCGGTGACGCCGCTCTTCGAGTCATGGTTGCTGAGCGCGATGGAGGATCGGCTCCACGCGCAGCTCCGGATGTGGATCGGCCAGCGCGCCCCGCGACCACGCCACGTCATGGTCAACGGCTGGTACTTCTACTCGCTCAACTGGCTCTCGCCGGGGTCGTTCGCGCGCAGCCTGCCCAGCATCATGGGGCATCTCATCCGCGCTCCGCGTCGCGTCGTGGGAGTCGTGCCACCGCTGGTACGCCACAGCTATCCGCTCTACGAGCGGGACTGGCGCGATGATCTGCTGCCCCGCTATCGGGCGGCGGTGGCGGCGGCGGAGGCCCGGGTGGAGACCCTGTCCGTTACCGAGCTTCCGAAGCTGATCGATGAGATGGCCGATCTGGCCGGCGAGTACTTCGCCTCGATCGCCGCCTTTGCTGGTGCCGCCTACAAGATGGAGATGAACCTCGCCCAATTCTATCGGCGCCACCTCGCCGGGACGCTCGGCGGCAGTCATCTGCCGCTCCTTGCCGGGTTCGAACCTCCCGCCGACCCGGGACGACATGCGGTCGTGTCGCTCGACTGGTGGTTCGAACCGTCGACGACGGGCGCCTCGACGACGTCGCGGACGGCGAACTATGGGCGTGTCGTCGCCGCGCGCGAGGCTGCCGAGGGCGCGGCGTTCGCGGCCTTGGCCTCGTCGCCGCGGAAACTGGATGCGTTCCGCAAGTTGCTCGCCGAGACCCAGCGCCTCGTCCCGGTGAGGGAAGAGCATGTCGGCGTGCTGACGATCGCATGGCCTGTCATGCGCCGGGCAGTCCTGCGGATCGGCGAGGCGCTGGCTGGCCGCGGGCTCATCAACAACGCGGACGACGCCTTCTTCCTCACGCACGACGAGGTCCTTGCGAGCCTGGGCGGCACCTCGCTGCCTTCGACGGTGGACGTCGACGCTCGCCGCTCGCGGCGCGAGGAGAACGCCAAGCTCGTGCCGCCGTTGCTGATCGGGAAGGTGAACCGGGTCGTCAAGTCGATGTGGGAAATGTTCCCGCGACTGGTCGGCGCGACCCGTTCGGAGCGGGCGATCGTGTCGGGCTCGCCGGCCTCGGCGGGCCGAGCGACAGGGTTCGTCCGCGTTGTCCGCGGCCCGCACGAGTTCGATGACCTCCAGCCCGGTGAGATACTCGTCGCGCCGCTCACGGCGCCCGCCTGGACACCGCTGTTCACCCGGGCCGCGGCGGTCGTGACCGACGTCGGGAGCGCCGCCGCCCACGCCTCGATCATCGCCCGCGAGTACGGCATCCCGGCGGTCGTCGGCTGCGGTGACGCGACCGCCCGGCTTCGAACGGGGATGCGCGTCACGGTCGACGGCAGCACGGGGAACGTCGAGCCCGCATAGACGAAGACGCCGCGTGAGCGTCGCGCGGGGCGCATGGCGGCTACGCCGTCATGCGTTCCCCTGATGCCGCGGACTTCTCGATGGCGGCGAGGACCTCGTGGCGCCGAACGGCATCGGCGAAGTCCGGCACCGTGTGAGTCCCGTTGTCGATGTCCTCCGCGAACGCGGCATAGGCACGCCCGACGTTGTAGGCGGGTGCTCCCTCCAGGCTGACCAGCGCGGGCCATTTCTGGGTCAGCGTCGCTGGGACAGGTAGCTCGACGGGCTCGCCCCGGCCACGCGCTCCAGCGACCCTCAACGGAAAGATCTCGGGCAATGCGGCGTCGGCGGTGATCCGGAGCGTTCCATCGGTTCCGTTGATCTCCCACAGGAACCCGATGCCGCCGGCCACTGCCTCACGGACGTGGACGCTGGCGATCGCCCCAGACGTGAGGGTGCCGATCACGGCGATCTGGTCGGGCGCCGTCTTGGTGACCTGCTCCCGGGTCCCTTCGGCGGTGATCAGCGGGCGGCGGATCCCCGACGCGGCCGACAGTTCGGCGAATTCGCCCAGGACATAGAGCGCATTGCGGCCACGCAGATTGTCAGGACGCGCCTTCGAATACGACCGTGTCGAGAATGCTCTGAAACACGGCCTTGGGATCGGCGCCCGAACCAGGATACGAGTGGGCGAGGAACGCGACTCGCCGACCACCAACTTCGAGGATCCAGACTCGAGCAGTCTCGTTGAGGCCCTGAGCCCACCAATCGCCGCCCGGGGAGTCTTGCCACAGGTAGAACTCACTGGGGTCGCACGGTAGGGTCGCGGGGATCGCCAGCTCGATGTACGTCGCCTCGTGCCCGCCGATCGTGGTCTGGACTGGTTTGGTCGCGGTCGTGTTTGGAACTTCACCGAGTGCCGTGGCCAGGGCCGCGACGGTCGACCCGATCTTCGGACTCCGTTGGACGTGCGCGCAGGGATCCTTGAACGTGTTGTCGACCAGGCTCACGATGAAGGCCATGCCCGACGGTGGGCTCGACGTACCGCGGTCCGCGCCGAAGCCGAATTGGATCGACTCCCAGCCCGAGGGCAGGGTCACGGTCAGCAGGAGCGGGGGACCAATCACATCGGTTCCTGCGACCGTGAGGGTCGCTGCCTGCTGGCTGGAGCTCGGTTCCAGGGAGGGGGTTCCCGCTGATGATGAAGCGACCGCGGTCGGGGAGACCACCGTCGAGGGAGCGACCGCGGTCGGGGAGACCACTGGCGACGGAGTAACAGCAACCGGACCACAGGCGATGCAGGACACGACGACAGCCGCGGCAGCGAAGATCATCTTGAGCGTGCTGGTCACTGACTGAGCCCTCCACACCGTCCAAGTGGGGCGGTGTCATGTGGTCGCGGCAGGCCGGGATCCATGGCCCTTCCGCAGGAGCGCGGTATCTCCGCCGCTTCTGCCCGGTATGAGTCCTGAACATCTCCAGTCGTTCCATCTTTCGCTCGGGACCTGCTCCTCTCCGCCGTCGCGGAGATGGAACGACTCGGTTGCCGCCCGACTCATGATGGGTGAGCGCGGCCAATGGGCCGCCACGAGCCGGATGTCCGATGCAGCGAGACCTCGTCCTTCGCGCCAGGAGCGGCGACCACGACGCCTTCACGGCGCTCGCCGCAGAGGCGTTCGATCGGCTGCATCGAACCGCGCGACTGATCCTGCGCAGCGACGAGCTGGCGGCCGATGCCGTCCAGGAGGCGCTCATGGCTGCCTGGCTGCACATTCGCGCTGTTCGAGACCCCGACCGCTTCGACGCCTGGCTCCATCGGCTGCTCGTCCACGCCTGCTATCGGGAGGCCCGGCGGGCCAAGCATCGCGAGATCGTGGAGATCCACATGACCGCGCCTGACGCGCGTGGCGACGGCGACGCCCAGGACCAGACCGCGAGGCGGGACCAGCTAGAGCGCGGCTTCCGCCGCCTGACTCCGGAGCAGCGTGCCGTGCTCGTCGTCCACCACTACCTGGCGCTACCCGATGCCGAGGCGGCGATCGTCCTCGATATCGCGCTCGGCACCTTCAAGTCCCGGCTCAACCGAGCCTCGGCCGCCCTTCGCGCGGCCCTGGAAGCCGACGAACGCACGCCGATCCTGGTCAAGGAGTCGATCGCATGACCGGCCACGACGACTTCGACCGAACGCTCGCCGGCTGGTTCGAGGCGGACGCGCTCTCGCCCGCGCCCGCCGGTGATCTCGACCGGGTGTTCGACGCCACTCGCCGCCGCAGGCCCCGGCCAGCGTGGCTCGCCGGTCCCGGCAGCCACTGGGTCGGGGACGGGCAGACTGGCGGGTCGAGCACCGGCGACCGCTTCCTCCGGCGCCTGGGTCTGAGCTGGTCTACGGCGCTCATCCTGCTGTTGGTGATCGTGGCCCTCGTGGGTGGGGCGATCCTGGTCGGAGCCCGACTGTTGCAGTCCTCGCCGCTGCCGACCGGTCGCCTCGGCCATCTTGCCTACGGCCTCGACGGCAGCATCTACGTGGCCGACTCGGACGGCAAAAACCCGGTTCGGATCGCGGACGGCGCTTACGATCAAGGCGGCGCCGGCCCGGCCGGGTGCGGCAGCTTCTGGGGCGAGGGACCGATGTGGTCGCCGGACGGGCGCCATCTCGCCTATCGGGCTGCCTGGGACGCCAGCTGCCCAGGGACCCCAGGTGGAGACAACGTCTATCTCAGTGATCCGGCAGGCCACGTTGTTGCGTCGTTCCCGGGCACTGGCTGGCTTGTCTCGTGGTCGCCCGACTCCACTCGCGTCGCCAGCTGGGTCGACCTGGGGAAGACGATCGGCCTTTACGGGCTCGACGGCGTGCGCCAGGCACTGCTCACCGTGCCTACCGGCTGCGCGCTCCCGGGCGATTTCGACCCCGTGTGGTCGCCCGACGGGACGTCGCTCGTGATCGCGTCCTGTGTGGTGCCCGTTGACGGTCGCACACCACGGCAGGCACCGGCGAACGACCCAAGATCGCGTTTCACCGGCGAATACTCGCGCGATGGATCTCGCATCGCATTCATCGCCTATCCCGACTCGGCGTCGCTCGTGATCGCCAAAGCCGACGGCACCGAGCTTCGGGTCCTGGCCGGATGGGTGGGCGGGTCAAATGGACCGGGTCAGGGCGCCGACTATGAGAACCCGGTCGTGTCGCCGACCGGTGATCGGGTCGCCTACATCTGGAGCCCAGCCTTCTACGATCAGACATCGGACCCATCGTTGAGCACCTACGAGCTCCGGGTGGTCGACGTGGCGAGCGGAACGGTCACGACGCTTGCCAGCGCGAGCGGTGGCGACCACCTCGGTGCTACCAGATTCTCACCCGAGGGTGACCGGATCCTCTTCTCGAGATCGGACGCCGACTACGTGGGCACATCTCTCTGGAGCGTCCATGCCGACGGCTCCGACGCTCAGCTTCTCGTAACGGGGACCGGCTGGGGCGACTGGCAGTGGCAACCGGCCGGTCCGTAGTGCTCGATCCCGCCCGCCGACAACACGCATGAATGGGCCCGGATAGAAGACTCGGATCTCGTGGCTCGCACCGGGCAATGGCTGAGGTTGGACGCTACTGCCACCACTCCGGCTGGCCCTTGAAGTCAGAACCGCCGATCACGAGGGTCGGCCCGGTACCATCGGCGGTGATGACGTAGAGGCCATTCGCGGGATGCAGGAACGTATCCGAGACCGGGTTCAGGCTGAACATGATCTGGCTTCCATCCGGGGACCAGGTGGGTCCACTAGGGAAACGCCCGTGGCTGTCCTTGAAGATCTTGGTCAGGCCCGACCCATCCGGACGGACGGTCCATAGCGCCCCGTCCGGGCGAAGACGTTCCGTCGCGAAGAGGATCTTCGTCCCATCCGGCGACCAGCGAGCCCACCACCCGGGCGCCGTCCCTGGCGTCTTGATCTGGTGAGCCTTCGAGCCGTCCACGTTCACGACCCACAGCGAACCGCCGATATCGGCCGGGAGATCGCCCGGTTCGATTCTGATGGACCGGTACAGGATGAGCTGCCTGCCGTCTGGTGAGTAGGCCAGCGGGATGTCGTGCGGGGCGCCGACGGCGATCGTGACACGCACGAGGTCACCTCCGTCGATGGCACGCGCCGTGTAGACCCCAGTCCGGCCAGGCTGCGAGTTATCCCAGCCCTCGAACGCGATCCGCGTGCCATCCGGTGACCAGGCCTGCGGTACGAGGTTGAGCGACGGATCTCTCAACGGCAGTCGGACGAAACCAGAGCCGTCGATGGCGAGCGTTCCACCGGTCACGGGAGTCGGCAGCGGGTCCTGCCCAGGCATCACCAGGATCCGCGCCTGATCAGGCGAAACCCGAAGAAGGCAGCAATACTCGCCGGGCGCGCTGAGCCGGTGTTCGTTGCTTCCGTCGGCGTCGGCCCCGAAGATCGCCTGCTGGTCGCCGTCGTATGTCCTCGTGAAGAGGATCTGCCCAGAGGCGGCGGATTCCGAGACAACTGGGGTAGGCGGGTTCGGCTGAGTTGACGGGCTCGCGGCGACAACCACCGATGCCGACGGACCGGACGATGCGATCGACGGCGTCGATGTGCCGCATCCGGTTACGAGCGCGACGAGCACGACAGACGAGACAAACGCCTGGGATCGTACGGGCGGACGCATCTTGCCCTCTCCTCAGTAATCGACGATGACGGCGGGCATGACGACGCTGTCGAGGATCGGACCCACACGCTCCGTGAAGACATCGAGCGCGGGCATGTCGAACCCTCGGCCCTCGATCTCGACGACGAACGCATGCAGGTCGGACGCGGGTCCGATCATCCCGAAGTAGAGCCGCGCGATATCTCCTCGGGCGATCGCGAACGGGCCGTCCCAGTGCTTCATGTCTCGAAGGAACCCGACGCACGGGTCCGCCGGGCAATCTGAGTCGGCACTCTTGGGCGTCATGGCCGAGATGGACACCCGGACGTCGACCATGACCATGGGCACCTTCCCGATCATCGTCGGTCGTGGCTTTGTCACGTTGAAATCTGAGTTCGAGGTGAGCCACGAGACGAGGCCGGTGGCCGTGCCGGAGACACCCGCGAGCGGGGTCCCGGGCAGATCGTTGGCCGTGGCCGACAAGTCCTTCCAGAAGAATACCGAGTCATCCGGTTGGCCCACGGGGTGGAGGTTGAACTCCCCGGCATCCTGCTCGTCGCTGAACCAGCCCGTCGGGACGGTGACCTGCAAGCCGGGCAGGAACGCCCATTGACCCGAGGTCTCGTAGGTTCCGGCCGGTAGGTTGCATGGGTCGCACCCGGTTCGGAGGGGGGTCACGCCTGCTGCCGGCGACGTGGCGCCGGCCGACGGATCCAACGACCCGAGAGACGCTGGCGCGGGCGAGGCGGTGACCAGCGTGGTGGGGGCCGCCGCTGGTGGGCTGGACATGAAGCTCGTCCCCGGCATAGCGGCGCAGGCAGCGACCAGCCCACACGCGAGGAGCAGTGCGAGCCCACGCGGGATCGCCTGGGTCCTTCTCATGGCTCCTCCTCGATGACTTCATCGGTGTCGCCCGATCGGGCGGCCGTTGGACGAGATCTCGAGCTAGATCGCAGTCGAGCCGCTTGAACGCGAACTAGTACGCGCGGCCTCCAGGCTCGGACCAGTCCGAAGTGCACCGGCACTATGGGGAGACCGACCAGTCGGGGAACTCTTCTCGGTGGCCGGCCTCCGGGGTTGTCACGGCCGTGACGCTCGTGCCGTCCCTTCGCGCGATCGCGACCCCGGCATCGTCGCCGCCGACGGGAACCAGCGAGAAGACGATCCACATGCCATCGGGTGACCAGCGGCCACCAAACGCCGCTCCGCCCGCGATGGGAATCGGCATCTCTGTCCCCGACTCAACGTCGATGATCCGGAGGATTCCCTTGGCGTCCGCGAGGATCGACGTTCCGTCCGGCGACAGGCTGACCCCCAGCCCGAACTGCCCGGCGCCGACCCGGTGCGGTGCCTTGCCATCTACGCCAACGGTCCAGACCTCGGCTTCCTCGACGTCAGGATGTCGCTGACGGCTGTAGACGATCGAGCCGCCGTCCGGTGAGTAGCCGCCCGGGATGTCGTGGCCGCCGTCTGGACTCGTCGTGACCCGCTTCAGGTCCCCTCCGTCGGAGCTGCGAACGGTGTAGATCCCGTTCCGCTCGGGCTTCGAGTCGTCCCAGCCTTCGCAGGCGAGCCGAGCCGCATCGGGCGACCAGGCCGCGCACCCGAGCGAAAGAGATGCGTCCTTTAGCTGCAGAACCTGGGGGCGCGAGCCATCGGCCTCGACGACCGTCTCGAACGCCCTGACGCCGTTCCCGCCTGCGACCGCGAGCCGGTCACCATTCGGGGACCAGCGCGGAATCTCATGGCCCCCTGGCAGTACCTGGCGGAGATCCGAGCCGTTCGTGGCTACGGAGAAGATCACGAAGTCGCCGACCGTCGGGTCCCAACGACCGAACGCGATCCGGCCCGCCGGGACTGGTGACTGGGATTCGCCTCCGATGACGGCGGGCAGGCTGATGCTCGCGATGATCGGCGCGGCAGCGATCGTCAGACGCTCGAGTTCGACTGGGTCGGTCGCGTCGAGGCCGATGACGAGCATGTGGCTGTCCGAGGCGACGCCGACGGTCGCGAGGTAGAGGCGGACGACCCCCGGGGCACCGATCCCGTAGAAGTCCCCGGGTCCCGAGTGGGCAGGATCCTTGAGGATGTTCGCGCAGGTCGGATACGACGGGCAGCCGCGACCGGTGTAGGCCGCCGAAGGGCTGATGCCCAGCACATAGGTCAGTGCGGGGATCGCGCCGCCGATCGTCGTATCCGTCGGGGCCGAGACGATGAAGTCGGGGTTCTTGCGAAAGGATGCGGTCAACCCCTCGGGCGTGCGCGGGACGCCGCTCAGGACCTTGGGCGTTTCGCCGTTGCTCTCGATCGCGGCGACGTCCTTCCAGAGGAATATGGCGTCGTCGGGATGATCGGATTGGATCAGCTTGAGCTCTCCGACGCTAGCCGTCGGACTTGACCAGCCGTCGGGCACGGTGACCGCCATTCCTGGGATGAATGCGGAGTCGCCGAACGTGACCCAGGTGCCCGCCGTCAGCACGCACGGTGCGCTATCGGAGCAACGAGCCGTCAAGTGGTTCGCGGCCAGCACGCTTGGGGCGGACGAATTTGTCGCAACAGGAGTGGCCGCCGTGACCGACCTCGCAGGTGCGGGCGTCGATGACGACTCGGGGCCACCGCCCGACGCGCAGGCCGCCACGAGGAGTGTTGCCGCGATGATGACGGCTGCCGCCGATCCGTAGCCATTGAAGGCGGACGCTCGATTGCGGGTGGTCATGCCTCGACCGGCGTCATCGCGAAGATGCAGCGAGATCCATCGTGGAAGACCAGCACGGGTGTCCGTAGGACCTCCCTGATCGGCGACCGGGGTACGACACGATCCCGAATCCCGGGAGTCGGGCCCGCGAACGGCCGCACGAGCGGGTTGATGACGCGAGTGGTGAATGGGCGGATGGATGCCAGTGCCGCCATCGAAACGACCTCCTCATGCAGCCGAGAGCGGGACTGTCATCGGTCAGTGAGTCGCTCGGCGGAGCGGCTTCCATTCGTTGATTCGACCGAATGATTGCGCTGGTCGCGGACGACTCATGGGTGCACGATGGATCCAGGAGTTGACGTGGAGGGGATGACGGTTCGGACCCGGGTGGCAGAGACGGTCGACGAACTGCAGGCGGCGCTCGCGGATGACGCCGCGTTCGAACGCTGGTACCTAGCCGTGCTTCCGCGCGTCTTCGGCTACCTGATGGCCCGCACCGGGGGTGACGTCGAACTGTCCGAAGACCTCACCCAGCAGACGTTCATCGCCGCGATCGACCAGCGCGCTCGCTTCGACGGCCGGTCCGACAGTGCAACGTGGCTGTGCGGCATCGCTCGGCACAAGCTCGCCGACCACTTCCGCAGGCGCGGTCGCGACGACCGCCGGCAGATGCGGATGGAGGTCCACGAGATCGAGCTGGCGGCCGGTCCCGGAGCGCCGCACCTCGACATCGGCGAGCGCGAGCAGATCGAACAAGCGCTCGCCGCACTCCCGGTGGCCCAGCGCGCGGTCCTTATGTTCGTGGCGCTCGACGACCTGTCGGTGACCGAAGCTGGTCGCCTCATCGGCAAAAGCCAGCTGGCCGCGCAGTCGCTCCTCCACCGAGCTCGCGAGACCTTCCGCCGGGCATATCAAGGGACCGACCAATGACCGACGATCGGATCGACGCAATCATCCGCCGGCTCGACGTGACATCGGAGCCGAACGCGGCCTTCGCGGAGGGGACCCTCAAGGCCCTCCTCCCGCGCGTCCAACGAGCCCGACGTGCGGACGCCCGCTGGTTCAGCGGCATCTCGCGCGCGCTCCGAGCATCGTTCGGCTCTACGGTGGCCCTGCCGGCAAGCACCCGACTGATCGTCTATCTCGTCGTCCTCGCGATCGTCCTGCTGTCCGCGATCTTGGCGGTCGCCGTGATCGGATCTCGGCAGCCGCGGCCACCGTTCGGCAACGGACCGCTGATGGTGGCGACCACCGACGGGCTGCGCCGGATCGTCCCTGGCGACAGCGGGGCGAGCGCGGTCGTCGTCAGTGGTCCAACGAAGGGGGCGAGCCGCTCGCCCGACGGCCGTCTCGTGTCGTTCTGGACGACCACACCGTCGGGCGACCGCCTCGAGGTCATCGGCGTGAACGGCACGAGCCGACGGACGCTCACGACCGGCCTACATCTGACCTGGAACGGCTGTATCGATACGTGGGCGATGGATTCCCACGCGGTCGCCGCCGAGGTCCTCGTCGATGGTGTCTCGAGGATCCTGGTCGCGGACGTCACGACCGGGTTATCCCGGCTGCTGACGCCCCCGGAGGTGGGCGCCCTCTGTCCACTGTGGGCACCGGACGGGGGCAGCATCGCCTTCGCGATGAAGTCGGCATCAGGCCAGACGCTGGCCGTGATCGGCATCGACGGTCATGGTCTCCGCGTCATCAGCGGTCTGGCTGCAGACGTGGTCGTCTCGGGTCCAGATTCGTGGTCGCCCGAAGGGTCGTGGATCTATTTCGACGCCGCCGTCTCCGGGCAACCAGGTCGGGTCTACCGGGCCGATGTCGCGCGCGGGGTGAGTCAGGGACTCACGCTCGAGGCGCTGGGCGCCGCGGCACCGGCGTTGTCGCCCGATGGTCGTCGGCTCGCGTTCATCGTGCGCCGCGACGGTGTCTACGATCTTTACGCGGCGAACGCCGATGGGACCGAGGCCCACCTCGTGCTCGCGGACGCAGTGAACGATGGCTGGTCCGCGGACGGTGAGCTGATCCTGGCCGACTGGCGGCCGACCGGTGGCGGCGGCGGGCTGGTGACGATCCGACCCGATGGCACCGGCCAGCGCATGGTCTATCCGTTCCCGTCCGGTTGCACGCAGACCATGGGCCAGCCGGGCTGCGTCGACAGTATCGGTTGGGGCCAGCCGCGCCCGTAGCTCGTCAGATGCCGCGGTGGCTCTGTGTCGTCCTATGCGCTGTTCCCTGCCGGGGCGACCCAGACACTGGATCCTTCAATCAGAATCGACTTCGATTCCGAGGTCTGGCCGGTCCGCAAATGCATCGATGGCTCGGACCCGCGGTGCTCGGGGACGACACCGACATTGCCGATCGTGGTCATGCTGGGCGCGCAAGCCGGCATGACCACGAGCGACCAGGTCGCCGGCCGAGTCGAACGCGAGTTCCCACCAACCGGGCCGCGACTCCATGCCGACGAAGGCGGGCCCCCTCAGGACTGCAGCAGCGCGTAGCTGAATAGTCGGCCTTGGCTTCGACGAACGAGATGTCGCCCAGCGATGCGCCTCGGGCTGCGGCACCCTGCCAGTCGTATGCTTGTGGCGTGGACTCGGGGGAAGGTCTAAGCGTCTCGGCGGAAGATCGTTGTTCCGGCTGCGCCGCGAGCTTTGGGTACGGCGATCGCTTCTGCTCGCAGTGCGGCTTGCCACGACCAGGCGACGATTTAGGCATCACTCGGCCCTCGATTGACCTCGGTCGCTTCTTCGAACTTGCCGTCGACGTGTTTGTGGTGACCGGGCCAGATGGCCGCTTCGAGTTGGTCAACCCGGCCATGTCGCGTCTACTCGGGGTCGACCGCGAAGTCATCCTCTCCAAGCCCTGGAGCGAGTTCGTCCACCCAGACGACCGCGAGCGTTCGGCCGAGGAGAATGCCCGCGAGTTCGCATTGGGCCATCGGACGATTACGTTCGAGAATCGCTACGTGGACATCTCTGGCGGGATCCATTGGATGGACTGGAGCGCCGAGCTCGATCCAGCGACGGGCGTGGTGTATGGAATCGCTCGGGATGTCAGCGATCAGAAGGCCGCGAGCGCCGCGCTCGAGGAGGCCAAATCCGTCGCGGAGGAAGCTCGCGAGGCGGCCGAGAATGCCAACCGNNGGCTTCGGCCAGATGTTGCAGATGGACCCGCTCGACGCTCGTCAGGCTGAATACGTCGAGCAGATCCTCCGGGGAGGGCGGCACCTGCTCGACCTGATCGACGAGGTTCTCGACATCTCGAGGATCGAGATCGGCGCCGTGGCGATCTCCGTCGAACCGGTCTCGGTCGCGGAGGTTGCGACCGAATCAGTGCGTCTTCTGGAGCCGCTTGCAGGCGCTCGCGAGATCTACCTGCGATCGACCATTCCAGAATCCGATCCGGCGCAGGTCATGGCCGATCGCCAGCGGCTTCGACAGGTCCTCGTCAACTTCCTCTCGAACGCCATCAAGTACACCTCGGCTGGGAGTACGGCGACGGTGAGCTCGTCCGAGGCTGGCGATGGCTGGCTGCGGATCGCCGTAACAGACGATGGGCCCGGGATCGCGCCGGAGTTGCTCTCGCGTTTGTTCCAGCCGTTCGAGCGAATCGGCGCCGAGCAGACCGCGATTGAGGGCACCGGACTCGGACTTGCCCACTCGAAGGCGCTCGCCGAGCGGATGGGCGGCCGAATCGGCGTCGACAGCACGCTCGAGTCCGGCAGCTCGTTCTGGCTCGAGCTCCAGGCGGCCGAGCCCGGGTCGGCCGCGCCCGAGTCTCTCGATCCAGGCCCGCTCCTGCACCAAGCCCTGGCGGTCGGGACCTTGCTCTACGTGGAGGACAACGCGGCGAACCTGCGGCTCGTTGAACGGGCCCTCGAGCGCCGGCCGGGAGTTCGATTCCTTTCGGCGATGCTCGGACGGGTGGGCCTCGATCTCGCCCGCGAACACCACCCCGACCTGATCGTCCTGGATCTCAATCTGCCCGACATCGGCGGGGATCAGGTCCTGGCTGCGCTCCGAGCCGAGCCACTCACCAGGGGCATCCCGGTCCTCGTCCTGAGCGCGGACGCGACCCAGCGCCAGCGCCAACGTCTGCTCGCCCTTGGGGCCCAGGCGTATCTGACCAAACCGCTCGATCTGCGCACCTTCCTGTCGACCCTCGACGAAATGCTCGGCCGGCCGGCGGCGGGGTAAGGCGGGTCCTACGAACGTCGCCCGGCAATCGGCAATCGACTCCGCTTCGGCTTGCCATTGGACCCAGCCTCATGCGCTGCCCTCGGCGTTGACCTCGGGTGACCCGCGGACCCGGTTGGTGCCGGCCGGCCAAGCAGATACCCCTGGCCGAGATCGACCCCGAGCGAGCGGAGTTGATCGCGCTCACCGGGTGTCTCGATGCCTTCGGCGATGAGCTGGCAGCCGCTCTTCTGAGCGAAGTAGACGATCCCCGCGACGAGCGCCTGGCGGACATCGTCGTGGTCGATTTCGCGGACGAGCCCGATGTCGAGCTTTACGAAGTCCGGGCGCAGCTCAAGGATATGGCGGAAGCTGGCGAAGCCTGCGCCGGCGTCGTCGACTGAGACCCGGACATCAGAGCCCATGCTCCGCACGGCGGCTCGAAACGCCGGGTAGTCCTCGATCGCGACGTGCTCGGTCACCTCGAGCACCGCCGGTCGGCCGGCACCGCGCAGGCAACGCCGCAGGCGGTCGCGCTCGAGGAGGAGATCGGGCGACACGTTGAGGCTCAGCCACCCGTCGCCCGGCAGCTGGTCGGCCTGGGCGATCGCGGCGGTCAAGCAGGCCTGCTCGAGTCGGAGACCCAAGCCGACCGCATCGGCGTCGGCGANNCGGCGATCCGGCCGCGTCCCATCGTGGAACCGGGTGAGCGCCTCGTGGCCGACCGTGGCGCCCGTGGCGAGATCGACGATCGGCTGAAACACGGGGTCAAATGCCTCTCGATCGAGGATCTCCTCGAGCTCGCCCCGGACTTCACCGCGCCGCTGCCGGGCGAGGATCCCGGGCGCCAGGAGCGCCGAGGCCACCGCGCCGAACGACTCGAGCACGGGCAGGCGCCGAGCGAGGTATGGGATCCCGTCAGCCGATTGCGTGCAGACCATGATCGCGCCGAGCATCGCAGTGCTCGTCCGCAGCGGAATGATCGCCATCGCGGTCGGCAGCTCGCCGACGACCCGCCGAAGGGTGGTCCCAAAGCCTGCCTCCCAGGGCCCGACCCACGGTCCAGCACCGACTCGCTCGGCCCAGCCCGCGGTGAGCTCGGCCGGCAGCGGGCTGTTGACCCGGACCCGGACATCGACCGAGATATCCCGAGCCAGGGGCACCGCCTGGCCAGCCGCATCGAGGGCAACGACCAGGACACTCGTCAGGCCGGCCATCCGGCTGAGCTCATCGCAGATCGCCTGGGCGGTTGCCTCGGCGGTCCCCTGGGCTTCGAGATGGCTCAAGGCCGCCGCCTGCTCGGCCCATTCCTGCTCTCGCTCCGCAAGGGTCTGGGCCGTCGATGCGACCTGATCTCTTAGCTCGCGGTTGTGACGCCGCAGCTCCTGGTGCACCCGCCGGGTCTCGAGCAGGTTCCCGACCCGCAGAAGCACCTCGGTGGCATCGAACGGCTTGGTCAAGTAATCGTGGGCACCACTGGACAGTGCCCGGTCACGACCAGCGTGGGTCGCGTCCGCGGTCAGGACCAGGATCGGCAGGTAGCCGGTGGGATTGGCCTCTGACTGCAAAGCCTCCAGCACCGCGTAGCCGTCCATGACCGGCATCTGAAGGTCCAGCAGGATCAGATCAGGCTCCTGCTCCGCGATCCCGGCCAGCAACGCGCTGCCATTGGCAAACGAGACGACCGAGGTATGTCCAGCCCGACTGAGGATCGCCTCGAGGAGGGCCACGTTCGCCGGCTGGTCATCGGCAATGTAGATCAGGCTGCTGAGGCTCGATTGCATGGCCGTCGTGCTTCTACTCCCCCCTTGAGCGGACCTTCGCCCGCCCATCGATGCGCTGTTCTCGTCTCACCCTACGGCCATCTGCCCGAGCATGGAAATAGGCTGATAGTCCAAGCCGCATCCTGCGCAGGAACTCCAGGCAAACGTTTCCTGCCTCTCGCATTTCATGTTAGTGTTAATTCACATGAAAGCAAGTCGCCCATACTCCATGCGCGTCCGGGCCGAGTCGGCCAACGCGACGCGAGAGCGAATCCTCGAATCCACGGTCGAGGAGTTGTGGCGACGCCGGGGCTCTGAGATCCGCCTTGAAGACGTGGCCACCCGCGCCGCGGTCACCGTGCAGACCGTGCTCCGCGTCTTTGGCCGGCGGTCCGCCCTGCTGGCGTCTGCGTCAACGCGATTCCGGGACCGCATCCTTGAGCAGAGGGAGTCAGCGGCGCCGGGCGACATTGCGGGGACCATCACTGCCCTGTTCGACCACTACGAGGACATGGGCGACTTCGTGATCCGCAACTTGGCGGAGGAGGACGCCCTACCCGAACTGCGCGGGTGGCTCCAACTAGGGCGCCGTGCGCACCGGCAATCGATGCAGCGCCAGTTTGCACCGCAGCTCGCAGGACGTGAGGACGGGGCGCTCCTGCTCGACGCCCTCGTGATTGCCTGCGATGTCTACACGTGGAAGCTTCTCCGGCGCGATGCCGGGCGAAGCAGGCTCGACGCCGAAGCATGCGTCCGATTCATGGTGAGCAGAATCCTGGAGGCCCGATGACATGACCCGATTTGCCTTCGTGACTTGGGACGGAGGCGGCAACGTGCCGCCGGCGGTCGGGATCGCCCAGGGACTGGTCGCCCGGGGCCATGACGTGGTGTTCATCGGATACGAGGTGCAAAGGAAGCGCTTTGAACAGCGCCGTCTGCCCTTCGCCGCACTGCGCCGAAGTGGCGGGTTCGATATCTATGCCACGAGCGATCCGGGCGAGCGCATTGCCGGGCTCATGGCCAATGTCTGGGCGAGCCCGGAGCACCTCGACGACATCCCGGACGCCCTCGCTGCGACCTCGGCTGATGTCCTGGTCGTCGACTTCTCGATGCAGGGTGCGCTCGCGTCAGCGACTCAGAGCGTCGCGCCAGTGGCGGTCCTGGCCCATTCGACCATCACGGGGCTGACTCCGCCGCCCGAGTCACCCATGGGAGCGGCCCGGCTGAGCGCGACAAACCGACTGCGGGAGGGAGCCCGGCTCCCACAGCTGGCACGCTTGACCGAGGCTTGGACGGGCTACCCGACCCTGGTGACCACGATTCCCGCGCTTGATCCCGCGGCCGAAACGGCGGACGGCTCCGTTCATTACCTCGGGCCGATCTTCGAGGCGCTTCCTGACGATCCCTGGGAATCGCCGTGGCAGGCTGACGACGACCGTCCATTGGTGCTGGTCAGCTTCAGCACGACTGGCCTGTGGGACCAAAGCGGTCGGATCCGAAACACGCTCGAGGCACTCGCCCGTGAGTCCGTTCGAGTGCTGGTATCGGCCTCCCAATCGATGGACCTCGGGCCGATTCCGGACAACGCTGCGATTCGTCCGTTCGTGCCGCATCAGCGGGTGCTCCATGGCGCTGCGCTCACTGTCACCCATGCTGGCCATGGAACAGTTGCCGCGTCGCTCGCCCACGGCGTGCCCATCGTGGCCCTGCCGAACCCGGCCGCGGACCAGCCGTTTCTGGCGGCGCGGGTCCAACAGCTCGGGGCCGGCCTTGCACTCGACGGCGAGTCGGGACCGACGGCGATCCGAACCGCCGTTCGAGAGGTCATGACCCAGCCTTCCTACGCGGCCATAGCCGCCAGGCTGGCGATCGCGATCAATGGCGCCCCAGGTGTAGGAGGCGCCGCGGTTGAACTCGAGCGCCTGGCCGTTGCGAGCCTGGCGACCCTCTGAGGCCAGCCTGGCGCTCCTTGGCCCTGGGGGAAAGCGCGAGGGCATTGGTACTCGGCCAAGCGGCCGAGTAGACCCGACCGTCTAGCTCGTCACCGGCGTGAGCTGGTAGGTCAGGACCATCACGCCCTTGGGCAGGCTTAGGGTGTCGACGAGGTTGAACGACCGGTTTTTCACGGTGGTGAATAGGCGTTTGATGCCATCGCCGAGCACGAGCGGGTAGACCATCAGGCGGTATTCGTCGATCAGGTCGTGCCAGGTCAGGAAGTCGACGAGCTGTCCACTGCCGCCGATCAGGAGGTCGCCACCATCCTCCTCCTTCAGCTTGCGAACCGCGGCGGCAACGTCGCCGTCAATGATCGTCGCGTTCCAGGCTGCGCTCGTGAGCGTCCGCGACGCCACGTATTTGGGCATGCCGTTCATCTTCTCGCCGAACTCGCCGGTGCCTTCCATCGTCGGCCACGCCGGGGCGAAGCCCTCGTAGGTGATCCGGCCGAGCAGCAGCGCGTCGCTGGCGAACAGCTCGTGGGCCTTGAACCGCGAGGATTCCTCGGACCAGAACGGGAACGACCAGCGCCCGGGCTCGTCGATGTAGCCGTCGAGGGTGATGTACGTGCTGGCGACGACCTTGCGTGGCATTGGTGCTCCTAGTCTCGGGTCAGGACGCCCGGTGTTAGCCGCCGACGGCCGACGGGTCGTCACGGCGCAGGAGGATCCCCAGGTGGCCGACGACCTCGCGGGGGCGCCAGCCGCCATCGATATCGGGCGTCCCCGTCCACGCCTCGGGCAGGCCGACGAGGAGCGTCCGCAGCAGCTCGGGCGTCCGCTCGAGGAGCGCGGTCGTCTCCACGATGAAGCTGCTCACCTGGACGCCTTCTTGGGGGGCAGCCCGGCCACGTATGCGAGCGCCTGCCGGACCCAGCGATCGGCGTCGGCTGTCCCGATCAACGCAACCGGCAGGCTGAGGTAGCCGCCCATCGGCCGCTCGGCGGGCCCGAACGGGCCGCTGCCCGCGACCCGGGCGAGCTGGTCGAGGTCCGCCCGGGCGAGCTTGAGGCCGATGTCGGCACCGAAGAGGCCCATGAACATGTTGCCGTTCACGAACGCGCCCAGGTTCCCGAACATCGGCTTGACCTCGACTCCCGCGTCGTCGGGCACAAGCGAACGAAAGCGGGTCTTGTCCGCCTCGCTAGGCTTCGGGATCTGCATCGTCGTGAAGCCTAGTCCAGCGGGGCGCCGCGAGCCGATCGGCGAACGATGGTCGGGCCGTGGGTCGATCCGACCCCGGTCTCCAGACCTGTCGGCAATTCGACACCGATCACGTCGTTAAGCTGCTTCTGCCTCCGCCTCCTCGTCGGTGACACTGAGCTCCAACCTTTCCTATCGTGATTCCAGAATCGAAGGAGATGCCGAAATGGTTGCCGAGGATTTCACTGTTGAGCTACAGCTCGAGCCGGGCTGGAGCGTGATCGCCGAGCCACTCGATCGCGGGTCGAAGAACGCACTGCGCCCGCTGTACGCCGATCCGAGCGCCGGCAAGGTTGCCATCCGGATCGCGCCGACCGACTCGTCGGATGTCAGCGGTCACGCCGTGTCAGACACGTCGATCGCAGTCCTCCTGAACATTGGTGACGATGTCGAAGGGCACGCGTTCACCCTGCGCTTCCCGTCGGCCGAGGACGCTCAGCGGCTGCGCACGCGGCTCGTCGCCGGCGGACTGTTGATCGCGGTCCTGACGGTCGGTACGGTCTCGATCGGCACCGAGCTGGCGACACCCCGCCCGGCCACGGTCGTCCCAAACCAGGCCGTCCCGGCCGCTCCCTGGATCAGCCGCGGCCTCCAGGCCGACATTCGCAGCGGCGACATCGTCACGGAGGAGGCCGTCCCGGCCGCTCCCCGGGTGAACCGGGGCCTCCAGGCCGACATCCGCAGCGGCGACATCATCCAGGAGGAGGCCGTCCCGCCGCCTGCCGGCCGCGGTCCGATCAAGAACTAGCCGTCGGCGAGTCGCTCCGCCGCCTGCGTCCTGCCTGTGCAGTGACGATGGACAGGTGGCGGATCGGCGCGCCCGGGTTCAGTCGCCGGTCCGGTTCAGTTCCTCGGCCTGGTCGGCAGCGATCGCGACCGCTTCATCGAGCGGGATCTCAGGATCGACGGCGCGCACCTCGGCGAGGGTGTCCTCGAGGCTGATCCCCTCGACCTCGTCCACCGCTCGCCGATTCACGAGGTACTGGACGAGCAGGTTCAGCACGGCCACGAACGGAATCCCGAACAGGGCGCCCCACAAGCCGGCGATCTGGGCCCCGACGAGCAGGGCAAGCAGGACCAGGATCGGATGGAGGCCCGCGCTTTCCCGCATCAGCCGGGGCTGGATCACGTTGACCAGGATGGTCTGGACCACGAACAGGATCAGCACGACCGGAATCGCGACTTCAGGCCGGAAGGCGATCGCCACGAGGAGCGGCGGGATCAGCGCGAGAGGCGGCCCGAAGAACGGAATGAACATCGCCAGGGCAACGACCAGGGTTGTCAGGAAGAGGTAGGGCAGGCCGAATGCGAACCCGACCACGATCGTCAGGATCACCTGGATGGCGACCAGGATCACCTGGGTTCGGAGGAAGCCGCCGAAGGCCCGCCCGACGGTGTGTTCGACGAGGGCCAGCTCGGCCGCGTACCGATTCGGCACCACCCGGCTGATGGCAGCCAGGATCGCGTCGACGTCGACCACGGCATAGACGGACAGGACCACGATCAGGAACATATTGCCGATGACCGTCAGGGTCGTGCCCGCGATCGACTGGATCTCGCTGTTGAGCGAGGCGCTGATCGTGGCGAACAGCTCGTGCTGGCCCTGGTCGAAGGTCGCCGCCAGGTCGATCGTGCTCGTGCTCAAGCCGAGCGTCTTCTGGGCCCCCACCAGCAGGCCGTGGATCCGGGTCGTGACCTCCGCGCTCCGACCCAGGATGTCGGTCGCATTGCGTGCGCCTACCTGGACGATGTCCAGGATCAGGACCGCCACGAAAAGGACCACCCCGACGTAGACGAGGGCAATCGCCACGCCCCGATGGACGCCCAGCCGGCGTCGAATCGCATCGGATGCCTGGGCGACCAGGAAGGACAGCAGCCAGGCCAGGAAGATGACCAGCAGGATCGAGCTGAAGCCGCCCGCGATCGTAACCGCCCGATCGACGATGAGCAGGCCGAAGAGGATGCTCCCGAGGACCAGGAAGGCGGTGACCAGGTGCGGCGATATGGTCTTCATGCGCTGCCGACCTCCGGCTCGGCGAGCTCGCGGAAGATGACGTTGACGGCCGCCGCGACCGGGACTCCCAGCAACCCGCCCAGCACGCCGTAGGTGCTCAGCCCGACGAGGACCGCGAAGATCGTCACGACCGGATGGAGGTGGACCGCCCGGCCGACGACGACCGGCATGACCACCTGGTCCTCCACCTGGCGCACGACGAAGTAGAAGACGACCACGGCCAGGGCCAGCCCGGCGCCGCCGTGGGCAAACGCGTCAGTGCCGGCGATGGCGGTGGCGATCAGCGGCCCGACCAGCGGAATGATCTCGAGGACGCCGGTCAACACAGCGATGGCCAGGGCGTAGGGCAGGTGGAGGATGGGGCCGATCACGACGTAGACGACGAACGCAACTCCGGCCATCAGGACCAGCTGGCCCCGCAGCCACTTGCCCAGGATCCCGTGGATCCGGGCCAGGACCGCCATCGTCCGGGTTCGGTGCTGGAACGGCAGGACGCGGATCGTCCGATCGCGCAGTGACGCCCCGTCGACCAGGAAGTAGAACGTGACGATGATCACCAGGATCGTCTGGAGGCCGACTTCACCCACCCGGCTGGCCAGCTCGACGGCGTTGCCCGGTGAGGCGAAGAAGCCGCTGGCATCCGCCTGCAGGGTCCGGGCGATCAGGGCCACCGAGATGTGCTGGCTGCCGATCACGATCGTGTCCGACCCCACCAGCTGGCGGATCGCGTTAGCCAGCGCATCGGGGCCCCCGGCATTGAACTGCTCGAGCTCGCGAATCAGGCGTTCGGCGAGGAAGATGTCGAGCAGCCCGAATCCGACGAGGGCGATCAGGTAGCCGATCGCGACCACGGCGACTCGGGGTAGGCCGGAGCGGCTCTGGACGGTCGTGACCACCGGGCTGAAGGCATAGGCAATCACGGCGGCCACGATGAACGGACCCAGGATCGGCCGGGCCAGCCAGGCGATCCCTAGCACGATCACGCCCACGACCACGAACGAGCGACCGCGCAGGACCAGGTTCTCGGCGGGCTCGTCCTCGAGCGGCTCGGTCGTCATGGCGTGACTGTGACGCCTCCGACGACGCTGTCAATCGATCCGAGGCCTGGCACCTTGACTTGGAGCCGATGATCAGTCGATCGAGTAGCCGCAGCGACCACCCGGCGATGGGATAGCTGATGAGCCGACGCAGAGTCTTCAGCCTCCTGGCGGTCCTCCTCTTCGTCATCCTGCTCGCCTATGGCGGGGCGAGCTGGAAGCTGTTCGACGCGATCTCGCACGTCGACGCCCACTGCGGATTCGACTCTGCCGGGGCGCCGCGCTTCACCGGCTACACCCCGGCCTCGTTCGGATCCTCGGGGCTGTCTGCCCAGCTGGCCGCCAAGGTAGACCTCGCCGGATACGAAATGCCGGACTTCCAGGACGTGGCCCTCGACAGTCGCGACGGCCTGCGCCTGGCGGCCTGGTGGATCCCCGCCGCCAAGCCCGACGCCCCGGTCGTGATCATGGCCCACGGTGCCGGGAGCTGCCGGCGGGACCCGGTGATGCTCCTGCCGGCGGGCATGCTCCATCGCAATGGGTTTGCGGTGCTCATGGTCGACCTGCGCAACCAGGGCGACTCCATGATTACTGACGGCCGCTTCGCCGGCGGGACCCGCGAGTACCTCGACGTCCTGGGTGCCTGGGACTGGGTGCGGGCCAGGGGGATTCCCGCCGCTCGGATCGGCATCTTTGGCGAGTCGAATGGCGCCTCGACCGTGGTCATCGCGGCCGGCGCCGAGACGCAGGTGGCCGCGACCTGGGAGGACAGCGGCTACGCCGACACGTGGGCCGCGATCAGCGAAGAGGTCCAGCGCCGCGGGTTCCCCGAGCAGCTGACATTCGGCGCCCGGTTGTGGGGCCAGCTGTACGGGATCGATCTTGATCAGCACCGGCCGATCGATGCGATCGCCTCGATCGACAATCGGCCGCTGATGATCGTCCAGGGCACCGCCGACACGCGGGTGGACCCGATCAACGCCGTCGAGTTCAGCGCGGCCCTCGACAAGGTGCGCGGACACCCCAACCCGGCCAGCCTGTGGCTCGTGCCGGAGGCCCAGCACGTCCAGTCGGCCTGGTTGGACCCCGCCGGCTACGAGCAGCGGCTCGTCGCGTTCTTCGGCTCGGCGCTCGGCTCGCGTTAGCTCAGGTCCGGACGATCCGACGCTGCTTGATCCGGGCCGCATCGGCGGCGAACGGGCCGGCCCCCAGGGCGAAGGTCTCGACGATCGGCTGCATGGCGGCCGGGAATTCGACCACCGAGGATCGGTAGTCGATATTCAAGTCGCGCAGGCCATCGCGCAGGCGGTCCGACAGGCGGGCCCGCCAGGGGTCATCGACGTCGGTCAGATCCGTCAGCTCCAGCGAGATCGACGGCCTGGGCGTGCCGGTCTCGTCATCGACGACGGACAGCAGGAATGAATGGAGCCTGGGCACCAGCGTCGGATCCTGGTAGACGAGCGTCTCGATGTCCTCGGGGTAGATGTTCGCGCCCATCACGCTGATCGTCGCGTCGCGTCGGCCATGGACCCACAGGAACGGCAGGGGGATGGGCTTGACCCACGGCAACGGGCCGCGCGGCCCGGCTGTTTCGGGCAGCGATCCGAGGTCGTCGATGTCGTAGCCGAACCGGCGCAGGGTCGCCGCAGCCGTCCGGAAATCGACCAACCCGCCCTCGTCGTGGACGTTGTAGCGAATTCGGGGCGCAAGCAGGTCCAGGCGGCTGACCGTGCATACGATCTCGTGCTCGGCATTGACCTCGAGGAAGTGGATCAGGGGGTTGTACTGGAAGACCATCGGCAGCCGCGAGTCCCGGCCAAAGAGCGCCTCGCGAAGGTCAGGTCGGGCCCGCGCCAGCCGTCGAACGGCGATGCTGACCGGCGATTCGCCGGCCATCCCGATCTCGATGTCGGTCGCCCCATAGCCCGAGAAGACCGAGATGAAACGGGCCAGCAGGAGATCGCGCAGCTCCTCGGTCATTCCCTCGCCGCCGACCAGGGCATGCATCCGGTAGCTCGCCCAGGGGAACCCGCGCCGGTCGCCTTCGTCGAGAAGGTGCTTGAGGAAGGGCGGATAGCCCGAGATCAGGTAGCGGTATCCCGGGCCGAGGTAGGCCAGGGTCGACAGGATCTTGTCGATATCCGGGCCGACCGACTTGACGATGCCCCGCCGGACCATACCCAGGCTCATGTTGAAGCCGGTCGCCCAGGCGCCCATTGAGAAGGCGTTGATCGTCACCAGCGGCTGGGTGCCGAAGGCATAGCGGGCGAAGAAGCCGATGTTGCGCTGGGCCACCTCGCGTTCGCGATGGCCCCGGATCCAGTTGTAGGGCGTGCCGGTGGAGCCGCTCGACTCGTCAATCGTCGTGCCGGGGAACGGAACCGCGCCGCGGACGCAGCGCTCCAGCAGGCCGTAGCGATCGACGTACGAGTGCTTGTCGGTCTCCGGCAGGCGGCCCAGGATGCCTAGCGGGAATAGCGATCGACTGGGCACGCTCGAGTCGGCCAGGAACGCGCGATAGGCCGGGACATCGCGGACCGCCCGCCAGGCTGCTCGCTCGGCCCGGAGCTGGCCGATGCTGGCCAGGATCGTGGCCGGGGTCCGCTCGAAGAGCGCCTTCAGCCAACCATAGCGCAGCCCAACCGTCCGGAACGTGAGATCGAGTGGGAGCAGCCACACGCCCCGGCCGATGCCGACTCCCAGCGCCAGCCATTCGCGGATTCCGCGCCGACCCGGGATCGGATCGGACGTACGGTCATCGAGCACGTTGGTCTCCTGACATTCTCAGCCTATCGCGCTGGCCACCCGAACAAGCCGGACATCCGCGCCCGAATTGGCTTGATCCGGCACCTCGCGAGGGGTCCCTGCGCGCTATCCTCTGGCCTGGCGAGCTGATCGGGACCGAGCCGGTCGTGTCGTCCGTTCCGAGGGAGCCGGGCAATGGACATCGTCCTGGTCGGGTTTATCGGTGCCAGCATCTTCGGCGGCTTCCGGGCGGGCCTGATCCGGAGCATCCTCGGGCTCCTGTTCATGGCCATCGCGTTCGTCGTCGGCGCATACCTGCGCTATCCCATCGGGGCGATCTTCACGACCTTCTTCAAGGACGTGCCCTCGGACTATTCGAACCTGGTCGGCTACACGATCGTCTTCCCGGTCGTGCTGGCGGGCCTGCACATCGTGAGCGGCGTCCTGTTCAAGAAGGTCGCCGTCCGGGGGATCGAAAAAGGTGTCGACCAGGCCCTTGGGGCAATCTTCGGTGGCGTCGAGGCGATCCTGATCATCTCGGCGGCGATCGTGATCGTCGACACCTACCTGGGCACGACCCAGATCCGGAACACGCTGGGGCCGGGGATGCTCAAGACGGTGACCGATGCCCTAAATGGCTCAACGACGGTTCACATCCTGCGCGATACGACCGT
>PNAZ01000062.1:0-11158 GCA_003169655.1 Chloroflexota bacterium
AACTGGATCCCGGCGAACTTGCGCAGCTCGCCCAGGGCCTGCTCATGGGTGAGCGGCTTCATCCGATAAGGGCGGGCGGCGGTCATTGCCTCGAACGCGTCGGCGACGTGGAGGACGCGGGCCAGCTTGGGGATCTCCTCGCCCAGNNGCCGTCCCAGCGCTCGTGATGATGGCGGACCGCGGCCCGGACCAGGCCGGCGTTGGGTACGTCGCGGACGATCGAGTCGCCCAGGGCAACGTGCTGCTTGACGATCGCGTACTCGTCGGCGGTCAGGGGACCCGGCTTGCGCAGGATCCCGTCGGGCACGCCGATCTTGCCGACGTCGTGGAGCAGGCCGCCCCACTCGAGGGCCTCCATCTCGCCCGAGTTGAGGCGCATCACCCGGCCGATGTCCGAGGCGATCTCCTTGACCCGGACGCTGTGCTTGGCGGTGAATGGGTCGCGCTTGTCGACGGCCTCGGCCAGGGCGCCGATCGTCTGGGTGAACATCTCGCGCATCTCGACCAGGCGCTCGTTGGCCAGCCGGATCATGTACAGCGGCAGCGCATACAGGGCGGTGGTCCACCAGCCCACCCGCTCGTAGGTCTGGGTCATCAGCCAAGCGAGCGGCGCCAGTGCCACGAAGCTGGAGACGAGCCCTCCATCGCTGCCCCGCAGGATCGTGACGAGTGACTGCTGGGTGCGGACAGCGAGGATTGCAGATGCCAACACCACGTTTAGGCCGAAATAGACACCGGCCGCCACCGCGGTCCCGAGGAGGTCTGCGAGCGGATCTCCGGCATTCGGGACCAAGGCGCGCTGCGCGACCCCCGCGATTACGGCGGGGAGCACGATGCCGCCGTGGTTCGACAAGGACCCGTACCAAGGGATGTCGCCCTTGAGTTCACGAAGTTCCGTTGTCCCGAGAAGCGCGACCCAGCCCGCCGCGGCCGGTCCGCCCAAGGTCATCGCCACGAGGATAGGCGCCGTCGAGACGCTGACGATGTGGTCACCAGAGAATCGGACTGGGAATGCGGACGTGACCAAGGTCACGACGATCCAGAATCCCAACCCAAGCACGATCCCAAGCGGACCGGTCGTTCCGGGTCCAAAGGATAGGGAGACGCGCGCGTCGAAGCCATAGACAAAACTCGCAGCAACAAGCGCAACTGCGCTTGCCGCTACGAGCCCAGCGATAGAAAGGGCTAGGGACTTAGACATCTCAGTTCCGCTTAGGCAGCTGGCACAGAGACTCTAATCCCCCCGGGTCCTCCCCGGAATAGGACTAACGTCCTAAAACACCCTCAGCGAGGCTCCTCCGGCCAGCAACGTCGCTAAGACGGCACTGACCAGAAGCAGTCCTCGGGTAAGTCGAACTACCACGAGGTTAGCCCGACCTACCAGGTCTTCAGAGTTGCTTCGGGGTTCATAGAACTCCTCCTTGGCGGCCTCCGTGTCACACACGGAAACCGACCTGACTTATGAGTCGGTCGGTTGCACCACTCGCTCAGCTCCACCCCAAGTGCCCATTTCAGGTGGTGCTTCAGCGCGTCCGAACTTAACAAAGCCTTCTAGTACCGAAGTACTGGAAAGTTCCCGGACTATAGGGATGCCGCTCTAAACCGGTCAATACGTCACGTTACCTATCCAGTCGGGTCCCGATCTGGATGGGAGTCGCCTCGCCTAGACCTGATCGAGGGGCGGCGCGTTGATGTCCAGGTCATCTTGAACCTGGCCCGCGTAGTGCCTGTATTGCTCCTCGGCCGCCGCATGTGCTCCACTCAGCCGATAAAGACTTAGGAGATGACGCTCGATGGGTTCACTGGTCGCGTCGATGTCGAGGGCGCGCCTGCAGAGCTGAATGGCTCGATCGAACCGAGCTGCGCGTACTTCGTCTGAGACCGCGCGTTCGATTACCTCTAGGTAGGACGCGTGCAGGTTGTCGCGATAGTTGACGGACCACTCCTCGTACTCGAAGTCCAACGCGAATCGCCCGCGGTAGATCCGACTTACCAAATCAATTGATGTCCAGGTCGAGGACTTGCGCGACGCCTCGATCGCCTGCCTGCAGGCTTCGGACTCGGCCCCGACGAGTTCCGGATCCAACCAAATCAAGTCGGTCTCGTGTCTCAAATAACCCGGTGAAAGATCGTCGACGTATTTGGGCTCGAAAACCCTGCGTAGGAAATAGACAGTCTGGTTCAGGGAATTCGAGGCCGCTCCAGGGTCTTGCTCAGGCCATAGGGCATCCACGACTTGGTCTCGAGTGGCCTCCATGCGCGGGCGTGCAATCAGAAAGCACAGTAGGGCGAGCACCTTGCGACGAACGGAATCTCCGTCAACCGCGCGGGATCCCACATGCACGCGAACGCGCCCAAGATCGGAGACGAGCACGCGATCCGCGACGCGGCGTGAGAGGCCTCTTCCGAGTCCGTGTGATCCCGCTCTAGCTTTTGCACGCCGCGAGAACGCACGCAGAAGCTGAACATCGCTTGGTTCGCCTACGACGTCGAGCAGGACGGCAGCTCGCATCTGGGAGCAGCTATTGCCCTCGATCAGAGCGCGCCGGAGTCCTGGCCGCCAACGCCCAGGGCGACGTTGGACCTCGCGGTCCAGAAGCGCCTGAACAACTGATGACTCCCCAACAAGGTCGCTCAGAAACAGCTCGGCCATGACACTTGCCCACGGATCGCCGGCTTCACCTAGCTTTCTGAGGACTAAGTCCAGAGATTGGCTTGTTGCGAGAGCCCCGATAAGAAGCTCGGCCTGTACCGCCCAACGCCGAGCACCTTGTGCCGTTGCACTCTGGTTCGCTGCTTCGGCAAACGCAACGCTGTTCGGGCTATGGGACAAAGCCGCGGACAGAGCTCGGAGCATCATGACGCGAGTCTTCGCCGCGGTCTCTCGGTGTGGCTCATCCACATTGATGTCCGACAAGCGCGCGAAAGCCATCTCGGGATGGCCTTCTGCGATGTCAAGCTCGGCCAGAGTAGCCAGCCACTGGTCACGCAAGTCAGGGGTTAGCTTCTCGGGGGGGCCCAAGCCTGCCAGCACCTCTCGAGCTCGTTCAGACCCAACATATTCGACGAGTATCGCGGCCGTCTCGATGCGGGACTCATCGCTGACAAAATGGAATTTGGACCTCAACGCGACATCGAGCTCGTCTAGACCCTCTGCTCGCTCGCCGAGGTGAAGGAGCGCCCATGCCCGAATCGCGCGCGCGGCCGGCATATCGTGCCCTGCGGAGCTTGACCTCAGGGCGCCGATCGCCGCATTCGCCGCCGCCAAAGCCGCCGCGGCATTGCCCTTGGCTCGCTCAACCTCCCCGATATTTAGCTCGGTAATGCCAAAGTAGTGGAGATCGCCCGTCATTTGCCGACTGGCGGCCATGTCCTGGAGGGTCTCAAGTGCCTCGTCTAAAGACCCGTCCACTGACGACTGGACGAGATCGATCATCGCTCGGCCAATCGAGACGAGGGCCTTCGATTGCCCAATCTCGCAAAGCTCCGATGCCGCGCTTAACGAATCCCTCAATCGGCCCGTCTGGTGGTAGACCGAGGTGAGGTTCGCGAGGGACTGGTCGAGCATCGCGCTCGGACCACTGGATCGCTGGGCTGCGACTGCCGACTCGGCCAGGCGGACAGCCTCGGCAGGTCGATCTCGGGTCAGTTCCATTCGCGACAGGACGATCTCGAAGATTGGCCGCGTTCGGCCGTCGGGGAGTCGGTCGATGAATGACTCGGCGATCGCGAACTCGCCGCCGGCCATGATCGAGGGCACTGATGCCTCGACCAGTCGATGGAGGTCGTCGATGTCGCCGGCCGCGGCGAAGTGGTGCGCTGCCAGCCGCCAATCCGTTGGCGCCGCGTAGCGCGCGATCATTCGATGGAGGCGCACGACCTCGTCGTCGCCGAAGTCCCGACGCAGCCGGGCCTCGAGGAACTCCTGGACGAGTGGGTGGTATCGACGGCCACCGCCGTGGGTGTCCGATCGACGGCTCAGGAGACCGACGCGCTCGGCCTCGGCGACCTGCCGACCAGCCTCCAGATCGTCGATCTCGCAGATCACTGCGGCCAGCTTGGGATAGACGGACTGGAGCAGCGATGTCCGCATCAGGAACAGCTGCGCCGCCGTATCGAGGTCACCGACCACCTCTTCGGCCAGGTAGTCGTGCAGGTCGCCGGCAGCGCCCGTCAGTCCGGCGATGAATTCCCGGGTATCGGCCGACGAGCGGTTCCGCAGCGCCGACTGGACCAGTTGCAGGCAAGCCGCCCAACCATCGGTGTGACGGGCGACATCGGCGAGGAGATCCTGATCGAGGTTCCGGCCATATGTCTCGCGGAACAATCGATCGGATTCGGCCAGGTCGAAGCGCAGGTCATCGGTGCGAAGCTCGGCGACGGATCCGGTTGAGCGCAACCGAGCGAAGGAGAGACTCGGCGGACGCCTCCCCGCGAAGACGATCGTCAGCCGATCGGCAGCGTGACTGACGAAGTCGTTCAGTACCTCACGGATCTCTGCCACATCGTCGATCTGGTGGTAGTCGTCGAGGATCAGGATCGCCCCGCCACTCGGCGTTAGCGTTCCAAAGTCGGCAACGAGCTGGGCAACGATCGCCGCCCGGGTCGGCGCCTCTGGGCTGCCAAGGCGCTCCAGCAACCGTCGCGTCTCTGTCCCGAACTCCGGGTCGACCTCCTGCCCGGCTGCAACGAGATACCGGACCAGGCTCACCCAGCTCCGGTCGTTCTCGTCGATCCGGTACCACAGGACCCTGCGCCGGGTGCGTCGAGAGAAGTCCGCCAGCAATGTGGTCTTGCCGTAGCCGGCCTCGGCGGTGATCAGGATCACCTTCGACTCGGCCTGGGAGCTCAGCCAGTCGAGCAGCCGGTCACGCTGGAGGGTTTCGGCTCGGAGGGCCGGACGCTGGACCTTCGCCGCTTGAAGCGGGAATTCCGACACACCTTCCCCCGCCCGATCCGGTGGGGAAGCCTGAGGTGTCCGCCCCGGACCGACTGGAACCGGGGTTTGACCGCTGAAGGGCGGCTGGGCTGCCCGGTGAGTGCCGAACGATAGGGATGCCGACGCACGGCTGTCAACGTACGGGAAGGCGACCTCGGCACTGCCCGACCCGNNCCATGGTGGCCGCCGGCCCTCACCGGCCGATTAGCTGCGCAGGTCAGCCCTCGTATTCGAAGCCGATCTTGACCTCAACCCGGTATTCCACGATCTCGCCGTTCTCGACGACCGCGGTCGACTTCACGACATCGACGGTTTGGATGTTGCGGACCGTCTTGGAGGCCGTGACCACGGCCTGGCGGGCGGCGTCACTCCACGAGCGTGGACTGGTCCCGACCATCTCCCGAATGATGATGACGCCCATGGGTGGTTCTCCTCCGGCCATGCCAACCCTCTCAGTCTAGCCGCGGGAATCGAGGAGCCGGCCTCCACGACCGGCTCCCCTGGAGTTCAATGGGATCGGATGATCGATCAGGCCGGGGTGGCGCTGCTCACCTCGCGGGCGGCCTGCACCTTGTCGTAGCACGAGCTGCAGTAGATCGGTCGGTCGTTGCGCGGGGCAAACGGCACGATCGCCTGGCCGCCGCACGTGCCGCAGATGGCCGCATGGAACTCGCGTGGCCCTCCGATCACGCGTGCCCGCTTGGCGGCGGCTCGACATGAAAGACAGCGTTGTGGATCGTTCAGCAATCCCTTGGACTGGAAGAAGGTCTGCTCGCCGGCGGAGAAGATGAACTCCTCGGAGCAGTCGCGGCAGACAAGCGTGCGGTCCTGTAACACCCTGATCCTGGCCCTCCTGCGCCATGAGCGAGGATGAAATCAGAGCCCGTCCTGGGGGTTGGACGGACGGCGGATCGGGCGTTGTCGCGCGCTCGGTCCGCGACCGGCCTGCTGGGGGTCGGACTCTTAGAAGCGGGACGATACGCGCCTCGTCAAGGGACGACCAGTCTCGAATTTCAGGGCCGCGCACGAGCTCCCGCATGAGATTCGAAGAGATTCGCCCGCCCAGGGGTGGTGACAGGGTGCAAAACGGTGCCAGGGCGCACCGTTCTGGGCACCCGATCTTCTAGTCCGCGACCGTTGCGTAGCGCTCGCCGGCGTAGCTCACGAAGCGCGTCTGGGTCTTCTTGAACCACAGCTTGATCTCGCCCGTCGGCCCGTTGCGGTGCTTGGCCAACTTGAGGTTGATCACCTCGCCGTCGGCTTCCTGCTCCTCGCCTGCTCGTTCCTTCTCGCGCCACAGGAACATCACCAGGTCGGCATCCTGCTCGATCGCGCCCGACTCGCGCAGATCCGACAGGCGGGGTTCGCGCGACTCGCGCATCTCCGGCTGGCGGGAGAGCTGCGACAGGGCGATCACCGGCACGGATAGCTCGCGGGCCAGTGCTTTGAGGCCACGCGAGATCTCGGACACTTCCTGGACCCGGTTGGCGTCGCGGTTCTGGGTGGTGGCCTGCATCAGCTGCAGGTAGTCGACCACGATCAGGTCCAGGCCGGCCTCCGCCTGCAGCCGGCGAGCCTTGGTGCGCAGCTCCATCGCACTGATATTCGGGGTGTCGTCGATGTAGATCGGCGCGGCCGACAGCGAGTTCATCGCCGGCGCGATCCGGGCGAAGTCCATCTCCTCCAGGAAGCCGCTGCGCAGGCGCTGGGAGTCGATGTTGGCGACGCTCGAGAGGAGCCGCAGGACGAGCTGCTCCTTNNTGCTCGGCGATGTTCAGGGCGAAGCTCGTCTTGCCCACGCTCGGCCGGGCGGCCAGGACAACCAGGTCGCTCTTCTGGAGGCCGGTGGTCAGGGCGTCGAGATCGGCGAAGCCGGTCCGCACGCCGCTGATCTCGCCGCGGTGGGCATGGAGGTAGTCGAGCCGGTCGTAGGCGTCATGGAGGAGTGAGTTGAGCTTGCTGAAGCCGGTTTCGATCCGGCGCTGGCTGACGCTGAAGAGCTCGCTCTCGGCCCGATCGATCGCCTCCTGGATTTCGGCCGGATCCTCGTAGCCGATCCCGGCGATCTTGCCGGCGGCGGCGATGAGGTTCCGGAGGACCGCCTTGCGCTCGACGATCCGGGCGTACTGCACGGCGTGGACGGCGGTTGGCGTCTGGTTTGAAAGGCTGGCCAGGTACGACCGGCCGCCGATCGGATCGAGCTGCTCCTTGCGCTCCAGCGCCTCGGCGACGGTGACGATGTCGACCGGCTCGCGCCGCTCGAACAGGTCCAGCATCGCGGTGTAGATCGTGCCGTTGGCCTGCCGGTAGAAGTCGTCTGCGCGCAAGAACTCGGCGATCTCGACGATCGCGTCACGGTCGATCAGGATCGAGCCGAGCACGGATTGCTCGGCTTCGAGGCTTTGCGGCGGCAGTCGGTCGATCAAGGCACATCCAGATTGCGGGACGGCCGTGACACCTTAGGCGTCACGATTGGGTCGGCGAGGAAGGCCCTATGGTCGTCCGAGAGGCGGCCCACGCGGTCAACGAATCGGGGCGGCCGGAGCGAGCGTCCTCCACCAAAGCTGGGCGCTGGTTGACAGGATGTGGACGGTTCCTGTGGACGGCCGCCCGGCCAAGTGCTCTCGGTTAAGGCGCCCCTCAGTCGAGGCGGCGGATTACCCCGATGAGCTTGCCCTGGATCAGGACGCTGTCGTAGAACATCGGCGCGTATTCCTGGTTCGCCGGCTGGAGGCGGATCCGGCCCGACTCCTTGAAGAACCGCTTCAGGGTCACCGCGTTCTCTTCGACCTGGGCGACTACGATGTCGCCGTTGCGGGCCGTGGACTGCGGCCGGATCACGACGAAGTCGCCGTCGGCGATGTGGGCGTCGATCATCGAGTCGCCGCGGACGCGCAGGACGTATGCGTCGCCACTCGGGGCGAGCATCTCCGGGACGGCCATCGTCTCGTCCGCGCGCTGGTAGGCCTCGATCGGACCGCCCGCGGCGATCTCGCCGATGATCGGCAGGAGATGGGATTCGGTAGCCGCGCTCTGCGGGGTGAGCTCGCTCGACAGGCCGAGCTGCAGCGCCGCAGTTGGCGTCAGGCGAATCGATCGCGCCTGCCCCGCGCCGCGCTCGAGGTAGCCCTCGCGCTCGAGGATCTGGAGGTGGTGGTGGACCGCCGATGTCGAGGCCAGGTTCACGGCCAGGGCGATCTCACGGACGGACGGCGGCACGCCCCGCGTTCGCAGCGTCGCGGCGATGTAATCGATGATCTTGAGCTTGCGCTCCGCGTCGTGCTTGGTCATCCGACCTCCGTTCACTGAGCACGGTACAGAACGGACGTTCGATTGTCAACCCGATTTCGGACTGCCCGACAAGCACGCTTCCGGGCCGGCCAAGGCGGCCGGGTTTGCCTCGTCGAGCGCCGCTGGTAGACTGCGCTNNGGACGTGGCTCCGGCTCCGGCCGAGCGCTTGGCCGCGTGCTGAGCATGACCGCCTTCCTGCCCGTGGCCAGTCGGGCGCCGATCTACGCTCGGCTGATCTGGGCCCTGCTCCGCGATGAGCGGACGCCGATGGGCCGCAAGGTCCTCCTCGGTGGCGCGCTCGGCTACCTGATCCTGCCGGCGGACCTGATCCCCGATCGAATCCCCCTGATCGGCGGCCTCGACGACCTGGTCGTGGTTGTCCTGGCCGTGGACCTCTTCCTCGACGGCGTGCCCAGCGAGGTCCTTGTCGAGAAGCTCGACGAGCTGGGCATCGAGCGTGGCGCGTTCGATCGGGACGTCGCCCAGATTCGACGACTGATGCCGGCCCCGATCCGGCGAGCTATTCGCCGGGTCCCGCAGGCCATCGGCCTGGGTGCTGATGCCCTGCGTTCGACCGGGCTCGGGCCACGGGTCCGGAACTGGATCACGAAGGAGGGTTCGCTCGCGTGAAGGTCATCCTGACGGCCGACGTCGCCGCGCTCGGCAAGAGCGGCGAGATGAAGGCGGTGGCCGACGGCTACGCGCTCAATTTCCTGATCCCGCAGAAGCTCGCCGTGCCGGCCGCCGGTGGCGCCTATCGCGCCTGGCAGCACGACATCGCCAGCCGCGAGGACAAGCGCAAGCGCGAGCGCGAGGAAGCCGAGATCAACGCCAACCGGATCGGCGGGACCACCCTGACCATGGGCGTCAAGGTCGGCGACGGCGGCAAGCTCTACGGCTCGATCACGGCCAAGGACATCGCCGACGCGCTCGCCCGCCGGGGGATCGATGTTGATCGCCACAAGATCGACCTCGAGGAGCCGCTCAAGTCGCTGGGCACCTACAAGGTCGCGATCCGTGTCCTGGCCGGGATGACCCCCGAAGTCACCGTGGTCGTCGAACCCAAGGGTTGATCCCGCGCCCTCGACGGGCCCCTTGGCCGGCTGGCGCATCATCGCTCGGTGACCGAGCGGACCATCCTCCACGTCGATCTCGACGCGTTCTTCGCGGCCGTCGAACAGCGCGATCGCCCCGAGTTGCGCGGCCGGCCGGTGGTCGTCGGCGGCGGCACGCCCGACCAGCGCGGTGTCGTTTCGGCCGCGAGCTACGAAGCGCGCCGCTTCGGGATCCACTCGGCGATGCCTCTCCGAACCGCCGGCGCATTGTGCCCCGACGCGGTCTTCCTGCCGGTCGACGGGCGCAAGTACCAGGCTGTCAGCCGCGAGGTGATGACGATCCTGCGCCGCTACACACCGCTGGTCGAGCCGATCTCGATCGATGAGGCATTCCTCGACGTGACCGCCTCCCGAGCGCTGTTCGGCGATGGGCCGGCGATGGGCCGGGCGATCCGGGCAGCGATCCTGGCCGAGGTGCAGCTGACCGCCTCGGTCGGCGTCGCCAGCACGAAGCTGGTGGCCAAGATCGCCTCCGACCTGCGCAAGCCCGATGCCCTGGTCGTGGTCGAGCCCGGCTCCGAGGCAGCCTTCCTCGCTCCGCTCCCAATCCAGCGCCTGTGGGGTGTCGGCGAGCGGACAGCCGCCGCACTGGCCGAGCTCGGGGTCACGACGATGGGCGAGTTGGCCGACCTGCCGGTGGACCTGCTCGTCCGCCGCTTCGGCCGCCACGGCGCCACCCTGGCCGATCGAGCTCGAGGTCTCGACGACGACCCGGTCGGCGACGGTGGGCCGGTCAAGTCGATCTCCCATGAGCACACGTTTGACGTCGACACGAACGACCCCGCCTTGATCGACAAGACGCTCCTGGCGATGGCCGACGGCGTCGCTGGCCGCCTGCGCTCCGCGGGCCTGCGAGCCGCCACCGTCCACGTCAAGGTCCGGGATTCGGCCTTCCGGACGATCACCCGCCAGCGGACGCTGGCCGAGCCGACCGATCTCGCCGAGCCGATCTGGCGGACGGCGCTCGAGCTCGCCCGGCCGGAGATGCGCGGGATCCATGTCCGGCTGCTGGGCGTTGGAACGTCCGGTTTCGCCGAACGCGAGCAGCTCACCCTGTTCGAGGAGGACGCCGCTGGCGAGGGCGGCCGTCGGCGCAAGGCGACCGAAGCCGCGGACGCGGTCCGCCGCCGGTTCGGCGATCGCGCCGTGACCCGCGCCCGACTGCTCGGCTCGGGCCTGCCCGCACCGTTCGAGCGCGACCCGATGAAGCCGCTTGAGCGTCGCACCGGGATGAACGACTCGAACCCCGATCGCTGACCGGCCGCCGCGCGGCAGTAAGCCCGGGACCTCGCAGCTGTCGATTCGGTCGTGACAGACAAGCTGTCGCAGCGGCCGATGATCCTTCGCTTAGCCTCTTGACATCGAACACTTGTTCGATCTAGTCTCGGGTCATACCGAACACCCGTTCTGGCGACAATGACAGGTTTGGGCCCACCTTGAAGGGCCCGGGAAGGAGTGGACCAGTGGCAATGCTTCGAGTCGAATCAACGCCCGTCCACGTGAAGGCCGATTGGTTCGATGGCCGGCCGCGCGAGATCACCTGGGCGGACGAGCGCCTGCCGATCACCTCGTACGCCCTCGTCCGTGAGGAGCGTTCGGCTTACCCGGTCGAGACGGGTCCGCGCTCCTTCTTCGAGGTCCAGACGCCGCGGGCAAGGTTCCAGCTGACCTACGAGCGCCGCACCGGGCGCTGGCTGGTCGAAGCCGCGGACCAGGTCGAGGCCCGTGGCCTGGCCGAGTCGCTCCGGGCGGCCTGACTCACTACATAAGCCTGTCGGCCGATCCCTCCATCGGTCGTTGACGGGCGGCTCT
>PNAZ01000062.1:11191-21380 GCA_003169655.1 Chloroflexota bacterium
TTTCGCGACCTGACCCTCGCCGGGTTCGTCGACGAGCTCGCTTCGGCTGAGCCGGTTCCGGGCGGCGGCAGCGCTTCGGCGGTTGCCGCGTCACTCGGCGCAGGACTCGTGGCGATGGTCGCGGCGCTCTCGGTGGGTCGCCCGAAGTACGCGGACTATGCGGCGGTCCATGCATCGGCAGGGGCCGCCGGCAAAGCGCTGACGGGCCGCCTGCTCGGGCTCGCGGATGAGGACTCGGCTGCCTACGCGGTCTTCGCCGCCGCGCTGAAGATGCCCAAGGAGACCGACGCCGAGCAGGCCGCCCGAAAGGCGGCCTTGCGGGCCGCCGCACGGACGGCGGCCGAGGTTCCCCTCGCCTGCATCGAGGCCTGCCACGAGGTCGTCCTCGCCGCAGAGTCGCTGGCCGGCCGGAGCAACCTGAATGCGTCGAGTGACCTGGCCGTGGCCTGCCTGCTGGCCTCCGCCGCCGCCCAGGGAGCCGGCGCCAACGTGCTCGTCAACCTGCCCGCTGTCGGTGACGACGCCTTTGCCGCGGCGATGCGCGACCGCGTCGTTGGCCTGCTCGGGGAGATCGACGCCATCTCCGCGACGACCCGGGCGATCGTCGCGTCCGGCGAGCTCAGGCCGGTCGCGGCCGGGGCCGGGTGAGCATGCCCGACGGAGCGACCACGACGCCACCGATCGCGGTGCCGTCGACCACAGCCGGCGAAGCGCGACTCCTGCTCGGTGGCCCGATCGCGACCGAGATCCGAGCGGGCGTCAAGGCCGACGTAGAGGCGTTCCAGGCGATCAACGGGTACCCGCCCGGGCTTGCGGTGGTGATCGTCGGCGCCGACGCGCCGTCTGCGGTCTACCTGAAGCAGATCCTCCGCTCGTGCCGGACCGTCGGGATTGAAGGGCGGATGGTCGAGCTCTCCGGTGAGGTTTCCGGCCAACTCCTCCGCCGCCGGATCCTCGAGCTGAACGACGACCCGTTGATCAGCGGGATCATCGTCCAGATGCCGCTGCCGCCCGAGATCCCGCTCGCGGTCGTGACCGGCTCGATCGACCCGGCCAAGGACGTCGACGGGATCCATCCACTCAATGCAGGCCGGCTCCTGCTCGGCCATCCCGGCTTCGTGCCGACGACGGCGCAAGCTGCGGTTGAGCTCCTGAAGCGGTCCGGGATCGAGCTCCGCGGTCGCGAGGTGGTCGTGATCGGGCGGTCGAACGTGGTCGGCAAGCCGGCCGCGGTCCTGCTCACCCGTGAGGACGCGACGGTGACCGTCTGCCACTCCCGGAGCCGGGACCTGGCGGGGCACCTGGCGCGGGCCGACGTCGTCGTGGTAGCCGCCGGGCGGCCCGGCCTGGTGACGGCGGCGATGGTCAAGCCCGGGGTTGTCGTGGTCGACATCGGGATCAACGTCGTCAATCGCGGAGCGGCCGACGAGCGGATCGTGGGCGATGTCGACTTCGAGTCGGTGAAGGCCATTGCGAGCGCGATCACCCCCGTGCCGGGCGGGGTCGGCCCGGTGACGAACGCCCTGCTGATGACCCACGTCCTGGAAGCAGCGATGGCCCAATCCGCCCTGGCCCAGGCCACCTCCGTCCGTTCCACCTCGGCCATCGCAGCTGGAGTCGTCTCCCAATGAGCTTCCCCTCGGACCTCGAGATTGCCCGCTCGGTCACCCCGCGGCCGATCGTCGAGGTCGCCCACGATCTAGGCCTGCGCGACGACGAGATCGAGCAGTACGGACCGCGCAAGGCAAAGGTGCCCCTGGCGGCGATCGAGCGGCTCGAGGCGGCCAACCCGCGGGGCAAGTACGTCGTGGTCACCGGGATCACGCCGACGCCCCTCGGCGAAGGCAAGTCGACGACCACGGTCGGCCTGGTCCAGGGCCTGAACCGGATCGGTCGCCGGGCAGCGGTTGCGATTCGCCAGCCGTCGCTCGGTCCGGTCTTCGGGATCAAGGGCGGGGCCGCCGGCGGCGGTTACAGCCAGGTGATCCCGATGGACGACTTCAACCTCCACCTGACCGGCGACGTTCACGCGATCGGCGCCGCCCACAACCTGGCCGCGGCATTCCTCGACAACTCGATCTACCACCACAACAAGCTCGGGATCGACCCACTGTCGATCACCTGGCCGCGCGTCGTCGATATCAGCGACCGGGCCCTCCGGCGCACGATCATCGGCCTCGGCGGCCGCGAGAATGGCTCGCCGCGCGAGTCCGAAACGATGATCACGGTCGCGTCCGAGGTCATGGCGATTCTCGCCCTGGCGTCGGACCTCAAGGATCTCCGGGCCCGTCTGGGCCGGGTGGTGGTGGCCACGAACGTGGACGGCAAGCCGGTCACCCTCGAGGACCTCAAGGTCGCCGGGGCGATGACCGTCCTGCTCGTCGATGCGATCAAGCCAAACCTGCTCCAGACCCTCGAAGGCGGTCCGGCCTTCGTCCATTGCGGCCCGTTCGCGAATATCGCCCACGGCAACAACTCGGTCCTCGCCGACCGGCTGGCCCTGGCCACGAACGAGATCGTGTGCACCGAAGCCGGCTTTGGTGCGGACATGGGCGCCGAGAAGTTCTTCGACATCAAGTGCCGCGCCTCGGGCCTCAAGCCCGACGCGGCCGTGATCGTGGCCACGGTGCGCGCCTTGAAGATGCACGGCGGCGTGGGCAGGATCGTGGCCGGCAAGCCGCTCGATCCAGCGCTCCTGGCCGAGAACGTCGAGGCGGTCCGGTTCGGGGCGCAGAACCTGGCGGCCCATATCGGGATCGTCCGACGCTACGGCGTCCCGGTGGTCGTGGCGATCAACGCGTTCCCGACCGATACCCCGGCCGAGGTCGCGGCGATCCAGGAGGTCGCCCTCGGAGCGGGCGCCCGGGCCGCCGTGTTGACGACCCACTTCACCGACGGCGGGGCGGGGGCCGAGGCCCTCGCCCACGCGGTCTGGGATGCCGCCGAGATCGGCTCGCCCGACTTCCAGTTCCTGTACCCGGACGAAGCATCGCTGCGCGAGAAGATCGAGACGATCGCGACCCAGATCTACGGCGCGGCCGGGGTGGAGTACGCGCCGCCCGCGGCCAAGGCGCTCAAGCTCTACGAGGAGCTGGGCTACGGCAAGCTGCCGATCTGCATGGCCAAGACGCAGTACTCGCTCAGCCACGACGCGAACCTGAAGAACCGGCCGACGGGCTTCACCCTGCCGATCCGGGAGGTCCGCCTGTCGGCCGGGGCCGGCTTCGTCACCCCGCTGATCGGCGAGATGCGGACGATGCCCGGCCTGCCGTCGATCCCGGGCGGCGAGAAGATCGACATCGACGCCCAGGGCAACATCGTCGGGCTGTTCTAGCCCGGTCGAAGCATCGGACGGGCGCCCTTCGAGCGGCTAGAAGACCCCCGTCGCGAAGGCGACGCAGACGGCGACGAGCAGGCCCAGCGCGACCCCCAGCAGGCCGACGCTCCACATCGGGACGTCGATCGGGCCGAGCAGCTCCGGTGAGTCGCCGTGGTCGGCATGACCGTGATCCCCATCGCCGTGATCGGAGTTCGGGTGGGCGGGATCGTGGCCGCCTGGTGGGTCGCTCATCGGGTTCGGTACCTCCGCCGGCATTCTCGCATCCCTAAACTGGGTGCGTGCTCACCCTTGTCCTGACCCGCCATGGCTTGACCCCGCGGTCCGACCCGGAGCAGCACCTCGGCCAGCGGATCGACATCGAGCTGTCGCCGGCCGGCCAGGCCCAGGCCGTCGCCCTGGCCGTCCGCCTCGAACACGTCCGTTTCGAGCGGATTTACAGCAGCCCGCTCGTCCGGGCCCGGGAAACGGCCTCGATCATCGCCCAGCGCTCACCGGGCAAGCCGTCGGTCGAGGCCGATCCCCGCCTGCGCGAGATGGACTACGGCCATTGGGAAGGCCTGACCTACGCCCAGATCGATGCCCGCGACCTGGCTGAGCGGGAGGCCTGGGAAGCGGATCCGGCCCGGATCCCGTGCCCGGGCGGTGAATCGGGCGACGACGTGGCGGCCCGGGTGAGTTCCTTCCTGGTCGACCTGCTCGCCGTCCACGACGCGCATCCGGGCACAGACCCGGCAATCGAGCGACCGGTCCTGGCGGTCGCCCACAGCTCGCTCAACCGGATCCTCGTGTGCGTCGCCCTGGGGATCGCGATCCGCGAATTCCGGCTGCGCCTGCAGCAATCACAGGCCAACCTGACGGCGCTGCGCTTCGAGCATGGCTCGGGGCCGGGCGACGCCCGCCTGATCCTGCTCAACGATCTGGCCCATCTCCGCCGCCCGCCGAAGACGCCCTGGGAGTAGCTCGAGCAGGCCCGGGCTCCGGCTGGCTAGGGCTTCAGGCTGGCCAGGACCAGGGCGCCGTATTGACCGGTCCCGACCGAGGTGATCGAGACCAGCCGGTCGGGCGCCGCGAGGTGGACGTGATACGTCTCCGCTCCGCCGTTGCAGGTGCCTGTGAAGACCTGCCGGCCGGCGATCGTCGTCGTGCTGGTGCCCTTCAGGCCATCCGACTGCGAACAGGCGCCATCGTCGTAGCTCTGCCGCCAGGAGAGGTAGAAGGCATTGCTGAAGACGAGCGGCTTGACCTGGATCACGGCGACGTAGGCAAAGTCACCGGTGTTCATGTTGATCCCCAGCGCGACAGCCAGGCTGGAGGCGTTCTGGACCAGGCTGGGGTCGGTCATCAGGTTGGCTTCGATCTCGGGAATCTCGTTGATCCCCTGGCCGCCGACCGTGGCCGGCAGGATCGCCAGCAGGCTCGGATCGATCGGCACCGCCGGCGAAGCGCCGGGCGAAGCCTCCGTCGAGGCCACGGCTGACGGGCTGGCACTTGGAATCGCGCTCGGTGACGTCGCCGCGGACGAGGGGGAGTCTGCCGCCACGACCAGGCTCGGAGCCGCTGAGGTCGCCGCGCCGCAGGCAGCGGAGACCAGGGCCAGCACAGAGGCCAGTAACGTCACGACGATCAGCTGGAAGGCGCTTCGTCGGCGAAGGATCACTCCAGCTCCCGGCGGAGGACCGGAAAGCGCTCGTCGTCGACAGCGACGCGAAAGCCGCAATCGACCCAGAAGCGGGGCGTCGCGGCGCTCGTCGTGTCTGGCCTGGCACCTTCCTGGGGATAGGCCTCGACCGCCGCAAAGCCCCGCTCGGCGAGGTCCGCGCAGATGGCCGCGACCAGGCGCTTGGCATGGCCGGCTCCCCGTGCGGCGGCCGTGGTGGCGATGCAGGTGATCACCGCCGGCAGCGGCGCGTCGGGCAGCTGCGGGTAGAGCTCGCGCAGTCGCAGAGCGCGGGGATAGGCGGACAGGGGGCCGAACTGGGCGTAGACCGCCGGCTCGTCATCGACCAGGAGGACCTTGGCGTAGCTGCCGAAGGCGATCAATCCGCGGCCGAGCAGGCCGAGCTTGCGCGGGACGTCGCTGCCCGACAGCGGGCGAACCCTGGGCGGGGGCGCGAAGGGGTTGTNNGTTGAACGGACGGCTCGGGCCGTCGCCCGGCCGGGCGAATGGGTTCACGGCCGGCCGGCCGAGCGGCGGATCGTCATCATCGTCGCCGAAGAGGGCCGGCCGCCGGGCTGGGGCCGGGGCGGCGGCTGGGCCGGCCTGCAGCCAGCTCAGGCGGGCCGCCTTCGAGCCCCGGTCGGCGTCCTCCCAGTAGTCGCAGCTGCGATGGTCGAAGGCGGGATCCGCACAGGGAGGCAGCCGGCCGAACGCGGCGGCGTCGGTGACGTCGATGATCGTGATCTCGGCCATGGCTGAGGGCCCTGGCGGCTCAGCTGTCGCCGGGGCGGCCGGGGACGAGCTCGGCGAGCCGCCCTCCGCGGACCAGGGCCAGCGCTGCGGCCAGGTCGGGTCCCGGCTCGCGGTCGCCGTGGAGCCGGGGAACGACCGCTCGAACCGCCGCTTGAGCAGCGCGAACCCCTTCGCCCGGCGCCGTCCCGGGCAGCAGCTCGAGCCGGTAGTCAAGGGCCTGGGCGGCCACGATCAGCTCGATCGACAGGACCCGCTCGACGTGTTCGACCACCGTCCGGGCATGCCGGGCCGCGATCGAGCCCATCGAGACGTGGTCCTCCTGGTTGGCGCTCGTCGGGATCGAATCGGCGGTCGCGGGATGGACCAGCACCTTGTTCTCCGAGACGAGCGCCGCTGCCGTGTACTGCAGGATCATCAGTCCCGAATCGACGCCCGACGCCGCCGCGAGGAAGGGCGGCAGGCCGCCGTTCAAGCGGGCATCGACGAGGAGCGCCGTGCGGCGCTCGCTGATCGAGCCGAGCTCGGCCACGGCCAGCTTGGCGAAGTCGAGGGCCAGGCCGATGGGCTCGCCATGGAAATTGCCACCAGAGATGACCAGGCCGCCGCCGGTCGCGACCGCGGTCGGGTCGGTTCCGCCCCCGGCGGGGAAGACGAGCGGGTTGTCGGTCGCGCTGTTGAGCTCGATCAGGAGCACCGACCGGAGGTAGTCGAGCGCGTCCCGGACGGCGCCATGGACCTGCGGCACGCAGCGCAGCGAATACGGGTCCTGGATCTTGTGGGCGTGGCCATGATGGCTGGTCTGGAGGGTCGACTCGCGCAGGAGATAGCGCATCTCGGCCGCGACGGCGATCTGGCCGGGATGGGGCCGAGCGAGCTGGTACTCGGCTGCGAACGCGACGTCCGTGCCGAGGAGCGCCTCGACCGATATCGCTGCCGCCACGCTGGCGGTCCGCGCCAGCCGATCGGCGTCGGCCAGGGCCAGGGCACCGACCGCCGACATCATCTGGGTCCCGTTCAGGAGGGCCAGCCCCTCCTTCGCTTCGAGCGTCAGTGGCTCGAGGCCGGCCTCCCGCAGGGCGAGCAGGGCGGGCATGCGCTGGCCGTGGAACTCGACCTCGCCCCGCCCGATCAGGGGCAGGGCCAGGTGGGCGAGCGGGGCCAGGTCGCCCGACGCGCCGAGCGAGCCCTGCTCGGGCACGACCGGATGGATCCCGGCCGCCAGCATCTCGAGCAGCCGCTCGATCACGACCGGGCGGCAGCCGCTGTGGCCCAGGGCGAGGGTGTTGGCTCGCAGCAGGAGCATCGCCCGGACGACCTCGGTCGGGAACGCCGGCCCGACGCCCGCGGCGTGGCTCATCAGCAGGTTCTGCTGCAGTCGGGCGGCGTCGGCCGGAGCGATGAACGTCGTGGCCAGGTCGCCGAAGCCGGTCGTGACGCCGTACACGACCTCGCCCGCCGCGACGAGCCGCTCGATCACGTCGCGGGCTTCCTGGACCCGGGCTCGAGCTTCGTCGTCGAGCTCGACCTGGGCGCCGTGACGGGCCACCGCTTCGACGTCGGCGATCGTCAGGTTCGCCCCGGTGAGGACGATTGGGCTGGTCACGACGTCGATGGTAGTCGGCTATCCTGCCCGACGTGACTCAGCCGATCGACGAGATCTGATGCTCGCATTCCTCGACCAGATCGTCATCCCGTTCCTGACGAACCTGTACGGAGCGATTGGCTATCTCGGGGTCCTGCTCGCCAGCCTGATCGAATCGGCGATGATCCCGCTGCCGTCCGAGCTGATCCTGCCGTTCGCCGGCTTCCTCGTCTCTGACTCGACGAGCGTCGAGCCGATGACCCACGGCCCGTGGAACTTCTGGCTGGTCGTGGTCGCGGCGACGATCGGCAACGTGCTCGGCTCGCTGATCGCCTATGCGATCGGCGCCTGGGGTGGCCGGCCGCTCCTCGAGCGCTACGGCAAGTACGTCCTGATCCGGCCCCACGAGATCGACACGGCCGAGCGCTTCTTCGCGAAGTGGGGCTCCCAGACGGCCTTCTTCAGCCGCTTCCTGCCGGTCGTTCGGACGTTCATCAGCTTTCCGGCCGGCGTCGCCCGGATGCCGCTCGGCCGGTTCATCGTCTACTCCGCGGCCGGCGCCTTCCTGTGGTCGGTTGGCCTGGTCTACGCGGGCACGGTCCTCGGCGCGAACTGGGTCGACATCCGGCACACGCTCCAGCCGTTCGACACGCTGATCCTGGTCGTCGTCGTGATCGCCGTGGTCCTGTTCGTCTGGTGGCGCCTGGGCATGCCCGGCCGCGCGGGCCGCAAGCCAGCGGCCTGACCAGCCGTTCGACCGGTAATTCTTCCGGGATATCAGCCGGTGAGGTACTAAGGAAGAATCTGGTCCGGCTCCGGCCGTGCCACGGGTAGGTTCGTGCGTGGATCGGCGCCGAGCGCGCTGTCTTGTGGGCGAATCGGCGACCATTTCTTCCTTACCACCACCGGGGCTGGTAATCCGGAAGAACTGGCCCAGGATCGGGGATTCAGGCAGGTGCTAGCCCAGGCCGCGCAACCTGAACGCGTTGGCGTGGGCTGGAAAGCCTTCGTGGTCGGCCAGGGCGAGGGTCGGTTCGGCGAGGCCGGCCAGCGCCTCTGGCGAGAGTCGCGCCGTTGAGGTGGAGGTCAGGAAGGTCCGGGCCGTAACCCCGCCGCTGAGCTGGGCGTAGCCGCCGGTCGGCAAGGTGGCGGGGATCCCGATCGTGTAGCTCGAGGCGCCGATCGGCGTGTCCTGGCCGAGGAGCGCCTCGCCGGCATAGCGCAACGCGGCGAGCGTCCGTTCCGGATCCGACGTGGCGAGCTGGACGTGCTCGGCGGCGTAGGCATTCGCGACGTCGAGCGCCTCGCTCACCGAATCGACCAGGATCGCCCCGCCCAGATCGCCGAGGACCGCGCGCGCGGCCGCTGCCCGCACAGGCGACAAGCGCGGCAGCTGGTCGGCGACCGCCGTCTCGACCGCCGCGACGAGCGCCTCGGACGTCGTGATCAGCGTCGCCGCCGAGTCCGCCCCGTGCTCGGCCTCGTTGAGCAGGTCGATCGCCAGCCGCCACGGATCGGCTGTCTCGTCGGCGATGATCAGGCTCTCCGACGGGCCGCACAGCATCTGGGTCGCGACGCCGTAGCGCTGGGCGAGGACCTGGGCGGCGGTGACCGGCGGGCTGCCCGGCCCGACGATCTTGCGCACCTGCGGGATCGTCTCGGTGCCGAAGGTCAGCGCGGCGATCCCGGCCGGGCCATTCGCCCGGAAGACGTCGGTCATGCCCAGCTCGTGGGCGACCGCCAGGGTCGCGGCGTCCACCGCCCCTCCGCCACCTGGGGCCGGCGGCACCAGAACAACGATCCGGGGCACTCCAGCAACGACGGCCGGGGTCCCGATCTGGCAGAGGACCGACGGATACGACGCCTTGCCGGTCGGCACGAACAGGCCGAGGCTCGGAATCGGCCCGAACTGCTCGCCGACGAGGAAACCCGGCCGGACCTCCTGCCGCCAGCCGCCGGCGGTCTCGGCGAGCTGTGCCTCGTTGAACAGGCGGCTGTTCGCGACCGCTTCACGAATCCCGGCCAGCAATCCCGGCGCGAGCGAGGCATGGGCAGCCGCCAGGTCGGCGACCGGGACCCGCAGCTCGGCGCCGGACGAGAACGACACGCCATCGAACTTCGTGGTCGCCGCCAGGACCGCCTCATCGCCTCGCTCGGCCACGTCCCGGAAGATCGCCTCGATCGAGGCCATCAGGCTCGGCTCGAAGATCTGGGCGGTCGAGCGGGCGAGGAGGCGTTGGCGCTCGAGTGGATCGAGGCTCGACCAGCGACGGACAGCGAGGATGCCCATGACAGGAGGGTACCCGACGCCCCCGGCGACGGCCTGACCCGCTGCCCGGCGGCTAGAATCCGGGGCGATGACACTCGCCGGTCGCCAGCCGTTGCCCGGAGCGCGCCCCGTCCGGGCGGCCCGCGGCAGCGAGCTCACCTGCCGCGGCTGGGGCCAGGAAGCGGCCCTCCGGATGCTGATGAACAACCTCGATCCGGAGGTGGCCGAGAACCCCGACGCCCTGGTCGTCTACGGCGGCACCGGTCGTGCGGCAAGGTCGTGGGCGGCCTTCGACGCGATCGTCCGCGAGCTCCGTCGCCTGGCCGACGATGAGACGCTCCTCGTCCAGTCGGGCAAGCCGGTGGCGGTCTTCCGGACCCATGAATGGGCGCCCCGGGTCCTGATCGCCAACTCGAACCTGGTCGGCAAGTGGGCCACCTGGGAAGTCTTCCGCGAGCTCGAACGTGAAGGCCTGACGATGTACGGCCAGATGACGGCCGGATCGTGGATCTACATCGGCACCCAGGGCATCCTGCAGGGCACGTTCGAGACGTTCGCCGAGCTCGCCCGCCAGCACTTCGGCGGAAC
>PNAZ01000062.1:21432-35340 GCA_003169655.1 Chloroflexota bacterium
GGATGGCCCGGGCAGCCGCCGCGGAGGGGGAGCCCCTGTCGATCGCCCTGGTCGGCAATGCCGCCGAGATCGAGCCGGCCTGGGCGGCACGCGGCGAGCACTTCGACGTGGTCACCGACCAGACCTCGGCCCACGATGCCCTCGGCGGCTACATCCCGGCCGAGATCGCGTTTGGCGATGCCGCCGCGCTCCGGACGAGCCAGCCCGACGTCTACATCGCCCACGCGATGCGCTCGATGGCCACCCATTGCCAGGCGATGCTCGACTTCCAGAAGGCCGGCTCGGTGGTCTTCGACTACGGCAACAACCTGCGGGCGATGGCCCAGCAGGCAGGCGTCGCCGACGCGTTCGACTACCCGGGCTTCGTGCCGGCCTTCATCCGGCCCCTGTTCTGCGAGGGCAATGGCCCGTTCCGTTGGGTCGCGCTGTCCGGCGATCCGGCCGACATCCAGCGGACCGACGACGCGCTGATGGAGCTGTTTCCGGAGAAGGCGGCCCTCCATCGCTGGCTGCGGATGGCCCAGGCCAAGGTGCCCTTCCAGGGCCTGCCGGCCCGGATCTGCTGGCTCGGCTACGGCGAACGGGCGCTGGCCGGCGCCGTGTTCAACGAGCTGGTCCGGACCAGCGCGGTCAGCGCCCCGATCGTGATCGGCCGCGATCATCTCGACTCCGGCTCGGTTGCCTCACCCAACCGGGAGACCGAGGCGATGCGCGACGGCTCCGACGCGATCGCCGACTGGCCCCTGCTCAACGCGCTGGTCAACACCGCGGCTGGCGCGACCTGGGTCAGCATCCACCACGGCGGCGGGGTCGGGATCGGCTACAGCCAGCACGCGGGGATGGTCGTGGTGGCCGACGGCACGCCGCTCGCCGCCCAGAAGCTCGAGCGAGTGCTGACCACGGATCCGGGCATGGGCGTGGTCCGCCACGTCGACGCGGGCTACGAGCGGGCGATCGAGGTTGCCGAGGAACGCGGCATCCGGATCCCGATGCGCGACGCGGCCGGCTGACGAGCTAGCTAGAGCTTGGGCGGCGGCCCGGGCTCGGCGGCCGAGGCCGCGTCGAGAGCCGCATTGCGGGCCGCCCAGTCAGCGGGGCTGCTGGGCATGACCTTGATGCTCCGGATCGGCGAGAAGACCAGGAACAGGACCGGCGTGAACGACAGGATCGCACCGACCCAGATCGTGGCCGACAGGCCGAAGATCGTCGCCAGTACGCCGCTGATCACCGAGCCGATCGGGATCGTGCCCCACACCAGGAAGCGCATCGTGGCGTTCATCCGGCCCTGCATCCGCTCGGGCGTGATCGCCTGCCGGAAGCTGATCTGGTTGATGTTGTAGACCAGTGCCCCGAAGCCGCCGAACGCGGCGGACGCGATCAGGAACGGCTCGGCGGCGCCGACGGGGGCGATCGCGATGAGGAACACGGACGGCCCGTTGATCGCCATCGCCAGGATCGTCGTCCGGCCAACGCCGATCCGGCTCGCGATCCGGTTCGCGACGAGGGCGCCCACGAACGTGCCGATGCTCCCCAGCGAGAAGATCAGGCCGATCCGGAGCGGGTCGAGGCCGAGGACCCGGACAACGTAGACCAGGTAGATCCCCGTCGCGACGTTCCCGAACAGGTTGCTCGAGCCGGTGGCCGCCGCGATCATCCGCAGGTAGGGGTGGCCGAGGACGAACGCGAGGCCTTCCTTGATCTCGCTGCCGAAGCCCCGCAGGCGGTCAGTCCGGCTCCCGCGCGGACCCTCGGACGGCGGGATCAGTGGCTCGCTGCCCTTGATCGTGAACACGAACAGGGCCGAGGCGAGGTAGCTGACCGCATCGACGATCACCGCCACCGGCGCGGTCAGGATCCCGATCAGGTAGCCGCCAAAGCCTGGTCCCAGGATCTGGGCCGCGGACTGGCTCGCCTGCAGCTTGGCGTTGCCCTCGACCAGCTGGTCGCGATTGACCAGTGACGGCAGGTACGACTGGTAGGAGACGTCGAAGAAGACAGTCAGAACGCCCATGGCGAAGCCGACGACGTACAGCTGGGCGATCGTCAGGACGCCGAGCTCGTAGGCGATCGGAATCGAGATCAGGCACAGCGCCCGGCCGAGATCCCCGGTGATCAGGATCGGCCGCCGCTGGAGCCGATCGACCCAGGCCCCGGCCGGCAGGGTGAGCAGCAGGAACGGCAGGAACTCCACGGTGCCCAGCAGGGCCACCTCGAAGGCGCTCGCCTTGAGGAAGATGATCGCAACGAGGGGGATCGCCAGCTGGCTGACCTGGGTCCCGAACTGGCTGACCGTGTCGCCGATCCACAGCTTGCGAAAGTTGGGGTGGCGGAAGAGATTCGGGCGCCTGGCGGGTTCGGACATCGGGCTAGTCTAGGGCTCCCCGCGTGCTCCGCCGACCCGCACAGGCAGGCGTCGGGAGGGCGGCAGACGTGGCACGATGGAGCGCGTGGCCAAGCTGGTCGAGTGTGTGCCGAACTTCTCCGAAGGCCGCCGGATTGAGGTCGTCGACCGTCTTGCCGCGGCCGTCACCCGAACGCCTGGCGCTCTGCTCCTCGACCGGACGAGCGACGCCAGCCACAACCGCACCGTCCTGACCCTGGCCGGCGAGCCGGAGGCGGTGGTCCGGGCGATGGAGCAGGCCGTCGAGGTCGCCGTCGGCGAGATCGACATGGAGCTGCAGACTGGCGAGCACCCCCGGATCGGGGCCGTCGACGTGATCCCGTTCGTCCCCCTCGGCGACTCGACGCTCGACGAGTGCATCGAGCTGGCCCGCTCCTTCGGGGCCCGGATCGCCAGCCGCTTCGACCTGCCGGTCTACCTCTACGCCGCCGCGGCCACCCGTGCTGACCGGGTCAGGCTGGCCGACGTCCGGCGCGGCCAGTACGAGGGACTGAAGGTCGAGATCGGCAACGATGGGCGGGCGCCCGACTTCGGCCCGGCCCGGACGCATCCCTCGGCCGGCGCGGTCGCGGTCGGCGCCCGGCCGTTCCTGATCGCCTACAACATCAACCTGGCCTCGACCGATCTCGAGCTGGCTCGGCGCATCTCGCGCCGGGTCCGGGAGTCCGGCGGCGGCCTGCCCCGGGTCCAGGCGATGGGCGTGGCCCTCGACGATCCGGGCTGCGCCCAGGTCTCGATGAACCTCCTCGACTTCGCGGTCACGCCGCTCTGGCTGGTCTGGGAGACGGTCCGCAGCGAAGCCGAGGGTGACGGCGTTGAGCTCCTCGAATCGGAGCTGATCGGGCTCTGCCCGCTGGCCGCCTTCCTGACCGTCGCCGACCACATCGGGTTCGACTCGACGGCGCCGGTCGAGGAGCGTTGCGCCGCCGCGGCGGCCTGGCTGCGGCTGCGCAACTTCAGCCCGATGCAGGTCCTCGAGCTGCGCCTGGCCGCGGCCCAGCGCGGTGAGGGATGACCCTCCGGGTGATCGAGGGGGGCCTGACCGACGGCCGGTCGCTGGGCCTCCTGATCCTCGGTGCGAGCGAGATCGCGACCCTTGCCGGCGGGCTGCGAAGCGGCCCCAGCCAGGACCAGCCGGAGCTCCTGCGGGCCGATCCAGGTCGTGGCTCGGAGGCTGGTGACGCCCCGATCGTCGCCACCTGGGAAGACCGGATCGTGGCGGTCGGGCCGCGCGCGATGGTCGAGCGGAACCTCGAGGGCCAGGGCCTGCCCCTGGCGCGCTTTGCCCGGATCGATGCCGAGGGCGGCACGATCACCCCGGGCCTGATCGACCCCCACACGCACCTGCTCTTTGGCGGCAGCCGCGAGGCGGAGCTGCGCCTGCGGATGAGCGGCGCTGGCTACCTCGAGATCCTGGCGGCCGGCGGCGGGATCCTGTCGACGGTCCGGGCCACCCGGGCGGCCTCCGCCGAGGACCTGCTCGCCCACGGCCGGCGCTGGCTCGAAGAGATGCTCAGCCACGGCGTCACGACGATCGAGGCGAAGTCCGGCTACGGCCTCGACCTGCCGACCGAGCTGCTCCTCCTGGAGACCGCCTTCAACCTGGGCCGGGAGGGCCCGATCGATGTCCTGCCGACCTGGCTTGGCGCCCATGCCGTGCCCGAGGAGTTTCGCCGCCGGCGCGATCCGGCTGAGGCCTACACCCGCCGTCTCCTCGACGAGCAGCTGCCCGGCGTCGCGGCCCAGGGTCGCGCCCGCTTCGCCGACGTCTTCTGCGAGGAGGGTGTCTTCAGCCCCGACCAGTCGCGCCGGATCCTGCTGGCGGCCGAGGCGTTCGGGATGCGGTCGCGGCTCCATGCCGACGAGCTGGCGCCATCGGGCGGAGCCGAGCTGGCCGCGGAGATCGGCGCCCTGTCGGCCGATCACCTGGCCGCCCCGTCAGAGGCCGGGATCGACGCCCTCGCCGCCGCCGCCCAGAGCGAGCGGCCGGTCGTGGCCACGCTCCTGCCGGCCACGACCTGGTTCCTGATGGCCGACCACTACGGCCCGGCCCGGACCCTGATCGAGCGCGGCGTGCCGCTGGCGATTGGCTCGGACTTCAACCCCGGTACCTCGCCAACGGCGAACCTGCCGCTGGTGATGACGATCGCCTGCCTCGAGCTGAAGCTCACCCCCGCCGAGGCGCTGGCAGCGGTCACGATCAACGCAGCCCACGCCCTCGGACTGGGCGAGGAGATCGGCTCGATCGAGCCGGGCAAGCTGGCCGACCTGGCGATCTGGCGCGTGCCCAGCCATGCCCAGATCCCGTACTGGCCGGGCGCCGGTCTGGTGCGGACCGTGATCAAGCGCGGCCGGCCGGTCTACCAGCGGGCCTGAGCCTCAGTGGCCGGCTTCGAGCCGGCTCCGCCCGTCCAGGATGAACAGCACGGCGAGCGACGGGCCGATCGTGACCGCGGCTGCGATCGAGATCACGATCAGAGCGTCGAGGGTTCCGGCCGGCGCGGCCGCGGCGTCGATCGTCAGGGCGCCAGGCAGGATGGCCGGGAACTGGGCGACGCCCCAGCCCCACACGATCGCGCTGACGGCGCCGGCCGCGACCGGTCGGATCCAGCGCACAGTGCCATGGGCCAGGAGCACGAGGCTCGCGCTTCCGAGGGCAATCGAGGCGGCAACGAGCGGGAGTGCCCGGCCGGTCAGGCCGGCCGACAGGCTGGGCGCGTCGGCCCCGAGCACGACGATGCCCAGGATCGACAGGCCGCCGGCGACGATGCCCATCGCCAGCGCCCGGCGCCGGAAGTAGCGCTCCAGATCGGCATTCCGACGGCGATGCGCCGCCGCGACCAGGAAGACGGCCGCGACGTAGGCACCCGCTGCCACGGCCAGCGCCCCGACCAGCAGGGAAGTCGGATTGAGCCAGCTCGTCAGCGGATCCCCGGCGGCGTTGCCGGCCGGGACCCGCCCCGAGGCGATGCCGCCCAGGGCGGCCCCCAGGAAGAACGGGGTGATCACCGACGAGAGGGCAAACGTGGCGCCGAAGGCCCGCCGCCGTGCCAGCCGCCGGGTGTATTTCCGGAAGACGAAGCCGGAGCCCCGCAGGATGATCCCGAAGGCGGCCAGGGTGAGGGGCACGAAGAGGGTCGACATCAGCGACGCGAACGCCAGCGGAAAGGCGCTCCACAGGATCACCAGGTCGAAGATCAGCCAGGTGTGATTGGCTTCCCAGACGGGCCCGATCGAGGCGTCGATCAGGTCGCGCGGGGCCTCTCCGCGCTGGGCATCGCCCGCCAGCAGATCCCACAGGCCGGCCCCGAAGTCCGCTCCGCCCAGGACGGCATAGATCGTCACGCCCAGCCACAGGACACCGGCGACGACATCGGGCCGGCTCATCGCTTGCCGCTCATTGGCTCAGCCCGTAGGGGACGTCGTCGTGGGCCGTTTCAGGCCCGCCCTGGCGGCTCATGGCGCGCAGGACGAGAAGGGTTGCGGTGCCCAGGATCACGTAGATGACCATGACCGCGACAAACGAGATCAGCGTGCCGGGAGCCCTGGTGACCGCGTCGCTCGTGCGCAGCAAGCCGTACACGACCCAGGGCTGGCGCCCGACCTCGGTCACCACCCAGCCCGCTTCGAGGGCCACCACGGCGGCGACCCCGGCGGCCGCCGCGAACCTGTAGAACCAGCGACTGGTGGGCAGCTCCCGCCGGCGNNACCGGAGGCTGATCGGCGACGGGCACCTGATCGAGGCCGCGGACGACCGTGTCGGTGTTGAAGCCGGCCAGCAGCGAACCGAGGCCCGGGATCGTCAGCCCGCCCACGACCTTGCCATCGACGAGGATCCCGCCGAGCACCACGGGGGTATTCGGGCCGGTCGTCTGGACCAGCTCCATCGCCGCGAACTTGGCGGGCTGGTCATTGAACACGGCGCGCGCCGCGATGTCGCCCATCCCGATCTGGAGCGGCGTCGCGATCGCAGCGACGGCAAACGGAATCATGAATCCCAGGCGGGTGTAGCGATCCATCCGACCGCGCAGGTGGCCAACGGCATACGTCGAAGCGAGCAGGAAGCCGGTGACCATGTAGGCGGCCAGGAACATGTGGCCCGCCTCGTACCAGGTGGCGTTGTTGAAGATCACCCCGAGCGGTTGGACGTCGGTCACCTGGCCGTCCGCCCCGAGGGTGAAGCCGGCCGGCTGGTTCATCCAGGCGTTGGCCGTCACGACCGAGAAGGTGCCCCCGAAGCCGGCCACGGCGATCGGGATGCCGCTCAGGAAATGGGTCCACGGCGACAGCCGGTCCCAGCCGTAGATGTAGATCGCGATGAAGATCGCCTCGAGGAAGAAGAAGATGCCCTCGATCGCGAACGGGATGCCGTAGGCCGCCCCGAAGCGGCCCATCAGCCCGGGCCACAGGAGGCCCATCTCGAACGACAGGATCGTGCCCGACACGGCGCCCACGGCGAAGGTCACGGCGATGATCCGGGTCCAGCGTCGGGCGAGCCGCAACGCGTCGGCGTCGCGGTAGCGGATCGCCCGCCAGTTGGCGATCAGCAGGAGCGTCGGGAAGGCGACCCCGAGGCAGGCCAGGATGATGTGGAAGCCCAGGGTCACCGCCATCTGGTCGCGCGCGGCGAGCAGGTTGGCCGGCGGGAGCGGGTCGAGGGCGAAGAGCATCGCCGGGCGGCTACTGCTTGCCGCGCGACTCCAGCAGGACGACGGTCGTCTCCTCGGGCAGAGCCGACATCGCGATCTGGAGCTTGGGTTGGGCCGGGCCGGGCGCGCCGCCCATCTCGTGGAAGAACTTGGCCAGGGCCTCGTCGCAGTCGCGCTCGTCCTCGCAGACCGGCATCGGGACCACGATCCGCGGGTCGAGCTGGGCGATCAGCTCGGCCGCCCGGGTGGCGCTCAGATTGCCCCCGATCGGCACACAGGCGATGTCGACCGAGCCGATGTCGCCCAGCTTCTCCTCGGTCAGGAGGTGGCCGATATCGCCCAGGTGGATCGTGTGCATCTGGTCGAGCTCGACGACGAACGCCGTCTGGCGGGTGCCCCGCTGGTCATCCCGGTAGGTTCGGACGCCGGTCAGCAGGACGTGCCGGATCTCGTACTCGCCCGGTCCGTCGAGGATGAACGCCTCCTCGAGGCTGCCCGGGACAATCGTCTTGCCGTCGCGGGCCGTCTTGCCCTTGGCCCGGGCCAGGGGGGCGTCGTCGGGGTGGCTGTAGGTCACGATCTCGGCCGTGATCCCCCGGCCGGTGGGTCCCACGACCGACTGGTACGGATCGGCGACGACGACTGCGTCACGGCCTTTGAGCCGGACGCAGGTGCGCCCGTACCAGGTGAGTTCCATTGGCTCGATTCTGACAGATGCCGCTCACCCGCGCCTCACCCCGAGCGGCGCCGCCCACGGTCCCGGGAAAAGGGAGACCGGGAGCGCCTGCCCAATCGGCGCTCCCGGTCGGAGGGAGGGAGGTGGAACGCGTCCTACGGGTTCCGGGGACTACGTTATTGCCCGGTGATTCAGGCACAACGCGCCGTTTGATTAAGAAAGGGACACGCTCAACCGTGCGGCCCAGGCTCGGTCGCCCGGGAGGGGAGCCGGTCATGGGACGACCGGGGGGAGGCGCTGGCAGGCGGTGGTGCCACAATCGGTCGATGGCTCATCGCGACCGCCGCCGGCTCGCCGCACTCGCGCTGGTCGCCGTCCTGCTGGCCGCCTGCGGGTCGAGCCCGGCGCCGTCGGCCAGCTCCGCAACAGCGGCCCCCACGCTGGCCGCGACGCCGGTCCTGCCCATCACGCCGGCCCCCTCCGTCGACAACGACGCGGTCGTGGCCGCGATCGAGTCATCCGTCCAGCAGATCCGCGAGCTCACCAAGAAGTCGGATGTGAAGCAGGAGATCCTGACGCCGGCCCAGCTGACGGCCAAGATCCAGGCCTCCTTCGACCAAAGCAATCCGCCGGCCCTGGTCGCCGCCAACGAGCGGGTCGAGAAGGCCCTCGGGCTCTTCCCGGTCGACGCCTCGCTCAAGGACCTGTACGTCCAGCTGCTGTCGAGCCAGGTCGCCGGGCTGTATGACCCGGACGCGAAGACGATGGACGTCGTCTCGAAGTCCGGCCAGCTCGGCCCGATCGAGCAGATCAGCTACGCCCACGAGTTCGACCACGCGCTCCAGGACCAGAACTTCGGCCTGAACAAGCTTGGTCTCAACGATACGAGCAACTCGGATCGGGCCCTGGCCCGCTTGTCCTTGCCGGAGGGTGACGCGACCCTGCTGATGAGCCTCTGGGCGCAGAAGAACCTGACCGTGGCCCAGCTCCTCCAGATGGCGGCCGAGGCGAGTGATCCCAGCCAGACCGCGATCCTCAACTCGATGCCCGACGACCTCAGGGAGACCCTGCTGTTCCCCTATGAGCAGGGCCTGACGTGGGTCTCGGACATCCACGCGTTGGGGGGCTGGGCGGCCGTCGACGCCGCCTATGCCAGCCCACCTGACTCGACCGAGCAGATCCTCCATTTCGACAAGTGGTCGAGCCACGAGGCGCGGACAGCCGTGACGATCCCGGCGTCGCTGCCGGCCACGTTGGGCGCGGGCTGGACGATGCCGCTGACCGACACATTTGGCGAACTCCAGTTCCGGATCTGGCTGGAGCAGGTCGGCAAGGTCGCGGCGACCCAGGCGGTAGCCGCCGCGGCCGGCTGGGGCGGCGACCGAATCGCGCTCGTCGAGAAGGGCAGCACGTTCGGGATCGTGATCATCACCAAGTGGGACACGCTGGCCGACGCGACCGAGTTCGCGGCCTCCGCCGGGCCGACCCTCAAGCTCCTGCCGTCGAGCACGGCGATGATCGATCCGGGCAGCACCAACCAGGTGGTCCTGTTCATCGCCTCGGACGAGGCCACGATCAACGCCCTGGCCGGCGCCCTGGGCCTGGCCGGCTAGGAGCCAGCCGCTACATCGACTCCGGGGCGGAGATGCCGAGCAGGGCCAGGGCATTGGCCAAGGTCACCTTGGCCGCCGACACGAGCGCCAGACGGGCGCGGGATCGTTCCGGCTCGGACGCGTCGACGACCTTCGCGTCGCGATAGAAGGCGTGAAACGCGGTGGCCAGCTCGGTCGCAAAGGCGGTGATCCCCTGCGACTCCTCGAGGGCGGCGGCGTCCTCGACCACCTCGGGCAGGCGCACGACCTGGCGGGCGAGGAAGCCCTCCGCTGAGTCAGAGATCGCAGGACCCACAGACGCCGCGGGCCCCAGCCCTGCCTCGGTCGCCCGGCCGAGGATCGAGGCGATCCGGGCGTGGGCGTACTGGACGTAGTAGGCGGGACTTCGGCTCGCCAGCTCGTGGTCGCCCCGCTCGAGCGCTTCGCGCTGGCCGCGAAGCTGCTCGATGTCGAAATCGATCCCGGAGGTCGGCCCGCGCGAGGCGAAGAACCAGCGGGCCGCGTCGACGCCCACTTCGTCGAGGAGCTGGTCGAGGGTGATGAACGTGCCGGCCCGCTTGCTCATCGAGACCTCGACCCCATCGACGATGAAGCGGACCCAGGCGATCAGCAGCATCCGGACGGCTTCCTTGTCGTAGCCCATCGCCTGGGCCGCGTTGCGTACCCGGGCGACCGTCCCGTGGTGGTCTGCGCCCCAGATGTAGATCAGCTCCTCGAAGCCACGGCTGAACTTCTCGGTCACGTAGCCGATGTCCGATGCGAAGTAGGTCGGCTCGCCGTTCGAGCGCAGGATCACCCGGTCCTTGTCGTCGCCGAANNTGGAGCGAGCCCTCGCTCTTCCAGACGTCGAAGTGGACGCCGAGGTGGGCGAGGCTCGCTTCGATCCCGGTCCGCACCGCGCCGGCCGCCCAGGCGCCGACGACCTCGGCGGGATCGGCGCCGGGTGCCCGGGCTGCGGCCAGGACCGACTCGGGCAGCTCGTCGGCGAGCGCCTGGGTGTAGTCGCCGTGATAGCCGTCCTCGGGGACCGGTGTGCCGGTCCGCAGCGCGAAGACGGTCACGCCCAGCTTGCCGATCTGGGCACCGGAATCGTTGAAGTAGTACTCCCGCGCGACCGTGTGACCGCCGGCCTCGAGGATCCGGCACAGGACGTCGCCGACGAACGCGCCGCGGGCGTTGCCGATCGTCAGCGGACCGGTTGGGTTGGCCGACACGAACTCGACGTTGATCCGCCGCGACCTGGCCGCCGCAACCCGGCCCCAGCTCGCCGGCTCGGCCAGGATCCGGGCAATCACACCGTCCAGGGCCGCGTCAGACAGGCGCAGGTTGATGAAGCCCGGCGGCGCGACGTCGACCGAGGCAAACGGGGTCCCGGCGGGATCTTCGACCACCTCCCGGCTGAGCTCGGCGGCGATCGCCTGGGCGATCTCGAGCGGTGCCCGCCGATAGGGACGGGCCAGCTTCATCGCCAGGTTCGTGGCCAGGTCGCCGTGCTCGGGCTTGGCCGGCCGCTGCACCTCGACGGTAACCAGTGGGCCGGCCTCATCGATGGGCGCAGGCAACGTCCCGGCCCGGGTCGCCACGGCCAGCGCTCGCTCGATCGCCTGGATCGCGGCGCCCCGCAGGGTCGGTTCGACGTTCAGCTGGGGGATCACGCTCGGAATGGTAGCCGAGGCCCCGACGCCAGGGCGGAGAGGGGCGGCCGGCTAGAGGTCGAAGCGATCCCCGGGATCGACCAGCCTGGCGCTGATCCCGCCCGCTGCGCGAGTCGTCGCCGCCTCGGTCGCCGCCCGGTCGCGTCCGGAGAGCAGGTGAGTCAGCAGGATCCGGCTGGCCCCAGCCTCGGCCGCCAGCGCCCCCACATCGTCGGCGTCGAGGTGGAAGGCACCCGGCGGGACGGGCCCCAGGCCGAACGAGACCTCGGACAGGAGCAGGTCGCCGGGCTGGATCAGTGGCCGAAGGTCGGCGGCTCGCCCGCAATCGCCCGAGTAGACCAGACCAGGTGTGCTGCCAGAGCCAGTCACGCCGCCGTCTCCGACGCGCCGGTGGACAGCGAGGGTCTCGTAGGCCGATGCGTTGATCGGGCTCACCCGGAAGGCATATGAATCGTCGGTGTGGGTGACCTTGCGAGCCTCGAGCCGGAGCGTGCCGATCACGCGGTCCAGGCCGTCGGCCAGCGGGACGACGTCGAGCGACTCGGCGCTGAACCCGGGCTGGGCAAGGAGGGCGTCGAGTCGTTCGGTGAGCGCGGCAGGCGCGAGCAGGGTGACCCGGCGGGGCGGGTGGAACTCGTAACGGAGGTAGTGCCTGAGCGGCACGAGGTCAATGAAGTGGTCAGGATGGAGATGGCTGATCGCGATCGCCGAGAGGGTGGACGGCTCGAGCGTGCCGGCCAGGTTGGCGAACGCGCCGTGGCCCAGGTCGAGGAGCAGCGTCGTCTCGCCCGACGTCACGAGGTAGCTCGCTCCGACCGCGCCGACGCGATCGGTGTAGGCCGGTCCCGCGCCGATCACCGTCAGCTTCATCGGTCGAGGAACCGGTCGGGGATCACGACCGCGACGGGCTCGCCCGGTCCGCGCCGGAAGGCGATCTCGGCAAAACCGGCGTCGGCCGCAATCTGATAGGCGGCGTCCAGGCCGTGGGCGAACCAGCTCGGCCGGTGGGCGTCCGAGCCGGCCGTGACCCGTTCGCCACCGAGCTCCCGGAAGCGGGCCACGACCGCCGCCGAGGGGTACGTCTCGCCGGTCGCCTGGCGCAGCCCACTGGTGTTGACCTCGAGGCCCACGCCACCGTCGACCAGCGCCTGGAGGAGCGGCTCATAGAGGTCGAGTCGCTCGGCGAACTGGGCGGGCGTCACGTGTGGCAGCAGGTAGCGCTTGATCGAGTCGAGGTGGCCGATCGTGTCGAACAGGCCGCTCCGCGCGGCGGCCACCACCTCGCTGAACGAGGGCTCGACGATCTCGTCGAGGCTGCGCCCGGCGACGAAGCCGGCGACCCGCGAAGCTTGATAGGGCGAATCGATCGTGACGTGGACCGAGCCGATCACGAAGTCGTAGGCGTGGGCCCGCAGGTGCTCGCGGATCTCTTCTTCCCGGTTCGACTCGTAGCTCACCTCCAGCCCGAAGCGGATCGCGACGCCGTGTGGCGCCCAGCGCTCGGCCGCCGCCCGCAGGATCCGCTCGCGGGCTCCGAAGTCGGGGTCGAAGTTCAGCCAGCGCGGATCGAAGTCGATGTGGTCGGTGATCGCCAGCTCGGCGATCCCGCGCTCGGCGGCCAGCGCGCCGTAGACGTCGATCGGGACCTGGCTGTCGAAGGACTGGTTCGTATGCAGGTGCGAGTCGAGGGGCAGGTCGCGTGCCTGCCGATCGGCGACCGGCGCCGGCGTGCCCTCGATCACCGCCTTGTCGGTCACCCCGCGATCAGGCCCAGCTCGTGGCCGATCCGGTCGAAGATGGCCAGGGCTCGATCGATGTGGGCCTCGGTGTGGGCGGCCGTCACGATCGTCCGGATTCGAGCCTTGTCCAGGGCGACCGTCGGGAAGACGATCGGCTGGGCAAAGACGCCTTCGTCGAAGAGCCGGTCCGAGAACCGGCCGGCGAGCGCCGAGTCGCCCATCATCACCGGCGTGATCGGCGTTTCGGAGACGCCGATGTCGAAGCCCAGCCGGGCCAGCCCGGCCTTGAACAGGCGGGTGTTCGCCCACAGCCGTTCATGGAGCGCCGGCTCCTCTTCGAGGACGTGGATTGCCTCGAGGCAGGCCGCCGCGACGGCCGGCGGCGCGGACGTCGAGAAGAGGAATGGCCGGGCGCGCTGGACGAGGAGGTCGTGCAGGTCCTGGGATCCGGCGACGTAGCCGCCCAGCACGCCGACCGCCTTGCTCAGCGTGCCGACCTGGATCGCGACCCGGCCGTGGAGGTCGAAATGGTCGACCGTGCCCCGGCCGGCCGCGCCCAGCACACCGGAGGCGTGCGCGTCGTCGACCATCACCGCCGCCCCGACCTCCTCGGCCGCGGCCACGATCCCGGGCAGCGGGGCGATGTCGCCGTCCATGCTGAAGACGCCGTCGGTCACCACCAGGATCAGCCGGTGCGCTCCGCCGCCGTCGGGCCGACCGTCGCGCCGGGCCGCCGCCAGAGCTTCGCGCAGCGCGCCGAGGTCGGCGTGCGGATAGACGACGCGGGGCGCCTTCGAGAGGCGCATCCCGTCGATGATCGAGGCATGGTTGAGGCTGTCACTGACGATCAGGTCGGCCTCGCCGGTGATCGTCGGGATCACCGCCGTATTGGCGCTGAATCCGGACGGGAAGGTCAGGACCGCCTCGGTGTGCTTGAAGCGGGCCAGCGTCGCCTCGAGCTCCTCGTGGAGTGACATCGTGCCGGCGATCGTGCGGACAGCACCCGAGCCTGCTCCGTATGACTCGATCGCGGCCAGCGCGGCGGCCCGCAGCCGGGGATGATGGGTCAGCCCGAGGTAGTCGTTCGAGCTGAAGCTGATGCAGGCCCGCCCGTCGACGATCACCTCGGGGCCCTGCGCCGAGCTCATCACCCGCAGCGAGCGATAGAGGTGCTT
>PNAZ01000062.1:35470-59134 GCA_003169655.1 Chloroflexota bacterium
GTCGAGGGTGATCGGCCGCTCGGGGATGCCCAGGAGCGAGACCCGGCCGCCGTTGGTGACCGCCTCGAAGCCCTGCCGGATCGCGATCTCGGCCCCGCTCATCTCGAGGACGACGTCCACACCGATGCCGCCGGTCAGCTCGCGCAGCCGGGCGACGACGTCATCCTTGCCGTTGATCACCACGTCGGCGCCCATCCGCCGGGCGATCTCCAGCCGCTCGGGGTTGATGTCGGTGGCGAAGACCCGCGCGGCGCCGGCGAGCTTGGCGATCGCGACGGTCATCAGGCCGATCGGGCCGCAGCCGGTGACGACCACCGTCTGGCCCGCCAGCTCCTCGACGAACGCGGCGTGAACGGCGTTACCCATCGGCTCCTGGATCGCGGCGATCTCCGGGCTGAGGCCCTCGGACGGCCAGGCGTTGTGGGCCGGCAAGGCGATGTACTGGGCGAACGCACCGTCCATGTCCACGCCCAGGATCCGAAGGTTCGCGCAGACGTGCTCCCGCCCGGTCCGGCACTGGTAGCAGCTCTGGTCGACCAGATGGGTCTCGGCTGCGACCAGGGTCCCCAGCGGAATCTCGCCCCGACCACGCAGGTTCGGGCCGTGAGCAACCACCCGGCCGGCCATCTCGTGGCCGAAGATTCGGGGCAGGCCGCCACCCAGCCGGCTTTGTGCCCAGTCGTCCCAGCGGTAGATGTGGAGGTCGGTGCCGCACAGGCTGGCGGCCTCGACCCGGATCAGCAGCTCGCCGTCGCCGGGCACCGGGACAGGCACGTCGCGCAGCTCGGCCCCGGTCGTCGGATTGGCCTTGACCAGGGCTCGCATCGTGCTCGGGATCTGGCCATCGGCCATGCCTGCCTCCTCGAGCCCGAGTCTAGTCGTCGGCAACGATCGGGTTCTCGACCGAGCCGATCCCCTCGATCTCCACCCGAACTCGATCGCCCGGTTCGAGGAAGACAGGCGGCGTCCGGAAGACGCCGACCCCGGACGGCGTGCCGGTCGAGATCACGTCGCCGGGCTCCAGGCTGATCGAGGCGCTGACGAACTCGATCAGCTCGGGGATCCGGTGGATCATGTCGCCGGTGTTGCCGTCCTGCATCAGGACCGGGGTTCCGGCCTGGGGGCCGCTGCCCGGGATGAGCCACGACCGGATGCGCAACCGATGGGGGTCGGGGATTGCCGTCTTGAAGGCGAGGACCGGGCCCATCGGCAGGAAGGTGTCGGAGCCCTTGGCCCGCAGCCACTGGCCATCGCCCGTTTCACCGGGCCGCAGGGCGGGCGGGCTGCCCTGCCAATCGCGCGCCGAGATGTCGTTGACGACCACGTAGCCCAGGACATGGCTGTAGGCATCCGCCGCCCGGATGTGCCGGCCGCCGCGGCCGATCACCACCCCGAGCTCGCCTTCCAGGTCGAGGGCGTGACTGCCGGCCGGCCGGATGACCGGCTCGCCGTCGGCCACCACCGCGTTGCTGAACTTGGCGAAGATAAGCGGCCGATCCGGGCCGCTCCGGCCACCTTCGGCGACATGATCGGCGTAGTTCAGGCCGATGCACACGATCTTGCCCGGTCGGGGAACCGGTGGCGCCGGAGTCAGGTCGCCGACCGGCACGGTTCGCCCCTCGGTCCGCACCTGGCCGTCGGGGCCGAGGCGGCCGAGGGCCATCCCCTCAACCGGCACCCCCACACCACCGAGGCCGCCCTCGGAGCGATATGCGAACAGGCGATCGGCGGTCCCGTCGTCGACGTATTTCTCGCGGCGAGCCATGGGTCAGCTCGGGCTGGGCGAGGCAGTTGGCAGCGGGGCGCTCGATGGCGCTGCCGACGGCGTAACTGACGGAGCGGCGGAGGGTGCGGTCGACGGGGCGCTGCTCGGTCCCGCCGATGGGCTGGGCGAAGGACGGGCACATTGCGGCTCCGGGTTATAGAGCTCGCCCTGCGTGGCATAGAACGTCTTGATCTCGTTCACGTCGAGGGTGTTCATGTACAGGACGCGGTCCCAGACCATCGCCGCGAATTCAGTCGGCATTGTGTCGAAGCGGGCGATCACGGGCGCGAGAACACCGGCCTTGGTCCCGCACACGGGGCTGTCCGGGAAGCCGACCGGGATCGCCTGGAGCGCCGCCTGGGTCGCGTCGTCACAGGCGCCGAGCTTGCAGTTGTAGAGGATCACGACGGCGCCGTGCTCCATGTTGTGGATCCAACCCTCGGGCTTCGTGCCGTCGTCCGGCCCGTAGAACTTGGCCGGGATCGGGCCGTCGACTCCGATGTTGTTGTAGTGCGGCCCGGAGGCCGGCGGGCAATAGGCGTATTTGTGGCTCGAACCGATCGCGATGTGGAGGTTGCCCATGTCTGGCTGGGCCTGGCCGAGGGGTGCCGGTGAGCCGTTCGGCAACGGCGTGCCCGAGGGCAGCGGTGCCGGGATCGTGCCGCAGGAATAGGCCGACGCGGTCAGGCTGAAGAAGAAGAACCCGCCGACCAGGGCCACGATGATCGCCAGGCCGCCGCCGAACAGCGCCATTCGGTGACGGCCATAGAACGACGGCTGGTAGAGCGTCCGGCGGGGACGGCTCGAGCTGGCGGGCCGGCTGCCGGCGGGTCGAGATCCAGCGCCGCGCGTCGTCGCCGGCCGGGCAACCGGAGCGCGACTCGCGAGTGCGCTTGCGTCGACCTTGGGCGAGCCGGCCTGGTCGCTCGACAGGCCGCTACCGGGCGGGTTCGCCCCGCCGGCGCTCGAAGGGCGGCCGGGAATCGACGCAGAACTGCCGGTAGGTCCGGCGCTGCCCGGACGGCCGGCCGCGCCACGGGTGGTCCGTGAGCTGCGGCGAGAGGCTTTGCTCAAGGTGTCCTCAAACGTCAGGGGATGGGTGCGCAGCGAGTCAGGAGCGCCGGACGTTGGGCCCGGCGGCCTAGGTTACCGTCCCCGGCCGACTCGTGCCGCCCCCGTCCGGCATGCGATCGATGGACCACTCGGGGCAACCCTGCGAAGGCGTGGCAGAATCCCGCCATGGGATCGCAGCCGTCGAAGTCGTCCGCCAGCCGGCCCGGGTCGTCAACCGCCCGCCGCCGGATGCCGTCGGGGATCCGGGTCTTCCTGGTCTACGGCTTCCTGATCCTGGCCGTCATCGGCCTGTCCCTCCGGTTCGTGGTGGACCAGGCGATCTCGGCGCCGGTCAGCCCAATCGGGGTCGTGGTGATGGTCCTGCTGGCGTACACGATCTTCACGATCACCCTCGTCCTCCAGCGCAAGGAGGCGGCCCGCGGCCTGGCTCTCGGCCTGGCCAGCCTGACCATCCCCGCCGTCCCGTTGGCCTGGCTGTCGTTCATCCAGACGGGTCCCCGGATCGCGGCCACCCTGTTCGCCCTGGCGTTCGCCCTGCTCCTCTTCCGGGGGCTCCTCGCGCCCGAGGTCCGTACCTACCTGGACGAGCCCTGAGAGCCGGACAACTGCGCGCCGGTCGGGACGCTAGGCTGCAGCGGTGATCGACACGCCGCGCTGGGTTCGCGATGCCGTCTTCTACCAGATCTTCCCCGACCGCTTCGCCGCCAGCGACCGGGTGCCCAAGCCGGGGCACCTCGAGCCGTGGGCCGACCCACCGACGCTGCACGGGTTCAAGGGCGGCGACCTGCTGGGCATCGCCGAGCACCTGCCGATGCTGGCGGACCTCGGGATCACCGCGCTCTACCTGACTCCGATCTTCGCCTCGGCCTCGAACCATCGCTACCACACGTACGACTACCTGCGGGTCGATCCGCTCCTTGGCGGCGATGCCGCCCTGCGCGAGCTGATCGACGCGGTCCACGCCCGGGGGATGCGAATCGTCCTCGACGGCGTCTTCAACCACACCGGGCGTGGCTTCTGGGCGTTCCACCACATCCTCGAGAACGGCAACGGCTCGCCCTACCTCGACTGGTTCCGGGAGGACCGGGTGGCCTTGGCCGCCGGCAAGCAGCTGCTCGCCTACCCGGATACGGGGCGGACGGCCAACGCCCCGGGCCAGCCCGGCGAGGACGCCAGCTCGCTCGATCGCCTCGGCTACCAGGCCTGGTGGGGTCTGCCCGCACTGCCCAAGCTGAACACCGATTACCAGCCGGTCCGCGACTACCTGCTCAATGTGGCCGAGCACTGGATCCGGTTCGGGATCGACGGCTGGCGGCTCGACGTGCCCGAGGAGATCGCCGATCCGCCGTTCTGGCAGGCGTTCCGGACGCGGGTCCGGGCGGTCAACCCCGACGCCTACCTGGTCGGCGAGATCTGGCGGGTCGCGCCGGAATGGCTGGCCGGCGATCGCTTCGACGCGGTAATGAACTATCCGCTGGCGGAGGCGATCCTGGGCTTTGCCGGAGCCCATCACCTCGATGACGCGGTCGTCCGCAGCCATCACGAGTACTCCCAGATCCGGCGCCTGAGCGGAGAGGAGATGGCCGAGCGGATCGGCGCCGTGCTGGGCGCCTACGCCCCCGAGACGACTGCGGTCCAGCTCAACCTGCTCGACAGCCACGACACGCCCCGGATCCGGACCCTGTTCAGCCGGGACGAGGCCGCCGTCCGGATGGCGTTCCTGCTGCAGGCCAGCCTGCCCGGCGCTCCGTGCGTCTACTACGGTGACGAGATCGGGCTCGAAGGGGCCAACGATCCCGACTGCCGGCGGGCATTCCCGTGGGACGAGTCGGCCTGGGATCAGCCGACCCTTGGGTTCGTTCGGGCCGCGCTCCGGTTGCGACACGACGTTGGCGTCCTGCGCGGCGGAGGGCTGCGGATCGTGGGTACCTCGGGCGACGCCGTGGCGATCCTGCGCTCTGGGCGCTGGGACGAGGCCAGTGACATCGCGGACGGTGCGCCGCCGGCACTGGTCGTGGTCAATGCCGGCGAGGGTGCGGTGGCCCTGCCGGTGCAGGCCGCCGAGCTGGCCGGGATGCGCCTGGCGCCCAGCCTCGTGACGGCCGACTCGGACGAAGGCCTGGGGCCGACCGCGGTCGACGGCGCCGGCCGGCTCGACCTCGTCCTGCCGGCCCGTTACGGGGCCGTGCTCCTGCCGGCCTGACTCGCGCGACGTCTCGGAACGGCGCGCCCCGGGCAGGATCGGCGCGCCGATCTGAGACACCATCCTGATCGGGCGCTGAGCGCGGCTATACTCGGGCGTCTGTGGCTGATCTCCCATTCGAACCGGCCAACTCCGAGCTGGCCGGCCGACTGCTCGGCAGTCTTGACGTCGAAGGCAAGATCCCCCGCGCACTCGAAGCACTCGGCCCGGTGGGCGGTCGCGATGTGATCCTTCTCGGCGGCGGTAGTGCACGGGCACGGCAGCTCGAAGAGATCGGCGCGCGGGTCACCTCGGTGGTCGACGATCGGGCGGGCCAGATCCGGCGTCCCGACGACAGCGCCGACGCGCTCGTCTCCTATTGGTCGGGTTTTCGGTCGTCGAGCCCCGGCGAGCTGGACGAAGCGGATCGCGTCCTGCGCCACGCGGGCCGGCTGCTGGTCGTCCATGACTACGGCCGGGACGACGTTTCCCGGTTGCGGGGCGATCTGCCCGAATATGGCAGCTGGAGCCGGCGCAACGGCTGGTTCCTCAAGAACGGGTTTCGGATCCGGGTCGTCCACTGCTTCTGGACGTTCGAATCGATGGAGGTTGCCGCGACGTTCCTGGTCGAGGTCTTTGGCGCCGCCGGCGCAACGGTGCTGGCCACGCTGAAGCGCCCGCGCTTGAGCTACAACCTGGCCGTCTATCACCGCACCAGGGGCGGCGGATGACGAGCCGGTTCAGCCCCCCCCGGCTCGGCCCGATCCAGATCGCGCTGGCGATTGCCCTGGTCGGTTCGCTGGGGCTGGTCGCCTACGCATTCCTCAAGCGCGACAGCAGCCAGATCCCTCTCCTGGCGACGGCCGCCGCGATCTTCGGGATCGTGCTCGTCGTCCTGGCCTTCTCCGGCGCCGCCGCGACCTATCGAGCCGCCCGCGATGGCCGCGCCGGACGGGCCGTCGTCCTGGCCCTGGCCGGCGGTTTCGCCGCGATCGCGGCAGCCGGCGTGCTCGCCTTCGCCACGATCCTGGGCCTCCTCTACCACCCCGGCTGAGCGCGGCCCCACGTCGTTCAGCGGCCCCACGGCGCCGCGTCCGTCGGCGGCGCCGTGTCCCGCGGGGTGTTCTGAGGACAACAAACCCGGGATTTCGCCTTCAATCCGACGTTTCGCAGCCGATCGCGACGCCGTCGACACCAAGCCCAAGCGTGGCCACTGGCGGTCCGGGTCTGAAATCCGGCCAATAAGTGCCCGCAAATGCCTGTTTGTTGTACTAGGAACACCAGCCGCGTTGCTAGGGCCGCTGTATCAGATGGGTGGACGATGGCGATCAGCAGGACCGCGATCAACGAGGGTGACCGGCAGGCACGGCGCCAGGCAAATCGGCTCGGCGAGGAGCTGACCCAGCTGCGTCTCCGGTCGGGCTTGACCCAGGCAGCCGTTGGTCGTGCGCTCGGAATTGACCGGAGTGTGATCACTCGTCTCGAGCACGGAGATCCGACCGTCGGCCTTCCGATCCGATTTCGCGTGGCTGCGGTCCTTGGGGCTGACCTGCGCTTGAGCGCCTATGTCAATTCAGGCCCGCTCATTCGCGACGCCGCCCAGGCTCGAATCGTCGAGACCGTGCTGGCCGGCGTCGATCGGCGCTGGAGGGCGACCATCGAAACTCCGATCGGCGGTCTCGATCGGCGGTCGATCGACCTGCGCCTGGACGGACCCATGTGCACCGTGCTTTGTGAGGTCGAGACCCGCGTCGGGAGTCTCGAAGAGATAATCCGCGAGCTTCATTCCAAGCGTGACGCGGTTCGCAGCTCGCATGCCTCGAGTCGCGGCGCCGGGTTGCCGATCCACGCCGTCCTGATCCTGCCCAGGACGCGCCATCACCAGGCGATCATTCGGGAGCATCCGAGGACCATCGAGGCCGCCTTTCCGATGCGCCCGGAAGCCGTTGCCGAAGCCATGCGAGACGCGGCAATGCCCTGGATCGGCGACGGAATCCTGTGGACGCGGGTCGCTCCCACAGCGGTCGCCAAGGCGGTCTGAGGGCGAGCCCCTGATACACTCGGCCCGCTCTGGCCCCCATCGTCTAGAGGCCTAGGACGCCACCCTTTCAAGGTGGAGATCAGGGGTTCGAATCCCCTTGGGGGCACTCCTGTTCCGTTCGAAGAGCGGTCGAGCTGGAAGGCGTCCAGTCGATCGCCGGGACCTCGCGATCGCCATCTGCTCAAGGGAGACGACGGGGAGCGCCAGGTCTACGCGGTCGTGGCTCGCTGAACGGAGCGCGGCGAGACGCTCGAAGCAGGCGGAGCGCCTACTTAGGCTATTTCGCCGGGAGTGCCTTCGCCAGGACGCGGGCCACTCGATCGATGGCCTTGGGATCAACGGCGGACCCCTGGCCGACGAGCTTCTTGACTGAGCGTTGGTTCTCCAGGCGGACGCCCCGGAACGTGCTCGGCGGATTGAGCAACGGCCAATCGCCGTCGACGAAGCACAGGACGGGCGTGACCGGTGGCGGCGCCTCGACGCCGGTGGCGCGGAGCGCCTCGCGCACGACCCCAGCCTGCCAGGCAACGCCATCTGCCAGCGCCGAGCAGTCGCGCCGACCGACGTACAGGCGGTGGTCGCTGCGGAACAGGCCGCCCTTGTTGTGGATCCCGATCCGGCCGGCGTACCGCTTCGCGTCGACGACAAAGACACCGCTCGGACCGATCACCATGTGGTCGATGTTCGCTCGGGTTCCGGGCATCCGGCGATCATGCAGGACAACGATCCCAGGAACGCCCGCAAGTGCCTCGCCCAGCAGCTCTTCGCCTCGGGCGCCGTCCCCCCAGGCGCGGGTCGTTTGAGGCTCGCTCGTCAGGGCGACGATCACCCCACCGACCCGGACCCCGAAGCGACCCTTGACTCGCGCCTCGCGGTTTGCCTTGCGCTGCTCGAACTCGTGCCGAGCCGAGCCCCCGGCGTGGCCAAGGTCGATGGGCGCCTCGGCCGGTGCCGCCGTCGAGACCGGGCACGATACGCAGCGGATCGTCTTTCGGGCGGCGTCGTAGACGGCGTCGGTTCCCGGCGCCAGCTCGGTGCCGCAACGCTCGCAGGTGCCCGGATAGCGCAGGCGGAGGCGCCGCGCCGCCCGTGTCGCTGACCCTGATCGTAGTTCGCCGCCAACGTCCATCGGAGGGAGCGTAGGCCGCGTTCGCGGAAGCGCCCGTCCCTCGATCGTCCTAGGCCCCTCGATCGTCCTAGGCACCTCGATTCCGCGAGCCGGAGGTGGCGGAGCCGGCCGGAGCGTCGGTCAGGTTGCGGCGCGAACCAACGCCACCGGGTGTTTGGGTTGATACAGCCCGACCTCACCGCCGCCCGGTAGCTGGATCTTGGTGACCGAGCCCCAGCATGCTTCTTCAACGCCGGAACAGCTGACGCTCTTGTCTCGAAGTGCCGCGATCTCGGCGTTCAAGTCGTCACACATGAAATACAGCTCATGCCCGACGTCTTCCTCGGCTGGATGAACGGCTAGTTCCGCCGGCGGGAGCCCAAAGATGAGCCAATCGTGACCGGCATCTACTGACGGAAGCCCGAGGACGTCCCGGAAGAAGACGCGATCAGCGGCCGCGTCCTTGCTGTAGATGATCACGTGTGCCCCAAACATCGCGAACCTCCGTCGTCGCCGACCATCTCCAGCGTCGCGCTGGTGAACCTGAATCTAACCACGGGACGCCCGTATGGGCTCGACCCTGCGGGCCCTACGATCTGACGGACGAACGTCACCCGTCGCCGACACCCGCGAGGGAGGGACAAACCTTGCCCGAAGCCCCTCTGTATGAGCCCGCCATCGACTTGCCCCCGATTGAAGGCGTCAGCCTGCGCCACATGCGGGTACCCGAAGATTTCGCGGCGATGACCGAGGTCGCCAATTCGAGCCGGATCGCGTCGGGTGAGGCATTTCTCACGACTGTCGAGGACATGGTTGCCGCCTACGCCCACCTGGCGAACTGCGACCTTGCTCGTGACGCATTCACCGTAACCGCCGATGGCCATCTCGTCGGCTACGCTCGTTGCTTCTGGTACGACGAACGGGCCGGGGACAGGGTCTACCAGTCGGTCTGCTTCCTGGACCCCACGTGGCGGCGGCGCGGGATTGGATGGGCGATGCTCCGCTCGCTCGAGGCCCGGATCGGGGAGATCGCGGCCGCCGCCCCGAAGACGCCCGCCTGGCTCCAGGTCCACGGAGATCCAGCGGACGACGGCCGTGCGGCCCTGCTCCGTAAGGCTGGCTACACGCCGGCCCGCTATCACTACGCGATGGCCCGACGCGATCTGGCCGACCGGGCGGATGCACCGTTGCCTGTCGGTCTCGAGATTCGCGACGTTCGCCCGGAGCACCTGCCGGCGATCTGGGCGGCGGACCAGGAGGCCTTTGCCGACCACTGGGGGGCGTGGCTCGCGTCGGAGGCCGACTACGAGGAGTTCCGAAACAGCCCGATGACTGACACGACCCTGTGGCGGATCGCCTGGGATCAAGATGAGGTCGCTGGCCAGGTCCGCAGCTTCATCAACGCCGAGGAGAACGAGCAGTACGACCGGCGCCGGGGATGGGTCGAGCACATCAGCGTGCGAAGGCCATGGCGACGACGAGGCCTGGCCCAGGCGTTGATCGCCGCCAGCTTGCCCCTCATCCGCGCCCGCGGGATGACTGAGGCTGCCCTCAGCGTCGATACCGAGAATCCCAGCGGTGCGCTGCGGCTGTACGAACGGATGGGCTTCCGGCAGATCGGTCTTGAGGCGCATTACCGCAGGAGCCTGGGTTAGCGCCGCTCTAGGCAGACGCTCCTGAATAGCGACGCAAGCCGAACCGCCACCACCAGCGGGTGAACGCCATCAGGCCGATGGCAAAGCCGGCGGCCAGGGCCAGCGTCCCGAGCGTCAACCGGCCGGTGAGCGCCTGGGCCGGGACCGTGACCGCGAAGGCGATCGGGACGAGGAACGTCAGGGAGACCTGCAGCCAGCCCGGATAGATCGTGACCGGCCAGCGGCCGGACTGATAGACGCCCTCGAAGAGCTCGACGATCTGGTCGATCCTGACGACCCAGAAGGCGCCGACCGTCAGGATCAGCCAGAAGCAGTAGATCGTCAGGCCGCCGAGGACGAAGGCTAGCCCGAAGAGAAGCGCCTGGCCGAGCCCGACGGCGCCACCGAGCTGGGCAACCGCGAAGACGATGACGATCGCCCCCGTCAAGCCATCGACCGCCTGCCAGACCTGGATATCGCGAACGCTGACCAGGACCTGGGCATCGTCCGGCTTGGTCAGGACGAAGTCGAGCGAGCCGCGCCTGATGTCCTCCATCAGCCGGACCATGTTGGGCTGGATCACCATGCCGATCAGCCCGCCCATCAGGATGTGGACGCCCATCACCACCAGGAGCTCCGGCTCCGACCAGCCATTCAGCGCGGTTGTCTGGCTGAAGACCAGGGCCAGCACCGCGAGGCCGGTCCCGAGGGCGATCGCCGACTGGAAGACCTGGATGGCGAAGTTCGCCCGGTACTGGAGCTCGTTGAGGGCTCCGATCCGGAAGAAGCGGGCGGCCAGGACGAATGGTCGGAGCGGCTCGCGACCGGCCATCAGCCGTTGACCGCCGAGTAACGCCGGATGGCTACTCGCCACACGACCCGCACCCCGATCACCCCGACGACGATCCACAGCAGCTGCATCGCCAGGCCGCCGACGAGTTCGCCGGTCGGGAGCTGGCCGATCAGGGCGTCGATCGGATAGCCGAACGTCCACTTGAACGGCAGCACGTCGGCCAGCCGTTGGGCCCAGTCGGGCAGCAGCGACAGCGGTACGAGCCGGCCCGACAGGAGCAGCTCGGCGGTGAACATCAGCTGGAAGATCGGCCCGCCGCGGGTCGTCCAGAAGGAGGCCATCCCGAGGATCCAGTAGAGCATCGTCCGAACGAGATAGGCGCCCCAGATCGCGACCGCGAAGACGGCCACGTCGATCGGCCGGACGTCCAGCGCCGGCGAGAAGATCAGGGTCAGGACCGCCGCGATCGGCAGCCACATCACGATCGTGACGAGCTTCCAGCCCGCCAGGAAGGCGATGTCGCGGTGAATCGGGAAGAGCGGCTGGAGCAGCATGGCTGAGAGCTCGCCCTCGCGAATGCGCTCGTCCCAGCCGTACACCGTGAACACGATGTTCATCTGCCGAACGAGCGTCCAGACGATGTAATAGGCGGCTAGCTGGCCGGGCGTCAGGCCGCCGACTTCGCCGCCCTCCTGGCGGGCGATCGTCGACCACACGACCAGGTAGATCACCGGCTCGGCGATCATCCCGATCATGTAGAAGTAGTTCGCCACCCGGTACTGGATGTTGTTGAGGATGGCGACCCGGAACATCGTCAGGTACAGATCGACCCAGCCGCGGACCAGGCCGGCGCGCGGCACGAATCGATCGCGATCGAGCTCCGGCCGGCTCGCCAGCCCATTGGCCATCAGGGCGCCTCGCTGCCGGAGGCAAAGACGCGCTCGATGACGTCCTCGATCGGCGGATCCTCGATGGTCAGGTCGGCGACCGCCAAATCGCGCAGCAGGCGCGCGGCCACCTCGGGCGCCGCCGCCCGCGAGACGCGCAGGGTCACCCGGCCATCCTCGACCGAGATCACCTCGCCGTAGGCGGACAGGTCGGCTTCGCCATCGACGAGGGTCACCCCGATCGTCTTGGTCGCATTGAACCTTGCACCAAGCTGAGCCAGCTCGCCGTCGTACAGGATCTTGCCGTGGTGGATGACCACGACCCGCCGGCAGAGGGCCTGGACATCGGCCATGTAGTGGCTGGTCAGCAGGACGGTTGCGCCGTAGCGCTGGTTGTACTCGGCAATGAACGAGCGGATTCGCTTCTGCATCGTCACGTCGAGCCCGATCGTGGGCTCGTCGAGGAACAGGATCTGCGGCCGATGGAGGAGCGCCCCGACGATCTCGACCTTCATCCGCTCGCCGAGCGACAGGTTGCGGACCGGCTTGTGGACCAGGTCGGCCAGGTCGAGCAGCTCGATGAAGTCGTCCCGCGTCGTTCGGAAGGCCGCCGGCTCGAGTCGGTAGATCGCCCGGATCAGCTCGTATGAGTCGAGCGCCGGGAGGTCCCACTGGAGCTGGTTGCGATTGCCCATGACCATCGTGATCCGGCGCAGGAACGCGGCTTCCCGTTTCGACGGGACATGCCCAAGGACGAAGGCCTGGCCCGAGGTGGGGTAGAGGAGGCCGCTGAGCATCTTGAGGGTCGTCGTCTTGCCGGCACCGTTCGGGCCCAGGAAGCCAACTACCTCACCGGCCCCGATCTCGAAGCCGATGTCATCGACCGCCCGGACCTCGCGGGTCTCGCGATGGACAAGGCTCCTGACGGCGGCTCGGAGGCCGGGCTCGCGGACGGGCACGTTGAAGGTCTTGCGCAGACCGGCGACACGGATCGCCGGCTCGGAGCTGGTCGCGCTGGTCTGGGGCGATATCACGCCGGGAGTATGCGATCCGCGGATCCCGGCGTACCGCCGGTCAGGTCCCGGCCAGGCACTCCACGATCGGGGGAGGCCCTCGCCGCTAGGGGGTGATCGGCTCGAGCAGCTCGCGATCCTGCGATTCGGGTGCGGCGGGTTCAGCCGGCGCCTCGGCCGCGACGGCTGCCCGGCGGGTCATCTCCTCGCCCAGGACCTCGTGCAGCTTCGCCTGGCCGGGCACGATCATCCCGGCCAGCATACCGGGGACGAAGCTGAGCTCTTCGCGCTCGCGCTTGCTCTTGCCCCACGTGAAGCGGATCCGGACCCGGGTCCCGTCTGGCTCGTCCTCGAACGCGTAGGTCGAGACTGCCGTGAAGCCATTTGGCAGGGTCGTCCGCTGGGTCACGTAGTCGGTCGGCCGCCAGTCGAGGATCTGCTCGACCACGACATCGGCCCCGTGCATGCAGTGATTCGTGGTCCCGGTGCCGCGTCGGGGCGCGGTCGGCAGCTCATCGACCCCGGTGACCCCAAATTGCCAGCGCGGGCGGATCGCAGGGTCGGTCATGAACGACCAGACCACATCGCGCGGGGCCTGGTGGACCATCTCGAAGCTGTAACCAGCATCGCGCTCGGTCACCATCACCCTGCCGCGTTCGAGCTCGGCCGCCCAGGCCGCCCCAAGGTCGTGGACCCAGCCGCCCACCTCGCCGAGGTCGTCGTAGCTGTCGCGGTACTCGATCATCCCGAGCGCGGCAGGGTCGATCCCCATGGCCGCGACGCAGGCAGAGCTGAATAGGGCGTAGGCTGGTGTTCCGAGTCGCTCGACGACGTGGTTCTTGAGGAGCCGGTGGGCCACGATCACGTCAGAGCCGACGAGCTCCTCGTGGCCGGCGATCTTGTGCCGGATGATCGAGCCGTGATGGCTGATGAACTTGAGGTCGAGCCTGGGCATCAGCGTGCACGCGTTGCACTCACAAGCGGTCGCCTGGCTGATGTCGCGCAGTCGCCGACGGAAGGTGAAATAGATCCGTTCGATCGTGTCCAGGAGCTGCGAGCCATCGACCCGCTCGCCGAGCATGTAGGCGAAGGCGGCGTCACCCTCGAGCTTGGCCAGCCGGAAGGTCGGCCGCAACGCGCCGACGACGGTGCCGATCAGGTCGGCCAGGATGTCCTGGGCGTGGTCCAGCTCGGCGCGCGCCAGGTAGCTCGTATAGCCCGAGATATCGGCGATCAGCAGACAAGCTGGCTCGGGTTGCGACAGCACCCGCCGATGATACGGTCGCACCGGGCCGAGCGAATGTCCTCATGCCGTCGAGACCTGGGCGGCGCTAGACCTTTGCCACGCTGAAGCCGCCGATGCCCTGGCCCGTGGTGTCGCCCGGGTAGTAGTCACCGGTCCACGAATAGAGTGGCTTGCCCCTGTAGGCCACCTGGGTTCCACCGTCGCTCCGCTTGAACGTGGCGAAGGCGCCATGGACCCCGCTGCCGCCCTTGACCTTGGTGCCGGCCTTGACCAGCAGCGGCGGCCAGGCCGAGGCGCAGCCGGCGGTGCAGGTCGAGTGGGTCGCGCTGTCGCCGGCGTGGGTGTACAGGGTCAGCCCGTCGGCGTCGACCAGGACCATGCCCAGGGAGGTCGAGCCGGACTTGATCGTGATGCTGGGCGCAGGCGCCGCGGGCTTGGCGGTTGCCTTGGGCGTCGGCGTGGCGCCCGTGCCGTAGCGGCCGCCGCCACCACCCTGGGCGACCGGCGAGGCCGTCGGGCCGGGCGAACCAGCCGCGGAGACCGACGCCGGCGCAACCGACGGCAGGGTGGACGCGCTCGGCACCTCGGATGCCGCGAGCGGTACAGTCGAGCCTGCAGCCGGGGCAGATGTGGCGCCGGCCCCAACCGTGCAGGCGGCAACGAGCGAGATCAGGGCGAGCCCGGCGGTTGCCCGGACCACGGTCAGGCTGACGTTCATCTGGTCTCTCCTGGCGGCTGATCCCGGACGCGCTTCCAAGCGATGCCAGGAATGCCCTTGCCCCGAGTGGATCTCGTCTAGTAGGCGGGCCCGCCGCCGCCGTTGTTACAGGCGGCGAGGACCAGCGGTACGATCGCCGCAATGAACAGGACGATCTGGACCGGGAATCGGTCGTGGCGCACGAATCTCTTCATGCAGCGCTCTACGCCGCGGCCCGCGGCGCGGTTTCGCCGGCTCAGGCCCCTTCGATCGCAGGTGGCGTATGGCGGCCATAGGCAACCACGGCCAAGGCCAGGGCCCACAGGACGAGCAGAGTCGAAATCGTGGCGCTCGAGAAGAACAGGACGTTCAGCGTCTCGGGGTCGAGCGGAGCGGCGAGGTAGACCGGGATCGGCAGCCCCAGGCCCAGCAGCCCGGCGATCACCTGGATCGGCAGGGCCGCAGCGATCAAGGTCCAGAACGTCCTGGGCTCCTCGCGGTCGAGCCAGGCATCGACGGCCACCCAGGCGGCGAAGGCGGCCGCGATCGGCCCGACGATCGAGGTGAGGGCGAACGGCAGCGGGTCGATCGTGACCTGCTCCGTCATCAGCCCGATCCCAGCGGGGACGAGGGCGATGGCCAGGAAAACGGCCGCCAGGACGATCAGCAGGCCACGGCGGGTGGGGCCGCTCGAACGCAGCCGGAGGAGCCCCAGGCCGACCAGGATGGTCCCGATCGGCACTCCGACCCACGCCACGGCCAACAGGTTCGAGTGCAGCGCTGTCTCGGCGAGGTCCACCGGCAGCGCCTGGTTGGCCAGCCGGACGATCTCGATCGCAGCGCCGATGCCCAGGCCGGCGAACAACAGGCGATGCGTCCGGTATGCCTCCGGGTTGCGCACCAGGAGCGCTGTCGGCAGGCTCACGATCAGGACAGATACGAGCGCCGAAGCTGCCGAGAAGGCGACGATGTCGAGCGGCACGCCATCGACCAGGTCGCCCCGGACGAGCCAGCCGCGCCCGACCGCGACGAGCGCCGCGGCGGCGACGAAGGCCAGCCTGAGCGGGGCTCGGCCGAGCGGCCCGAGATCGGCCAGCGACATCGCGCCGACGACTTCGGACCGGACGACCGCGTCCTCGAGCGGTGGTTCCCGGCTGGTCGTCGCTCAACGCTCTGCCCCTCCGCTGCCCTTGTCAATAGGCCGGATCCGGGGTCTCCGGCAGGGCCGGTCCGAGGTGCTACGATCCCGGGCGATGGAGATCATGGGCGTCAGGATCACGACGATCGTCAAGGACAACGTGGCCACCCGCTGCGACGGTTGTCGCGAGGTGATCGAGGGCACCCCCTGGCGGATCAACCTGCTCGACATCGTTGCCGCCGAGCTGCCGGCCAACTGGTCGGATCGACCGGCGCTCAACCCCGGCCCCTTCCAGTTCCACGGCGATCCCGCGCACGTCCGCCGCTGGATGGCCGCCCGGGGCCACCTCTTCTGCCGGCTGGGCACCGTCCGCGAGATCATGCGACCCGTGCCGATCCCCGGCGACGAGCCGCGCTGGGGCCTGTGCGATGGGCTCCATCGCGACGCCCACGAGTTCGTGCCCGCCTGAATCGGCCGGAACCATGAGCGTCGCGCTGCCGGCCGTCACGTCGATCCTTGCCATCCTGTTCAGCCTCGCCCTCCTTGACCAGTGGCGTGACCGCCGCCACGGCTACCAACTGATCTGGGCGATCGGGATGCTCTTCTTTGGGATCGCGTCCGGCTGCGAAGCGCTCGGCGCCGGATCCGGCTGGAACGAGGCGCTCTACCGGACCTGGTACCTGACCGGCGCGGTGTGGACGGCCGGCTGGCTCGGGCTGGGGACGGCCTTCCTGCTCGGGAGGACCCGCTTCGGCTACACCTTCGCGGTNNCCGATCCTGTACCTGATCACGGCCCTGATCCTGGCCATCGCGATCGGCGTCGAGACCTACTTCCAGAACGAGCGCTGGCCATACATGGCGGCCCTCGCAGTCGTCGGCGCAACGATCCTGTCGGTGATCCTGATGGCCACCGCCACGCTGGCTTCCCCAGGCTTCGCCCTCGATCCAGCCACCCGGGTGCCAGTCGGCGACCTCTTCCCGGGTACCCTCCGGCTGCTCACCCCGTTCCTCAACATCACCGGCTCGTTCGCCCTGATCCTCGGCGCAATCTTCTCGACCTATGTGTTCATGCCCAAGAAACGGGTCCTCGACTATTCGCTCGACCCGAACCAGCCTGGCGACCATTTCCTGTTCAACCTGTTGATCGCGCCGGTCGCGATCCTGGTCAACTTCGTTGTCTCGCTGCCTGGCGCGGCACGGGCCCTGCTGACCGGCCGGATCCACTCCCGCGCGCCGGCCACCGCCCTGATCGCCTTGGGCGCGTTCATCCCGGCGATCACTGACAGCCTCAACCGGTTCGGATCGACCGAGTTCTTCGAGTTCGGCAAGTTCCTCGGCGTGGTCCTCCTGTTCGTGGGCTTCCTCGTCTCGATCGAGGTGTTCAGCGAGATCCGGATCCCGTTCACCCGGATCCGGATCGGTGGCCCGCGCGCCGAGCGGGCCGAGCGGCCGACCGACTGACCGGCTCAACGCCCGGGCCCGGCGGCCTCAGCCCGACGCGCCGGCGCGTCATGGGCACGCTCGCGATCGTCGTCGCAGCGACCTGTTTCGGCACCCTTGGGCCGCTCTCCCGGCTGGCCTACGACGCGGGCATGACGCCGCTCGGGTTCGCCACCTGGCGGGCGACCTTCGGGGCGATCCTGCTGACCGTTGTCCTGGTGGCGCTGGCCCGGCGCGGCCGGCCGCTGGTCCGGCTGACCGCGGTTCCCCGCCGAGCCCTCGGCTCCCTGGCGGTTGCGGCGGTCGCGGGGGTCATCCTGAACCTGGCCGTCTTCATCGCCTTCGGGCGGATCACCGTCGCCCTCGCCCTGCTCGCCTTCTATACCTATCCGGCGATGGTCGCCGTCGTCGCGATCGCAATCGAGCGCCGGGCGCCCGAGCGGTTCGAGCTGCTGGCCCTTGGCCTGGCCCTGGCCGGGATGATCCTGGTCGTCGCCGGCCAGCTCGAGCCCGGCGCCGGGCTGGTGGTCGACGGCCTGGGCCTGGGCCTGGCCCTCCTGGCCGCGCTCGCCCAGACCGTCTACATCACGACCAACCGCGGCTACGCCGCCATCCCCACCGAGCAGGCGGCGACGATCCTGCTCTGGCTTGCCGTGCTGGCGTTCGTCCTGATCGCGGGCATCAGCGGCTCGCTCGACACGCTCGGCCAGCCATTCCGCAACCCGGCCGCCTGGCCCCTCCTGCTGGTCGCCGGGCTGCTTGGTGCGGGGCTCCCGTCGCTCCTCTTCCTGGTCGCGATCCGGCTGATTGGCCCGGTCCGGACGGGCATCCTGGCGATGCTCGAGCCGGTCACCGGGACGGTCCTGGCGGCATTGATCCTGGGCGAGACGCTCGGCCCGATCCAGCTCGTGGGCGGCGTCCTGGTGATCACGGCGGGGGTCATCCTGCAGCGTGCGCCGAGCCCGGCCGGAGCCCCGCCGACCCATCCGATGCAGGTCCCGGCGCCGGGCTGAAAGGGGCCCAGCGGTATACTGCCGCTGCCCAGATCCCACGTAGGCGAGGTTCGATGCGAGTCCGTAAGGCGGTCCTCCCGGCAGCCGGGTGGGGAACGCGGTTCCTGCCGGCAACCAAGGCCCAGCCGAAGGAAATGCTGCCGCTCGTCGACAAGCCGGTGATCCAGTACGCCGTTGAAGAGGCGGTCGCGGCGGGGATCGAGCAGATCATCATCGTCACCTCCAGCCAGAAGCGCGCGATCGAGGATCATTTCGACGTCAGCTACGAGCTCGAGCACCTGCTCGAGGAGCGCGGCGATGTGGAGATGCTCCGGCGGATCAAGCACATCAGCGACCTGGCCCAGATCGCCTACGTCCGCCAGAAGGAGCAGCTCGGCCTTGGCCACGCAGTGCTGATGGCCAAGGAGCTGGTCGGCCACGAGCCGTTCGCCGTGCTCCTGTCCGACGACGTGGTGGTCGGCGATCGGCCGTGCATCGGCCAACTGATCCACGCCTACAACGAGACCCACTCGTCGGTCGTGGCCGTGATGGAGGTCCCCCACGAGGACACCAGCCGCTACGGTGTGATCGATTCCGAGCCGGCCGGCGACGGCTTCGACCATGGCCGCCTGCATCACGTCCGGGGCCTGATCGAGAAGCCCGATCCCGACCACGCGCCATCCGACCTGGCGATCATCGGCCGCTACGTGCTGACCCCCAAGATCTTCGACAAGCTGGAGCAGACCCAGCGGGGCGCCGGCGGCGAGATCCAGCTGACCGACGCGATCGAGGCGCTGATGCAGGAGCAGGATGTCTACGCCTACGCGTTCGAGGGCACCCGCTACGACGCGGGGACCACGATGGGCTGGCTCAAGGCGTCGGTCGAACTGGCCCTCCAGCGGCCCGACCTGTCCGCCGAATTCCGGGACTACCTGCGCAGCGTCCCGCTCTAGGCCGAGCCGGCCGGGGCCTGGCCGGGCGTCACGCCGTGCGTCGGGCGGGCGTCCCTGTGTGGGGTACGATGCCCGCCGGGCAGCGTGCGCCCGCGTGATCAGGCGAAAGGAACCAACGTTTGGCTGAGATTGGGAGCGTCCTGGGCGGTCGGTATCGGCTCGTCGAGCTGCTCGGGCAGGGCGGCATGGCAACGATCTACCGGGCCTCGGATTCGCAGCTCGGCCGGGACGTTGCGGTCAAGATCCTGCGCCCCGAGTACGGCCGCGATCCGGACTTCGTCGCCCGCTTCCGGGCCGAGGCCCAGGCGGTCGCCTCGCTCAGCCATCCGAACATCGTCCAGGTCTACGACTTCGGGATGGACCCGGTCGGCCCGTACATCGTGATGGAGTACGTCGACGGCGAGGACCTCGCCACCCTCATCCGGCGGACCGGACCGCTCCAGCCCCGGCAGGCCGCCCGGATCGCGGCCGAGTCGGCCCGGGCCCTGGCCGCCGCGCACGCGCGGGGGATCATCCATCGCGACGTGAAGCCGGGCAACATCATGCTGGCCCAGGATGGGCGGGTCGAGATGACCGATTTCGGTATCGCCCGGGCGATCAGCGAAGCCCAGATGACGCTGCCCGGGACCACCCTCGGCTCGGTCCACTACTTCTCGCCCGAGCAGGCCCGCGGCGAGCCGGCCACCGAGCGATCCGACATCTACTCGCTGGGGATCGTCCTGTTCGAGCTGCTCACCGGCCGACGCCCGTTCGAGGGCGACTCGGCCGCCTCGATCGCGATGGCCCGCCTGACCGGCCCCGCCCCGATGCCATCCAGCCTGCGGGCCGGGATCCCGATCGAGCTCGAGGCGATCGATCGGAAGGCGCTGGCCCTGGATCCTGCCGAACGGTTCTCGAGTGCCGCGGCGATGGCCGACGCCCTGGAAGGCTGGCTGAGCGGGCGCGTGGCCGCGGCTGGCGGCCTGGTCGCTGGTGGAGCCTCGGCCCACGGAGTGACGGGAGCGGCTGCCGGAACCGGGCTCGGTGCGGGAGCTGGCCTCGCGGCAGGCGCAGGGCTGGCGGCGGGTGCCGGGCTGGCCGCTGGAGCGGGTGCGGCCCCCGTCTCGAGCACGGTCGCGGCCGGGGTTGCCCGGCCGAACGCCGGGGCGGTGCCCTATCCGCCCGATGCCTATGCCAACGCCGCGCCGCCGTCGCGCGTCCCGCCCGGCCCGCCGGTCAGCCGTTATGACTCCTACGACGACGAGCCGGGTCCGGCGGGCACCAGCCCATGGGCCTGGATCGCCGGACTGCTCGGACTGGCGATCCTGGTGGTCGCTGGGTTCCTGATCTTCAAGCTCTTGACCGGGACCTCGGCCCCCTCGTCGCAGGTCACTGTGCCCAGCTTCGTCGGCGCGCTGCTGGCCGACGCCAAGACGACGGCGACGAACAATGGCCTGGTCATCGTCCCGACCAGCTTCATCAAGAGCAACGACCAGCCGGAGGGGACGATCGTCGCCCAGGATCCGGCCGCGAACACGACAGTCCCGACCGGATCCACGATCAGCGTCACGGTCTCGACCGGCAAGGCGCTGGTGCCCGTCCCGAGCCTGACCGGGCTGACCCTGTCCGCGGGGATCCAGGCCTTGACCACCGCCTTGCTCGCCCCTGGCGTCCAGACGTCAGCGCCCGATCCGCTGATCCCCGCCGGCTCGATCATCTCGACCTCGCCGGCCGCCGGCGTGGAGGTTGCCTCGGGCACGCCGATCGACTACGTCGTGTCGACCGGTCCGGAAGCGTCGCCATCACCGACGCCGACACCCACGCCGACGCCGACACCCACGCCCACGCCGACACCCACGCCGACGCCGACACCCACGCCGACGCCAACGCCAACTCCGACCCCGACCCCGACGCCGACGCCAACCCCAACGGACACTCCAACACCGCCCTGATCGCCGGGTTCAGCGCTCCGCGTCGCGCCAGAAGCGGCCGCTGTCGAGCTCCGCTCCGGTCAGGGTCTCGACGCTGATCAAGTCGCTGGCGGGCAAGTCGACTGCCTCGTTGGCGATCGCGGCCGCCCCCGTCAGGGCGATGACCGGCTCCCAGCAGGGCCGAATCTCCTGGCCGTTGAGCGCCTTGCGGCCGCGATCGAGGGCGCAATAGGCAACCCCGGCGCTGATCGACCGGCGGAAGTTCCGGCACGATGCACAGCTCGTGCTCGACCGATGGCAGACCCAGCAACGAGCCGCCTCCGCTTGCGGGGTCTCGCAATGGGGGCAGCGCCACATTGGCATGGCTCGATGGTAGCTGGCCGTCCGGCGTCCGTCCACCCGATCGTGCGGCGGGGAGGATCAGCGCGTCGCGGCCGAGAACGCCCGTTCGAGGTTGAGAGCCGACTCCGACCGCTCCGCGCTAGTTGAAGGTGAGCGGGACCTGGCTCGTTGCCTGGCCGTAGTCGGTCGTGTCGACGATCACCGCGATCTCGCCCTTGCCGGCCACCGTCACCGGAATCGTGGTCTTGAACACGGCCGTGCCCGCGGTCCCGGTCACCTTCTGCTGGCTGAACGGGGTGATCCCGTCGCCCGGCACGGTCAAGGTGAGGGTCAGGTTGGCACCTGGCAGCGGCGCGCCGTTGGGGTCCAGGACCAGCACGGTCATCGAGATCGTGTTGGCCTTGGCCGGGTTCATGTGGTAGGCCGAGGCGGTCAGCTTGACCGACAGCGAGCCCGTGCCGCGCTGGACGCTGATCACGACAGAGCCGGTGTTGCCGGCCGGGTCCGTCGCGGTGATATTGATCCCGTTCAGGCCGCCGGCCAGGGCCACGACCACGCTGAACGCGCCGGTATTGTCGGCGGTCGCCACCGCGGTGAGGCCGTTCGCCTCGTTGCGGGCCGAGATCGCGCTGCCGGCCTGGGTCTGGCCGGTGATCGTGGCCGCGGTGCCGTTGATGATCGCGTTCTTGGCCGGCGCGCTGATCGTGATTTTGGGCTTGGCCTGGTCGAGGATGTAGGTCACCGCGATCGACGGCGGGCTCTCGCCGGCCGCGCTGACCAGGGTTGCGCTGAACGCGTCCGTGCCGGCCGCCAGGGCGACCTGGGGGACGGTGAAGGTCGGGCTCGAACCGACCGGAACCTGGGCGACCACGGAGGCCGCGGCCGTGCCCACCTTGCGGTAGATCCGGACGGTGTAACCGGGCTGGCCGGCAACGGAGTTCGGGATCGTCCCGGTCAGGTCGAGCTTCGGCTGGTTGGTGTAGGGCTGGGTCGGGACGGTCAGGCTGGGCGACGGGGGCAGGACCAGGTCGGTCGGACTGGGCGCGTCGGTCTGGCTGAGCTTGCCCACGATCCCACCGAAGGCGTTGCCGAGGCTGCCGGCGAAGGCGCCCACGACGCCCGGGGCATTGAGCAGGACAACGAGGCCGAAGGCGACCACCACCAGGGCCAGGGCGCCCTTGGCGGCGAGGGGCAAGCCGGGGGTCTGGGCACCTCCGTGCCGGCCGGCCAGGCGGGGCGATTGCGACGGTCGCGCCTTGACCCGGCTCGGCTGCACGCGGCCGGTGCTCGGGGCTCGGGGCCGCACCTGGGAGGTTCGTCCGCGCCGGCTCGTCATTCAGGCCATTGTCGCAGATCGCCCGGTCCGGACCGGGCGGCGCACCCTTGGAGACGCGCTGGCTGATTGCTCGCCGGCCGGGCCGTTGTACTCTGGCGTGGTGCGCGCACGTCTGGTGACCTGCGCCAAATCGAGGGTGAGGGTGCAGGCTCGAGATCCGAAACAACCGCGCGCCACCGGCCGGCCGGCCTTCGGTGTGCCGCCGATCGCCCGGGTCAGTCCCACGGCCCCGCCCGCCCCGCCGGGCTACCCAGCGCTGCCCCAGATGAACCGCTCGGGCTTCGGCCTGCCCAACCTGCGCCGGAACGTCTGCCCCCACTTCTACATGACCGGCGTCCGGGGCGCGATCCCGATCCAGGCGCCTCACCTGCTCAAGGCGCTGATCCGCCAGGACCAGAACGTCTCGCGCTGCCAGCTCCGCGGCGGGGTCCATCTCGAGCAGGGCTACATCAACGACGTCTGCCTCACCCCTCGCTTCAACCAGTGCGTCTTCTACGAGGACGAGCTCTCGCGCGAGTGACGGGGTCACTGAATTGGGTGAGCTGACCTACGCCGAGGCCCTGGCCGCCCTCCACCAGCGGGGACGCTTCGGGATCCGCCTGGGCCTCGGCCGAACCCGGGCCCTGCTGCGCGAGCTGGGCGATCCGCAGCTCGCCTTCCGGGGAGCCCTGATCGGGGGCACGAACGGCAAGGGCAGTGTCCTGGCACTCGTCTCGAGCGCCCTGCGGGCCGCCGGCCTGCGCGCCGGCGAGACCCCCAAGCCGCACCTGGTCACCTATCGCGAACGGCTCCAGATCGGCGGCCAGCTGGTCGAGCCGGCCGAGTTCGCCCGGCTGGTCGGAGCCGCCCGGCCGGCCGCCGACCGGGTCGCCCGGCGGCTGGGCGAGCCGACCGAGTTCGAGCTGTTGACCGCGGTTGCCTTCCGCTGGTTCGCCGACCAGGCCGTCGACCTGGCGATTGTCGAGGTCGGCCTCGGCGGGCGGCTGGACGCGACGCATGCCTGGGACGGCGGCGTGGCCGCGATCACGAACGTGGACCTTGATCACATGGACCGCCTCGGCTCGACGATCAGCGCGATCGCCCGTGAGAAGGCGGCGATCATCGAGCGCGGCG
>PNAZ01000127.1:0-10974 GCA_003169655.1 Chloroflexota bacterium
CCGCATCTAGCTGCTCGTCGGTGATCGCGTCCGAGACCGTGATGCCCGGCCGGTCGGCCGCGTCAGGAACCATGCTGCGGGTCTGATCGGAGTCGGGATCGAGCGTCATCGGTCGCCATCCTAGGGCCGCGCCGACCGCGGGCCAGATTTGAGTGCACGTTCCGGCGCCGGCACGGCCAAGCCAGCGAGCCGTGACGCGTCGGCGACGGCACTCGCGGCAGAGCCAGAGCCCGCCAGTGTGGGTACTCAGAACCTCAAATGCCCTGAATCCGGGCGGAATGAGGCTGCATCGCCGGGTAAAAGGGGCGAACCCGAGGCAACTTGTCCCGAGCCACGCTCACGACGGGATAACTCCTGGTGGGGTCGAGCGCTGAGGGCGTCGCTGTGGTCCCGAAATCGGGGTTTTGCGGTACTGAGTACATGCGCCTGCGACGGCGCCGCTCGGGCCAGGACAAGGTCCCTGACCTCAGCCGCCGTCCCATTCGTCGAGCGGCGAGGGCGGAGGAGGGGCAACCTCGGGGTGGCCCTTGCGGGCGGCCTTGACGATCTCCTTGATCCGCTCCGGCGGGATCGCGCCGACCCGCAGGACCTCGGTGTCCCACTCGTCGCAGCGAACCACGGTCGACGGCATGCCGCCCGGCGCCGGGCCGCCGTCGAGGATGATCTCGAGCTGCTCGCCGAACTCGATCTCAAGGCCAGGAGCGTTCGTGAGATCCGGCTCGCCGGAGCGATTCGCGGAGGTGACGGGCAGCGGCCCGAGGGCCCGGGCGAGTGCCCGCGGGGTGCCGTGGCCGGGCAGCCGCAGCCCGATCGTCGAGCCACCGGCGGTCAGCACCTCGGGCAGGCGAACCTCCTCACGACGTGGGACGACGAGCGTCAGCGCCCCGGGCCAGGCGGCCGAGGCGAGGGCACGAGCCGCCGGTCCGAAGGTGCCGGTTCGTTCCGCCTGGCCGATGTCCGAGACGAGCAGCACGATCGCCTTGTCGGGCGGCCGGCCCTTNNCCGTAGACCGTGTCGGTCGGCAGGCCGACGAGCAGGCCCTGGCGCAGGGCGTCGATCGCCTCGGCCCGGCCGGCCGAATCGTCCCGGAGCACCCGCGCAGTCATCGAGCGAACGGTACCCCGATCTGCGAGAGCGAGGCCGGGCGGCGCCGGGCCGGGCGCGGTCAGGGCGCGGCGGCGCTCAACTGCGGGCGCCCAGGGCCGGCGGCGGATCAACGGCGAGCGGCGAAGCGCCCGACGTTGCGGGCCCCGTCGCGGCCGGGCAGCACGAGCGCCTCGACGACCTGCGCGGCACCCTCCTCGGCGAGCGGCGGGGCGATGTAGCGGGCGGCGGCCTGGACCTCGGGCGGGGCACTGGGCATCGCCACACCATGGCCCACACCCTCGATCATCTCGAGGTCGTTGAACTGGTCGCCGATCGCCATCGTCTGCTCGAGCGGGATCCCCAGCCGGCGCGCCAGCCAGCGAACCGCCTCGCCCTTCGAGACCTTCGGGGCCAGGAACTCGAGGAACTCGGGATGGCTGACCGTCACCTCGGCGCGCCCGGCGAAATGGGCCCGGGCGCCCGCCAGGAGCTGGGTCGGCCGAGGCGCGTCGCCCACGGCCAGGATCTTGGTTACCGGCCGCTGGATCCAGGCGACCAGGTCGGGCACGATCTCCGCCCGCGCGCCGAGGAATGCCGAGTAGTCGTCCGCCCGGGGATCACTGGCCGGCAGGACGAACCGTTCGAGATGGTTCACGTGGGCCGCCAGGCCATGCTCGGTCGACCAGATCAGGGTCTCCCGGGCAACTGCGGCCGGCAGGGGATGGTGGAAGAGGAGCTTGCCCAGCGGAGCTCCGGCCGCCCACATCTCCCTGATCAGGGCGCCCTGGTAGGCGATGATCGGCGCCGTCTGGCCGAGGGTCTCGGCGAACGGCCGGGCGCTCTTGGCCATCCGGCCCGTGGCGATCGTGATCTGGACGCCGTCGGCCACCGCCGCCCGAAAGGCGGCGACGGTCCGCGGCCCGAGGACGAGGTCCGAGCCGACCAGGGTCCCGTCGAGGTCCATCGCGATCAGCCTGATCGGGAAGCGGGCCTCCATCAGGCGCCGGCGTCCGACGCAGGTTCGTCGGCCGGCGGAGCTCCGCGGTCCGGCGGCACTCCACGATCCTCCGGCACGATACGTTCAACCCGGGCAACGCGGTCCAGGCCGGCCAAGTCGGGAATGATCGTCGCCTGCCAGCCCGGCAGGAGCTCGGCGGTCGCCGCCCGGACAGCGGCTCCCTGGTCCGCGCCGATCTCGAGGAACACCGTCCCGCCCGGCCGGACCACACGGGCGAGCTGCTCGAGCAGGCGCCGGATCAGGTCGAGCCCATCGGGCCCCCCGTCGAGCGCCATCAGCGGCTCGAACGAGGCGGCGACGGGCAGGCCGGCGATCGCCGCCGAGGGGATATAGGGCAGGTTCGCCGCCACGATCTCGAACAGGGTCGCGTCCCAGGGCACCAGGTCGCCGAGCTCGAACTGGATCCGGTCGGCAACCCCATGGCCAACGGCGTTCTCGCGGGCTAGCTGCAGGGCGTCGGGCGAGGTATCGGTCGCGATCAGGCTGACGTCGCCCTCGATCCGGCGCTTGCGCAGCCCGACCGCCAGGGCAATCGCGATGGTCCCTGCCCCGGTGCCGACATCGATCACTCGCAGGGCCTGTGTGCCCGGCGGCCGCGGCGCCGAGATCAGCCGATCCATGATCGCCGCGATCACCAGGTCGACCAGCAGCTCGGTCTCCGGCCGCGGGATCAGGGCGCGTGGGTCGGTGGACAGGGCCAGCCCATGGAACTCCTTGAAGCCCCGGATGTAGGCGACCGGCTCGCCGGCGATCCGCCGGACCAGGCTAGCCTCATACGCAGCGGCCGCGTCGGCCCCAACCGGTGCATCGGAGTGGGCGATCAGCGCCGTCCGATCGACCCGCAGCGCATGGCCGAGGAGGAGCTCGGCATCGAGCCTCGGGCTCTCGGAGCCGGCCATCCGGAGGCGCTCGATCCCCGCGTGGAGCAGGAAGGCGACCGTGACCGAGGTCACGCCTCGTCGGGCTCGACGACCGACTGGAGCCGTTCGGCCTGGTCGGTGGTGATCAGGACGTCGATCAGCGGGTCCAGGTCGCCGTCGAGGATCCCGGGCAGGTTCGACCAGTTCTGGTTAACCCGGTGGTCGGAGACCCGATCCTGGGGGTAGTTGTAGGTCCGGATCTTGTCTGAGCGATCGCCGGCGCCGACCATCGAGCGGCGTGCGGTCGAGTTGAGAGCGAGCTGCTTCTGCTTCTCGTCGTCCTGGAGCCGGGCGCGCAGGACGGCCAGGGCCTTGGCCTTGTTCTTGTGCTGGCTCTTCTCGTCCTGGATCTCGACCACCCGCCCGGACGGGATGTGGGTGATCCGGACGGCCGAGTCGGTGGTGTTGACCGACTGGCCGCCGGGCCCCGACGAGCGCTTGACCTCGATCCGCAGGTCGCGGTCCTCGTCGATCTCGATCTCGGTCGGCTCCACCTTGGGCAGCACGACGACCGTGGCCGTGGAGGTGTGGATCCGGCCCGATGACTCGGTCGCCGGGATGCGCTGGACGCGGTGCGTGCCGCCCTCGAACTTCAGCCGGCTGTAGGCGCCGTCGCCGGAGATGTCCACGACCGCTTCCTTGATCCCGCCGATCCCGTTCTCGTTCTGGACCAGCATCTCGGCCGAGAAGCGATGGCGCTCGGCATAGCGCAGGTACATCCGGAGCAGCTCCCGGGCGAAGAGTGCCGCCTCGTCGCCACCGGCACCCTGGCGGATCTCGACGATCACGTCCTTCTCGTCCGACGGATCGCGGGGCAGGAGGAGGACCTTGAGCACGGCCAGGAGCTGCGCCTCGCGCTCCTCGAGCTTGGCCACCTCGTCGCGGGCCATCGCCCGGATCTCCTCGTCGGTCTCGGAGTCGCGCATCTCGCGGGCGCCGGCCAGCTCGTCGGTCGTCTCGATCAACTCGCGATAGGCGGTTACGACGGGCTCCAGCCGGCTGAGCTCCTTGCCCAGCCGCCGGATCGCGGACACGTCGGTCGAGGTCTCGGGCAGGGCTGCCTCGGCCTGCAGGTCATCGTATTGACGGGCGACGGCCTCGACCTTGGCCAGCAGGCTGGCATCGCTCATCCGGCCGACGCCTCGGCGACGGTGGCCGGCAAGGGCTTGCGCTCGAAGGCGGCGCTGCCCGCCGGGACGGTCTCGCCGTCGGCCAGGATGGCCTGCTCCATCGACACGATCGCGACCTCGATCATGTCGTCGGTGGGCTGCTTGGTGGTGATCATCTGGATCAGGATCCCGGGGTACATCACGACCTTGATGATCGGGTTCGAGCGATGCCGGCCGCCGAACCGGAGGAGCTCGTAGCCGACCGCGGCGATCACCGGGATGAGCACGATCCGGGTGGCGATCGAGACCAGGATGGACTGCCGGCCGACCAGGCTGAAGGCGATGATCGAGAGCGCCAGGACGATCACCAGGAACTCCGTCCCGCAGCGCGGATGGGCCGTGGGGAACTTGCGGACGGCGTCGGTGGTCAGCGGGTCGCCGGCTTCCAGGGCGTGGATCGTCTTGTGCTCGGCACCGTGGTACTGGAAGACACGCCGGACGTCGGGCGCCCGGCCCACCACGAGCAGGTAGCCGACGAAGATCAGCGCCCGGACCAGGCCCTCGACGAGGTGCTGGGCGAAGCCGTTGTCGGTATTGCTGGTGGTCAGCGATGCGATCAGCAGGGGCAGCAGGAAGAAGACGCCGACCCCGGCGACCAGGGTCAGCCCAAGCAGCAGGGCCACCGCCCCGCGGCCCAGCTCGACGCCCGTCTCCGACGCCGCGAGGGAGGCGCTGCGGACCAGCCAGCGGGTGCCGGTGACCAGCGTCTCGTACAGGACGACGAGGCCGCGCACCCCCGGNNTGGGCATGGCCTAAGTCTAGGCGCGGACCTGGCGCTCCATCCGCTTCTGGAAGCGCTCAACCTGGCCGGCGGTGTCGATGATCGTCTGCTTGCCCGTGTAGAACGGATGGCAGTTGGCGCAGACGTCGACGCGCAGCTCAGGCCGGGTCGAGCCGATCGTGTACTCGGTGGCACACGAGCCGCACACGACGTGGGCCTGGTAATACTTGGGATGGGTGTCGGGCTTCACGGGATGCTTTCTCCTCCGTCGCCTTCCGAACGGGACATTGCCCGCCGGTGGTCGCCGGCTATCTGACTGGAACTACGCCTCGGCCGCCACCGGCGAGGCTGCGTCGGCCGTCACGGGCGAGGCTGCGTCGGCCGCTACCGGCTCGACGCGAATGCGCTTCTTGTGCTTGGTCTGGTGCTCGAAGTGGACCTTGCCGGTGACCGTGGCAAAGACCGTGTAGTCCCTGCCCAGGCCGGTCCCGCTGCCGGACAGGAAGGTCATCCCGCGCTGGCGGACGATGATCGAACCCGCCGGTACGAGCTGGCCGTCGCCAACCTTGACCCCGAGTCGCTGGCCGACGCTGTCGCGGCCGTTCTTCGAGCTCGAGCCTGCCTTCTTGTGGGCCATGGGGCTACTTGTCCTTCTTCGGGGCCGGCTTGGACGCCGGCTTGGCGGGAGCCTTGGCGGCCGGCTTGGCGGCGTTCCTGGCATCGGCCTTGGCGGCCGGCTTGGCCTTTGCGGCCGGCTTGGCGGTGGTCTTCAACTTCGAGTCTGCCTTGGCGTCGGCCTTTGCAGGGGTCTTGGCGTCGGTCTTCGGCGCGTTCCGGGCGGCGAGCTTGGCGGCCAGGGCGGCGTCCTCGGCGGCCTGCCGCTTGGCGCCTTCTTCGAGGCGCTCCCGCTCGGTCTTCGCCTCCGCCTGGGTCTTCTCGAGGATGGCGGCCGCGCTCTTGCCGTTCAGGACCACGTCGGTGATCCGGAGCAGGTGGAAGTCCTGGCGATGGCCCTTCTTGACCCGCCGGCGAGCCTTGGGCCGGTACTTGAACGAGATCACCTTGTCGGCGCGGTCCTGGCGGACGACCTCGGCACTGACCGTGGCGCCCGACACGAGGGGGCGGCCGATGGAGGCCTCGTCGCCGTCGGCGACAAGGAGGACGCGGTCCAGCGTGATGGCGTCGCCGGCCGAGGCCTCGAGCAGCTCGACTTCGAGCTCCGTGCCGACCTCGACGCGGTACTGCTTCCCGCCGGTCTCGATGACTGCGTACATGGATCCTCAGGTGTGCGAGCCGGCCGCGTGCGACGACCAGCGTTCGATTGGACATGGGATGACGCCCAGATTGGTCCGGGCGCGAACCGAGATTGTACGATCGAGCCGCTCGGAGCGTCAACCGAGCCGCTCGGGCGAGGGTAGTGTCTCAGTCTGAGGCTGGTCGGGATTGACGCTCCCTAAGCATCGGGCCATGCTTAGGTAATGAAAGAGAAATCCCACAAGGGCCAGCGCCACAAGGGGTGCGCCCTTTGCGATCCTGAGAAGCGAGCCGGCAATGGTGCCGAGCGTCGTCCTGCACGCGATCGCCGGCAGATCGATGCGTCCAAGACCGAGACCCCGAACGCGTGAAGCAATCCATGGTGCTTGCCGATCCGAACCGCCGCGCCAAGGCGACGGTCGATGCGATCGACGCGTTGCTCGATGGGACGCCGCCCGCCAAAGACCCCGAGCGGGTCGAGCGGGGAAAGTTGGGCGGTTCCAAGGGTGGCAAGTTGCGGGCCGAGAAGCTGAGTCCCGAGCGTCGGTCCGAGATCGCCAAGCAGGCCGCCACGGCCCGATGGAGGCGATCACAAACCTAGGGTCGCAGGTAGTTTTCGGAACGGATCTTGGATTTGTTCGCGAGGCTGGCGGATAGACTCCTCAAGCACCTTGAGCGCGGCGCTTGCCATGTAGAACCGGCCGCGGCGCTCCCCAATGGCATGCAACAGGCCCGCGTCTGCTAGTGCCTTGAGGTCGCGTCCGGCAACGGCATCAGTCACTTCTGCGGCCTCGCGATAGGTCGCATTCCGAAGTCGGAAGCCCATGGCCGCGTTGAATACAGGCGCGGTCGCACGCTCCGGCAAGCCGTGTCGCGCAACTTCCTGGCTCACGACGTCCCAACGCCGTTCAGCCTCCTGTGCGCGACGCTTAAGGGTCTGAGCCTGGATGTAATGGGCCGTAAGTACAAACCGCACCCAGGGTCGTGCGTCGCGCTCCGGGTGCCACGAGCCTTGCCCAACATCTGCCAGAACTTGGTAATAGGCATCGGTGTTGACCCCGAGGTATTCCTCGATGCTCCAAAACGGGGGCGCGACGATGCCCTCTCGGGCAAGTACCAGGGTCTGAACGCATCGCGCCATCCGCCCGTTTCCGTCTCTGAACGGATGGATCATCGCGAGATTTAGGTGCGCCATCGCGGCACGAACCATGGCGGGCTCAGAGCTGGGAGTCCTCAGCCATGTAGTTAGCTCGCCCATGAGAGGGGCCACCATCATGGCTTCTGGTCCCGTGTAGACGATCTCTTTCTGGCGCTCATCCAGTACGTAGACCGGGCCGGGCCGCCAGCGACCGGGACTCTTGTCTAGGTCATATTTGATCATCATGAAGTGAAGGCTGCGTACCAATGAGCGTGTATAGGTGAAGTGCGGGTCGTCGGCCAGCTGGACCACGTAAGTCATGGCATCGCGATACGCGCTGACTGCCGTCCACGCTTCGGCTGCCGCATCGACAGGTTCCTCTCCTGCAACCGCGGCCACCGCATCATCCAGGCTGACGTTGTATCCCTCGATGCTGTTGGACCCGCGGATAGCGCGTGCAAGCATCACCCTCCGGAGAAGGCCGACCCAGCGTCGCTGCGCCGTCAATTGGTAACGCAAGCCTTCGCGCACCTCATCGATCTGATCGATGACTGCGCGTTCTGCATCGTCAAGTTGTGGTGTGTCGAAAAGCATGTCGGAAAGTCTGTTACTATCCTACGTCGCGTCGGAATCTTTCCGACGTCATGCAGTAATGTATCAGACTATCCCACACGTCGCAAGTGGAACCTTCGGCTATGGCCGCGGGGCTGGCCGATCACGCGATCAGGACGGATCGCGCTCCCTTACTTACCCGCTCCGAGACTTGGGTCAGAAGGGTTGGCACGGTCTGATTGCCAACGAGGCCGGCGAGGTAAAACTGCGCATCCGCCACGCGCCGAGAATAGGCACGGTCCTGTCGAACGTCGAATCTTGGACGCTCGAGAATGGCGTCGGCGCTCACGGGCAGGCGGCCGATTCAAAACTGAGGCACTACCGCGGGTTGGGAGGGAGTGGAGAGCACGATGAGCGACGACCAGGTGGCACCTGAGACGAAAGGTGTCGCGGCGGAGGTACTTGCAACGGTAGACCTTGGCCCAGAGATCGAGGGCATGGAACAGCGCCAACTTCGAATGCGGATGTTCACCTTCGAGCCTGGAGCCGTCTTCGGTCCGATTCACGACCACAAAGGCAGACCGGGCACGGTTTACATCTTGCAGGGAACGATTACTGACCATCGAAACGGGGTCGCGACGGACTACGGGCCGGGTGTGGGCTGGCCCGAGGATCGGAACACGACCCATTGGCTCGAGAACAGGGGAACGATTCCGGCGGTGGAGATCTCGGTCGACATCGTCGGACAAGAGTGAATCGAGGCGCTGCTGCCGGCCCGTGCCCGGTTCTTCACCGGCCCGCCGCCCCTACTCGAGCCGCTCTCCTTCGAATGCGGCCAGCGACTGGCGGTAGTCGTTGGGAACGGCGACCGGCTGCCTCGTGGCCGTGTCGATCAGGACAACAGTCAGAGTCGCGGTGCACATCAACCGGTCGTCCTCGACCCGATACGCCGCGCATTCGTTGGTCAGGCTCGAGCGACCGATCCGCGACGTCCGGACGAAGATCTCCAGGAGGTCGTCGAAGACGGCCGGAGCTTCGTATTGGACCTCGAGCGCGCGCATCACGAACTCCTGGTCGCCGTGCCATTGCGCCGCGAGACCCAGGTGGCGGAGGTACTCCCGCCGAGCGTGGTCGAAATAGGGCAGGTATCGGCCGTAATAGACGACCCCCTGGGCGTCGGTATCGCTGAACCAGACGCGAGTCAGGGCGGAGTACCGGAATGGCGGACGGCGATCCGACGGCCGACCCGTCTCGAGCTCCATCGGCCGGCTAGATGCTCGCTCGGTGTCGCGCGCCGATCTGCAGGGTGAGGGCGACGGTGAAGACGCCATCGCTGAACTGGACCAGCCGGTGGGCGCTGTGGACCTCGTTCTCGCGGTTGCTCATATGTCCTGAATCGTAGCGACCGGAGGCTCCAGCGGCGGGTCCGCGACGTTGCTCGCCGCCGCAGGGCCGGACCGGCCGATGCGACGCCGCAGCCGGCTTCCGACGAACCCGACCCCGAGCAGGATCACGCCCTCGATCAGCAGGCCGACATACGTCGATTGGGCCAGGTAGCTGAAGTTGAAATCGGTCATCGCCAGGATCAACCCGATGGCGGCCGGCAGGACGAAGGCCGTCGAGTCGCGCCGGAAGGCCCGCTCGAGCAGGACGGCCGCGATGGCCACCAGGGCGAGGTCGCCAATCCACGGCTCGATCAGGCGGCCGTACTGGTCGCCGCCGAGCGAGCCGTTCGCGGTCAGCTCAATGGCCGTCCCGACGACCGCCACGAGGCCGGCCAGGAAGCGGGTCGTCGCGGCCCGACGACCGGCGGCCGGATCCCTGGCTTCATGGCGCGCCTCGAACAGGCCGAGGAGACCCAGGCCGAATGCCAGCAGGAGCCACCACGCGGCGGCGGCAACGATCAGCCCGACCGGCTCGCTGGGCTGGGGGACGGGGTTCGTCGTGTACGCGCCGCCGCTGCCGAAGTCCGTCGGGTAGACGATCGACTGGACCCAGGACAGGATCGCGCCGCCGAGCCCGGCCAGGGATAGCACGAGGCCGACCTGGGTTGCGACCGCCGGCAGCACGCGGCGAAGGAGGGCGGCAACCACGACCGTGACGGCCGCAATCAGGATCCCGGGGGCCTGATCCTGGAGCGTGTTGCGCAGGAAGTCCATCTGGACGAGGTAGGCGGCAGACCCGGCGGCGAGGATCGTCGTAGCCAGGAAGGCGACGCCCGCGGCGCGGCGGCGGCGACTGTCCCCTCGCGCCAGAACGAGCCCGAGCCCAAACGTCACGAGCGCCGACAGGGCCAATGCCCCGGTCAGGATCTCGGTCGGATGGGAGGTCGTCGAGAGGTTGGCGATAAACGCAATCCAGCCACCGAATACGAACGCCGCGCCGAGGTAGGCAAAGAGCTCGCCGACCGTGATGCTCGGCCCAAAGAACGACCCGGCGGCGCCGGAGCCCGACGAGCCGGTCTCGGAGAGCGCGGGCGATGCTTGGCTGGGAGTTGCCTCGCCGGAGCTCGCCAAAGCCGTACTCGTGCCAGCCGCGCGCAGCCTTGCGGCCAGCGGGGCATCGATCAGCCCGGCCGCCTCCCACGCCGCGATATGGACCTCCGGGTCAGCCATTGGCCGCGATCCCTCCTCTCACGTTTACGGAGCCTTGCAAGCCGACAGGTCGGTCGTAACCACCCCCAGCCCGCTCTGCAAGGTCAGGTGGGCCGACCTCATGATCCCCACGACGGTGTAATCGATCGTGATCTGGCTGGCTGCCGTGAAGCCACTCGTGTACGACGGGTCGACCGAGGGCTCGAGCGTCGCCCCGGGGGCGAGCGTGGGCACGGGCAGCATGCCGGGACAGGCGTCGAAGTTCACCGCGAGGCCGAGCCCGACATCGCTGTGGGCCGGAATCTGGAATGGATGGAACGGCTCGCTCGTCCAGACGGGGCCCACGCCGGGGTAGACCGGGGGCAGGTCAGGCCCAAGGGGGTCCGGTGGCAGGAGCAGCTCGAACGACCGGTCGAAGCCGACGTGTGCCGGCTGCTCGACTCCGGTCACCGTCAGCGCGGCATCGCCGTTGTTCGCGAGCGTCAAGCCAGTTCGAATCTGCCCGCCGGGCTGGAAGGCGAA
>PNAZ01000127.1:11025-15004 GCA_003169655.1 Chloroflexota bacterium
TGGCCGCCCAGCGCCAGGCGGCAAGAAGGGCAATCGCGCCCAGGATGAACGCGACGTCGACCAGCTCGTACGGGACGTTCAAGCGGACGCTCCCCGCGAATCTTCAGGCGACGCCCCGCGTTCGGTCAGCCCGCCCCGGGAACCGGTCCCTCGCGCACGCCGATCACGTTGCCGGAGGGATCCTTGAACCAGGCCCCGCGAGCCGGGCCGATGGTGGCGATGAAGTCGATCGTCTTGGGCGACTCATACTCCTCGAACGTCACCCCGCGCGAGGTCAGGTCGGCCACCACCGCATCGATGTCGTCGACCTCGAAATGGGTCACGGTCTGGCCCACGTTTGGCTGGCCCTTGCGAATGCCGAGCTGGGATCCATGGCCGGCCCCGACCCGAATTGTGAACGGAGTCTCTTCGAGGATCTTCAGGCCCAGCTTCGTCCCGTAGAACTCCCTGGCGGCCTCGAGGTCCGTAACCGCGATTGTCGTAACAGCCAACGAATCAGCAAGCACGAAAGCCCCTCCAACGAACCCAGGGCCTGCCGATCAGACGATCAAGGCCGGCCCGCCCATCGTAGTCGCGCCGTCGGCAGTCGAACAGCCGCGAACTAGCGGTTGATGTCGCGCCGCGTCACCCCCCACGCCCCGACGAGAATGCCACCGACCGCCAGCACGAGGCAGGCGATGACCCCCGGTACATCCCACTGGCCGATCATCGGCTGGCCCATATGGGCGGTCAGGGCGAGCTGGTGGAACCAGTCAGGCAGCTTGAGCGCCGGGGCGAGGAGGTCGATGAGGTACGTCGCAACGACCACCAGCGCGGTGATTTCGGCCGCCAGCGAGGTCCGCAAGAGGCCACCAACCGCGAACCCGATCCCGACGATCGCCACGGCGTAGAAGCCGAGGGACGCTGAGCCGACCAGCGCGTCGCCCGCGGACGCACCTCCGGCCGAGGCGCCGACCCCGATCGCGACCGCAACGATCGCCGTCATCAGTACGACCGCGGCGACCGCCGACACCCCGCCGGCAATCACCCAGCGGGCACGCGACATCGGACTCGCGAGGACCTCCTCCAGCCGGCCCTCGGTCTCGTCTGATGCCCATTTCGAGACGAATGTCACTGCGGCGAAGCCAGCGGCGATGTAGAAGATCGCGATATACAGCTGGAGCCAGCCGCCCGCGGACGCAAAGTTGTAGCCCGGGAAGATCGTCGCGAACGCCTGGGAGATGGTCGTGTCCCCCCCGACCTGGCTGGCGAACGAGCCGACGAGCGACGCCAGGAGCCCACCCATCAGGCCCATGCCCAGGCCCCAGGCAAGGGTCCGCGGCAGCTGGTCACCGAAGGCCCGGGCAACCGGACCGCGTACCCCAAGGACGTCCTTCGGCAGGGAGGGCAGCGAGAGACCGGTCGTCACCCCAAGGTCGCGGCGCTGGAACAGCTCGACGCCGAGCGCGAGGAAGATGACCGCGACGACGCCGACCGCGGCGAGGCCGGTCCAGTCGTAGAAGCCGACGAGCGGAATGTGGTTGACGGTCCAGTGGAACGGGCTCACGGCGGCGAGCGCACCGCCGATGTCCAGGCCGCTCGCCACCCACAGGGCGACCATGACCACCCCGGCGACCGCGGCCGATCCGGCCCGCCCGAGGAGCGGGGCGAGGGCGAACGCCAGTCCCCCGAAGCACAGCGCGATGAAGCCGACCCACAGGGCGAAGCCGATGCAGCCGCCGAGCGGGATCGGGTCGCCCAGCGCCGCATCGCCGAACGCGTTCGAGCTGACGAAGATCATGACCGCGATGACGGCCATCACCAGCCACAGCAAAGTCAGGTGGGCGGCCAGCTTCTCGAGCGCGATGCGCCGCTTTCCGAAGGGTGCGGCGGCAACGAAGTCCAGGCTCCCGCGGGCCGCCTCGCCGGCGAGGGTCCCGGACAGCGCGAGGATCGACCACACGCCGGCGCCAAGGGCAAAGAGAGCGCCGTACTTCCAGCTCATGTAGCCCCCGAGAGTGCCCAGCTTCGGCCCCATCAGAGTGGCATTGCCGAAGAGGTTGACCATCGCGGCGGGCAGGCTCCCGACGAGCTTGTCGACCTCGAGCCGGGCTTCGGGGGTCGGGAAAACGGTCCCGAGCGCGGCCCCCAGGGCGAGCGGCAGGCTGCCGAACAACCCGGCCGCGATGATGAACGCGAGCCGGGAGTCCCGAATGGTCTTGCCGTAGATGCTGCCGAAGCCGTAAAGACGTCGACGCAAGGGGATCGGAGGGATCGTCGCCGCGAGTGCCTGCCGGGGCGCTCCAGTGCTGACGGCCATGGCTACTTCACCTCGGCGGGCGTCTGGCCGTACTGAGCCAGGAAGGTCTCCTCNNNNACGTCACTGACTCCCGGCAGGTGCTCGAACTCGGCGGTGGGCACGGGGCCCGCGAAACGGAGCTCCACCTGGTGATGGGCGAGGTCCCGGAGGCCCTCGACCGTGTCGGTCTTCACGATCCGGCCTTCGCGGATGATCGCCACCCGGTCTGCGCTCTTTTCGACCTCGGACAGGATGTGACTCGAGAGGAAGACGCTGGCCCCGTCGGCAACGGCCTCTCGAAGGGTCGTGAAGAAGGTCTGCTGGACCAGCGGGTCCAACCCGGAGGTCGGCTCGTCGAGCACAAGGAGCTCCGGTCGATGCTGGAGCGCGATGACGACCCCGACCTTCTGCTTGTTGCCCTTGCTGTATTCGCGGAAGCGCCGCGACGGGTCGAGCTCGAAGCGCTCAATCAGGCTCTGCTGGTAGGCGGCATCCACGCCGCCGCGGAGGTTCGCAAAGTACTCGAGGGTCTGCTTTCCGGTCAGCCGGTCGTAGAGAGTGAACTCGCCCGGGATGTAGCCGACCCGCCGGTGAATCGCCACCGGGTCAGCGGAGCTCTCGATTCCGAAGACAAGCGCCCGCCCGCTCGTCGGGCGGATCAGGTCGAGCATCGTCCGGATCGTGGTCGTCTTGCCCGCGCCGTTCGGCCCCAGAAACCCAAAGACTTCGCCCTGTTCGAGCGACAGGTCGACCTCGATGATCCCGCGCTGCGCGCCGTACGACTTGGTCAGCTTCTCGATCTCGATGATTGCGGTCATTGGCTGCTCCTCTTACCGACCTTCGTCAGTCGTACCACGTGTGCAGAGTTGCGTCGTCGAGCATCGCCCACGACCCCGCGGGCAGGCCCAGGATTCGCTCGAACGCCTCGGTGTACGCGGCAAGGGTCGTCACGACCTCGTCGAACGTGACGCTGTTCGCCTGGCGGGCGAGGAACAACTGGGTGGCCAGCTCGTTGAGCCCGAGCATGAGCGCCACGACCACGGCCGCGGCCCCGTCGGGCGAGGTCGGAGTGAAGGATCCCTCGGCGGCGCCCTGGCGCACGATCGTGGTCAACAGGGGCAGGATGCGGCCCGTCACGCGGCTCCGGAAGTGCTCCCGGACCACGCTGTTGTCGGCCGACAGCCAGACCTCGATCAGCTCGACGAAGAACTCCTTGCGTTCGCCTTTCCAGGCGGCCAGGGTCGTGAACACGAGCTGGAGCTTCGCGATCGCGGTCAGCTCGCGATCGTTCGCGATTGGGGTCATGACCTCCAGCGCGGCATCGGTCATCCGCTCGATGACCGCCTCGAGGAGCGTCTCCTTCGACGAGAAGTAGTGGTAGAAGGCGCCCTTCGACGCCCCGACCTCGTCGATCACGTCCTGCAGGCTGAGCTGCTCATAACCCCTGGTCTGGATCAACCGCTGGGCGGCGTCGGTGAACGCCTCGCGCCGGAGCGAATGGGCCTCGAGATCAAGCGTGCGCGCCATCGCCCAAATAATAAACCGACCACCGGCTTATTGAAAGTGGCGCGCCGGGGTTCCGTGGCGTGGGGCGCCTGTGCCAGAGCCCCGGCCCGCGGGTGCGCGGCTGCGCGTGCTCGTGGCTGCGCGTGCTCGTGGCTGCGCGTGCTCCCGAGCCGAGGCGTCGGGGAGCGGCCCGGG
>PNAZ01000138.1 GCA_003169655.1 Chloroflexota bacterium
GACGGCTCGGCCGAGACGGTCTACGTCGTCGAACCGCATGCCAACGCGACGTACGCCGATGCCCAGCTGCCATTCAGCAGCGTGGCCTGGGCGATGGATGCCACCCACGACTACCCGAGCACCGATCGTGAGGCCCTCCTGGTGGCCTCGGCCGACGGGACGATCGCCTCGATCGACATTGGCGGCGACCCGTTCGCGTGGCGCTTCCCGGGCGTGATCGCCGGCGCCCTGACCGCGCTGTTCATGTACCTGCTGGCCCGGATCCTGTTCAAGCGCCGCGCGATCGCGGTCCTGGCCGGGGTCCTGGTCGCGGTCGATGGGATGTTCTTCGTGCAGTCCCGGATCGCGATGAACGACGTCTACGTCGGGTTCTTCATCGTCGCCGCGTACACCCTCTTCGCAGCGATCTGGACCGGTTGGTGGCGCTGGCGCTGGGCGTGGCTGGTGGGCCTTCCGGTCGTCGGCATCCTGCTCGGGCTGGCCCTGGCCAGCAAGTGGGTCGGCCTGTATGCGATCGCGGGGGTCGGGATCCTGATCCTGGGCCGCTCGGCGCTGGGCCGGATCATCCTGATCCTGAGCATGATCGGGGGCACGGTCTACATGGGCAACACCGCCCTGACCGCCCTGCCGGCGATCCACCCGACCAGTGGCCCGAACTACATCTTCGTCTTCGTGATGGTTGGCCTGACCCTGGCCAGCGTGCTGTACACGGTCCTCCGGCCGGTGGCCTGGAGCGACGACGAGACCCGCCTGGCGATCGCCGGCCCGGCGCTCCTGGGCATTGTCGTCTTCCTGGCGGCCGTCGCCCTCAACGTCGTGACCACATCGTTCACGCTGGGCTCGATCAGCGTCAAGCCGATCGAGATCGCGGCCGCCCTGATCATCGGCTCGGGCATCGTCTACCTCCTGTTCCGGCTGGCCGGCTCGTTCGGGCTGGGGCCACTCAGCCCACTGCCGGACCCGAGCGATCCGCTCAGCCTGGTTGCCCCNNCTGGATGATCGGCTCGCTGCTGGTCCTGCCAATCGTCGTCTACGTCGTCAGCTACATCCCGTGGGCCGTGTCGACGGCCGGCGGCCCGCAGCTCTTTCCCGGCTGGCCGCCCGGCCACACCGGCCAGACGCTGGCCGACCTGACCAACGCGATGTACCTCTACCACAACGAACTGCGCGCCACCCATCCGGCGTCCTCGCCGTTCTGGGCCTGGCCGTTCGACCTCAAGCCGGTCTGGTTCTACGCCTCGAGCTTCGCCGGCAATACCTCGGCGGCGATCTACGACAACGGCAACCTGGTGACCTGGTGGCTCGAGATCCCGGCGATCGCCTTCGTCGCCTGGCAGGCGTTCAAGCGCAGCAGCCTGGCCCTCGGCCTGATCACGGTCGGCTTCATCCTCCAGTGGGTGCCCTGGATGCCGATCGACCGGGCCACGTTCCAATACCACTACTACACCAGCCTGCCGTTCCTGGTGATCGCCCTGGCCTACTTCCTGGCCGAGCTATGGCACGGCGCCTCGCGCCGGACCTGGCTCCTGGCCCGGGTTTCGGCCGCCGCGGTGGTCATCGGCCCGGGCCTGCTGTGGGCGTTCAAGGGGCCCTTGTGCGACTACGTTCGGGTCAACGCCGCGAACCCTGGCTCGGGTGCCTGCGTCGACTCGACGCCGGGTGACCTGCTGGTCACGGTCCAGGCCGCCGGGCTGGGCCTGGTGATGATCGTGGCCGCGGTCCTCCTGATCGCCCAGCTCCTCCGCCTACGGCATGGCGGCAGCGACCGGCAGCTGGCCGGGATCGTGGGCACCGCGATCGGCGCGGTGGTCGCCGTCCTGGCCGTCCGGATCTTCCTGCCCGCGACGCCGCTCATCGACCAGGCCGGCTTCTCGACCGCCCCGATCGCGATCGTCATCCTGGCGATCCTCGTCCCGATCGCCTGGGTGGTCCTGACCGCCCGCGACGCCCGCCGGTTCGTGGCCGGGGCGATCTCGGCCGCGACGGTCTTCTTCATCGTCCTGTACCCGAACATTGCCGCCCTGCCGCTGCCGGCGAGCCTGTTCAATGCCTACCAGGGCATCCTGCCGACCTGGCTCTACCCGTTCCAGTTCCCGGACAACACGGACGCGGCGGCCTCGGCCCTGCCGCTCTTCTCGGCGATCCCGCTGGCGACCGCGGCGATGCTCACGATCCTGTGTGTCGTGGTCGGCTACAGCGCCTGGTCGGGCCGGATCCCGCGGCGCCGCGACGGCGGGGGCGGCGACAGCTGAGCTGGAGGCCTCAGTCGGCCTCGCCGGCCTCGCTGATCTCCAGGCCCTCTGGGGTCTCGTCCAGCTGGGGCACCGGGCCCGGGATCTCGGAGTGGAAGTCCGGGGGCAGGCTGCCGCTGGCGGCCAGCCGGCGGATCACGAAGCCGTAGTACGCCTCGACCTTGGCCGACACCCGCTCCCAGCTGAACTCGGCGGCCCGCAACGGCCCGGCCCGGCGCATCGACTCGCGCAGGCTCGGGTCGCCCAGCAGGCGGGCGATCGCTGCGGCCAGCTCCTTGGGCTCGTGGGGCTCGACGAGCAGGGCGTTGGCTCCCCGCCGGACGACGCCCTTGTAGCCGTGGATGTCGGAGCACACGATCGGCGCCCCGGCGGCCATCGCCTCGAGCAGGACGATCCCGAACGACTCGCGGCCGGTGGCCGGTGACACGAAGACATCGGCGGTCTTGAACAGCTGGGCCTTCTCGGCGTCGCTGACCCGGCCCAGGAACTCGACGTCGAGCAGTCGCCGGGTGAGCACGTAGCGCCGGGCCTCGCGCTCCTGCGGTCCCGAGCCGACGATCAGCAGCCGGCAGGCGATCCCCTCCCGGCGCAACAGGCGGTAGGCCTTGAGCAGCTCGAGGAGACCCTTGCGCGGCTCGTGGCGGCCGACGAAGAGCAGGTTCGGCGTGCCATCCTGCCAGCGAGAGAGGGGCACCGCCCGTTCGAAGCGGGCCAGGTCCACGCCGTTGGGGATCACCTTGTAGTCGCCCGGGAAGTAGCGGTCGATGAAGTGCCGGGCGGCCGCGCTGACGGCGATCCGGCCGTGGAGCCGCGAGGCGTGGCCCTGCATGAACCGCCGCCCGAACTCGTACGACGGCGAGAAGCCGGCATAGGCATGGAACGTGGCGATATTCACGCTGCGCGACTGGTGGAGCAGGATGAGCGACAGGAACGGCACGAACGGCTCGTGGAAGTGGAGCAGGTCGAACTGCTCGCGTTCGAGCATCCGGTCGATCTGGCTGACGTAGCGCGGCGAGACGGTGATCGTCCCGACGGAGCCGTTGGTGGGCATGCTGAAGCCCTTGCCCAGGCGGATCACGTCGCCTTCCGAGGCGCGCTGCAGGCCGTGGCTGCTGCTGATGATCCGGACGTCATGGCCGCGCTGGCGGAGGTCCTCGTAGAGGTAGCGGACGTGCTCGTTCACCCCGCCCGGGACCGGATAGACGTAGGGCGTGACCAGGCCGATCTTCATCGCCGTTCGTCCTCCGCCTCGAGGTCCAGCCGGGGTGGCCGCTGGCGGCCACCGGGATAGCC
>PNAZ01000079.1 GCA_003169655.1 Chloroflexota bacterium
CCCGGCCATGACCCATGTCCTCGTCCTGCAGGGCCCCAACCTGAACCTGCTCGGAACGCGCGAGCCGGTGATCTACGGCCGGGCGACCCTGGCCGAGATCCACGCCGGGATCACGGCCCGGGCGGCCGAGCTCGAGCTGCAGGTCGACTTCTTCCAGTCGAACCACGAGGGCGNNGCGGCCTGACCCACACGAGCGTGAGCCTGCGCGACGCGCTGCTCGCGGTCGAGCGCCCGTTCATCGAGGTCCACCTGTCCGATCCGGCCACCCGCGAGCCGTTCCGCTCGGTCAACTACCTGCACGACATCGCCCTCGAGTCGATCGTCGGCCAGGGTGCTTCCGGCTATTCGCTCGCGCTCGATTCGATCGCCCGGCGGGTGGCCGCGGGCGAGCTGCCCCGGTGAGCGGCCGGCGCACCATCCCGGTCCGGCCCGAGTTACCCGAAGTGGCTCGCCTGCGCCGCCGGATCGATGCCCTCGACCGGCGGATCGTGGCCCTGCTGAACGAGCGAGCCGAGCTGGGCCGGCAGGTCGGGCGGGCCAAGCAGGACGCCGGCCGGCGCGCGATCCGCGACCTGGAGCGCGAGCGCGAGGTCCTCCTGCGGGTGGCCCTGGCCAACCTCGGGCCGCTGGCCCAGGCGGACCTGCTGGTGATCTACCGCCGGCTGATCGCCGCGACTCGGGCGCTCGAGGCCCGCGACCGGAACGACGGCTAGGACATGTCCTCGATCCGGTCCGTGGTCATCGACGGAGGGTGGCCGCCCGGAGGTCTTCAACCAGGCCGGCCAGGGCGGCCACCTTGCGACCGTCGCGACCGAGGGCGTCGACGAGGGCTGAGGCAACGATCACGCCGTCGGCGCCGGCCCGGGCGATCGCCCGGACGTGGGCCGGCCGGCTGACCCCGAAGCCGACCGCGACCGGCACCGGCGAGACCGCCTTCACCCCGCGGATCAGCTTGCCCACCGAGGCCGGCAGGCTGGCCCGGGCGCCGGTCACGCCGACCAGCGAGACGCAGTACAGGAAGCCGCCCGAGCGGGCAGCGACCCAGGCCCGGCGGGCTGGCTCGGTCGTCGGCGCGACGAGGTAGACCACTGCCAGGCCGGCTTCGGCGGCGACCTGCTCGAATGGCCCGCCCTCGTCCGGGGTGAGGTCGGCCACGATCACCCCCGACGCGCCGGCCGCGACGAGCGCGCGCGCGGTGGCCGCCCCATCGCCGCCACCGATCACCTGGTTGGCGTAGGCCATCGGCACGAGCGGCAGGCCGGGTCGGGCGGCGGCGATCCGCTCGAGCAGGGCGATCGACGAGGCGAAGGTGGCGCCGGCGGCGAGGGCCACCTGCGACGCCAGCTGGAGGGTGGCCCCGTCGGCCAGCGGGTCGGAATAGGGCAGCCCGATCTCGACCAGGTCCGCCCCGGCGTCGGCCGCGGCCAGGGCCACCCGGAAGCTCGTCTCAGCATCGGGATAGCCCGCCACGACATACGGGATCAGGGCGATCCGGCCGTCGTGGCTGGCACGCTCGAAGGCGGCAGCGATCCGCCGGGCGCCGGCGGTCTGGTTCGTGCCTGCCGGCCGCTCGGCGACGGTCATCAGCCGCGCACGGCTGGTTCGAGGGCAGCGAGGTCCTTGTCGCCCCGCCCCGAGAGGCCCAGCAGGACGACGGTCTCGGCCGGATACGGCACGCCGGAACCCTCGCTGCCCGCGATCAGGCGGGGCAGCACCGCAAACGCATGGGCCGTCTCGAGGGCCGGCAGGATCCCCTCCAGGCGGGCGACCTGGCGGAGCGCGGCGAGCGCCTCGGCGTCGGTTGCCGCGGCCAGCTCGAGCCGGCCACCGGCGGCCAGGGCGGCGATCTGGGGGCCGACGCCGGGGTAGTCGAGGCCGGCCGAGATCGAGTGGGCCTCGACGACCTGGCCATCGACGTCCTGGAGCATCAGTGAGCGCGAGCCGTGGAGGATCCCCGGCGTGCCGCCGGCCAGGGCCGCCGCGTGTCGGCCCGTCGCGATCCCATCGCCGGCCGCCTCGGCAACCGCCAGCCGGACGGCCGGCTCGCCGATGAACCGGTCGAGCAGCCCGATCGCGTTCGAGCCGCCCCCCACGCAGGCCAGGACGAGGTCGGGTAGCCGCCCCTCGACCGCCTCGAGCTGGGCGGCCGCTTCGTCGCCCAGGATCCGCTGCAGGTCACGCACGATCGTCGGGTAGGGATGAGGGCCCATTGCCGAGCCCAGGACGTAGTGGGTCGTCTCAACGCTGGTGACCCACTCGCGCATCGCCTCGTTGACCGCGTCCTTGAGGGTCGCCGAGCCGGAGGTCACCGGCCGGACCTCGGCCCCCAGGGCGCGCATCCGGAGGACATTCGGCTGCTGGCGGTTGATGTCCTCGGCGCCCATGAACACGACGCAGGGCAGGTCGAGCAGCGCACAGGCGGTGGCCGTGGCCACCCCGTGCTGGCCGGCGCCGGTCTCGGCGATCACCCGGGACTTGCCGAGCCGCCGGGTGAGGAGGGCCTGGCCCAGCGCGTTGTTGATCTTGTGGGCGCCGGTGTGGGCCAGGTCCTCGCGCTTGAGGTAGACCCGCAGGCTGGCCGGGATCCCGCCCGACCGGTCCGCCGCCTGGCCGGCCAGCCACCCGGCCTCCTCGAGGGCCGCCGCCGCGAGCCGGTCGGCTCGATAGATCGGCGTCGGGCGGCCCGAATAGGTCGCCAGCCGCTCCCGGAACTCGGCCCAGAAGCGAGGATCGCGGCGGAGCTCGAAGTAGGCCCGCTCGAGGGCCTCCAGGGCCGCCATCAGCGTCTCGGGCACGTAGCGCCCGCCGAACTCGCGGTTGCAGCCCCAGCGCCCCTCGGCGTCGGCTTCGAGCAATCCCGCGAAGACCGGCGTCGGGCGGGCCGCGACGTTCGGCTGGTCCCAGCGGGCGGCCCGGGCACGCTTGCTGAACAGGGCCACCCGGAGCGGGTCCTTGCGCGGTCGTTCGTCGGCCCGGTGCGGCGCCTCAACGCCGGAGGCCACGTCGACGCCGATTGCCGGGATGCTCAGGATCGCCTCGCCGACGTTGGCCGCGGTCAGGCCGCCGGCCAGGATCACCGGCAGATCACGGGCAACGGCGGCGGCCAGCTCGGTCGACGGCCTGCTTCCGGTCCCGCCCGGATACGGCCCGCCGGCAGTGTCGAGGAGGATTCGCTCGACACCAGCGTCGAGGTAGGCCCGGCCCCGGGCCACCACGGCTGCTGCTTCGCGGGCCACGTCGCCGGAGGCCTCGGCGGGCAGGCGGAGACTCTTCCAGGTCGGGCGATCGAGCCTCCGGACGAGCTCCAGGCTCTCGTCACCTGCCAGCTGGATCACGTCGGGGTCGAGCGCGGCGACGATCTCTGCGAGGCGCTCGAAGCTGGCATCGGCGGTGATCGCCACGACCCGGGGCCGCCCAGGCGCAGTGCCGCCCGAGCGGGCCAGCCCGGCCAGCTCAACCGCCTCTCCAAGCGACAGACAGCGGGGCGTGCCGGCGACCAGGTTGAGCCCGATTACCTCCGCCTCAGTGGCCAGCGCGGCCTGGATCCCGCGTGCGTCGGTCACCCCGCAGATCTTGACCAGCGGCGTTCGAGCCCGGGCGGCGAGGTCGTCCGGCAACCGACCGGCGGTCGCGAATCGGGCGGCTGCGGCGGCCGGATCCGCGGCCCGCATCAACGCCTCACCGACTAGCACGGCGTCGAAGCCCAGGGCGCGCCAACCGGCGACCGTGCCAGGCTCGCGGACGCCGGATTCGGCGACGACCAGTCGATCGGCCGGCACGAGCCGGCGCAAGCGGACCGCTCGTTCCGGATCGACGGTCAGGGTCCGCAGATCGCGGTTGTTCAGGCCGATCAGGCGCGCGTGGGTGCCGAGCGCCCGCTCGAGCTCACGCTCGTCGTGGGCCTCGACGAGCGGCTCGAGTCCGAGGTCGAAGGCCAGGTCGACGAGCCGGCTCAGGCGGGCGGCGGGCTGGAGACTGACCAGGAGCAGGACCAGGTCAGCGCCGGCGGCCCGCAGGATCGGCAGCTGGCGCGGATCCACGACGAACTCCTTGGCCAGGACCGGCACGCTGACCGCGGCCCGGACCGCCGTCAGGTCGGCCACCGAGCCGCCGAACCAGTGGGGCTCACACAGGACCGAGATCGCTGCCGCGCCGCCGGCCGCGTAGGCCCGGGCCCGGCGGACCGGATCATCGCCGTCGGAGACGATCTGGCCGGCCGTGGGCGACGAGCGTTTCACCTCGGCGATCAGGGCCAGGCCCGGCCGGGCCAGGCGGAGGCTGAGATCGCGGGCCGCGGGAGCCGCCGCTGCCGCTCGCTCGAGGCGACCCATCGTCACGCCTGCGAGCTCGGTGGCGAGGTCCGCTGCCCGGCGGGCGGCGATCTCGGCGACCACGCTGCGCTGGGCGACGGCGGTGGTCACGCTGGCCCGCCTGCGTCCGGCTGGAGGCGGGCCAGGGCCTGCCTGGCGGCATCGGCGGCCAGGCGGGCGGCGCGGAGGCGGCCGACGAGCGCGATCGGCGCGCCCGAGTCGAGGGTCATCGAGGCGAGCCGGACGCCCTGGGCCAGGTTCGCCACCCGACCCGCAGCGACGAAGCCGGCGGCCGCGTTGAGCATCACCACCTCCCGCCGCGGACCTGGCGTCCCGCTCAGCACATTCTGGATGAGTCCCGCGTTCTCCTCGGGCGTGCCCCCGGCCAGGGTGCTCGTCGGGACGCTGGTCAGGCCCAACCGTTCGAGCTCGCGCACATCGAGCCTGGCGACGCTGATCCCGGCCGGGCTGACATCGTGGATGACGCCCGAGCCGTCGAGCGGCAGCTCGTCCACCCCGGCGCCGTGGACCACGATCGCTCGCTCCTGGCCGAGCAGCCGGAGCACCTCGGCCACCTTGGGCGCCATCGCCTCATCTCCGACGCCCACGACCAGGCGGGCGACACCGGCCGGATTGGTGAGTGGGCCGAGCACGTTGAACGCCGTCCGGATCCCAATCTCCTTGCGGGTCGGCCCCGCGTAGCGCATCGCCGGATGAAAGGCCAGGGCGAAGAGGAAGGCAAAGCCGTCGGTGCGCAGCGCCTCGGCCGCCGAGAAGTCATCGTGGTCGATCCGGATGCCGAGGGCGTCGAGGACGTCGGCCGAGCCGCAGCGCGAAGTGATCGCCCGGTTGCCGTGCTTGGCGACGGGCACGCCGGCGGCGGCCACGACCAGGGCCGAGGTCGTCGAGATGTTGAACGTGCCGCTCCCGTCACCGCCCGTCCCGACCAGGTCGATCGCGCCCCACGGGGCGGACACCCGGAGGACGCGCTCGCGCATCGCGGTGGCGAAGCCGGCCAGCTCGGCCGTGGTCTCGCCGCGCATCCGGAGGGCGACCAGGAGCGCCGCCAGCTGGGCCGAGGTAGCTTCGCCATCCATCACCGCGCCCATCGCCGCCCGGGAATCCTCCATCGTCAACGATCGTCCCTCAACGACCGCCGTCAGGGCCGCCCGGACGAGCTCGCTCACCGGGCTGCCCCGGTCGGCTCGGCCATGCCACCCGTGGCGAAGCTGCCGCTGACCGCGTCGAGCCGGCCCGCCTCGCCCTCGCCGGCCAGGCGCAGGAAGTTCGCCAGCAGGTGGGGGCCCTCCGGCGTGAGTACCGATTCGGGGTGGAACTGGACGCCCTCGAGGGGCAAGGTCGCGTGGCGGAGACCCATCACGACGCCGTCCTCCTCGCACATTGCGGTGACCAGCAGCTCGGCCGGGATCGTGGTCGGGTCCACGGCCAGCGAGTGGTAGCGGGCAGCCATGAACGCCGGCGGCAGGCCCGCCAGCAAGCCAGCGCCATCGTGGCTGACCTCCGATGCCTCGCCGTGGACGAGGGTCGGCGCCCGGACGATCGTGCCGCCGTAGGCGACGGCCATCGACTGCATCCCGAGGCAGACCCCGAGGAGCGGGATCGCGTGGGCGGCCGCCACCTGGATCGCGTCGACCGACACGCCGGCGGCCGACGGGTCGCCCGGACCCGGCGAGATGACGATCCCCCGCAGGTCGCCGGCCGGATCGACGGCCAGCGCCTCCACCCCGGCCCGGTCGATCGCATCGTTGCGGACCACCCGGACCTCGGCGCCGGCCGCCTGGAGGGCCTGGACCAGGTTGAACGTGAACGAGTCGTAGTTGTCGATGACCAGGATCACGGCCGGTCTCCGCCGCCACCGGCCAGCACTGGCCGGGCAGCCGGGGCGCTACGTCCGGTCGCCAGGTCGATCGCCCGGCGCAGGGCTGCCGCCTTGTGCTCGGTCTCCTCGAACTCGCGCTCGGGGACCGAGCCGGCAACGATGCCCGCGCCGGTATGGACATGAGCCACGCCGTTGCGCAGGACGGCGCTCCGGATCGTGATCGCGGTGTCGAGGTTACCGTCGTAGCCGAGGTAGCCAGCCGCGCCGCCATACAGGCCCCGGCGCTCGTTCTCGGCGGCCGCGATCAGCTGCATCGCCCGGACCTTGGGAGCGCCCGACAGGGTGCCTGCCGGGAAGACCGAGCGGAGGGCGTCGAGGGCGTCGAGCTCCGGCTTGAGCCGGCCTTCGACGTGGCTGACCAGGTGCAGGACGTGGCTGTAGCGCTCGACCTCCATGTACTTGGTGACCCGGACGGTGCCCGCCCGGGCGACCCGTCCAAGGTCGTTGCGACCGAGGTCGACGAGCATCACGTGCTCGGCCTTCTCCTTCGGGTCGCGCTGGAGCTCCTCACTGAGCAGGTCATCCTCGGCCGGGGTGCTCCCCCGCGGTCGGGTGCCAGCGATCGGATGGGTGGTCAGCCGGTCGCCCTCGACCTGCAGGAGGAGCTCCGGGCTGGCGCCAACGACCTCGAACGACGGCGTGCGCACGAAGAACAGGTACGGGCTGGGGTTGACCCGGCGCAGGGCCCGGTAGAGCCCGATCCCGTCGACCGGATTGCCATCGGCGGCGTTCGGCAGCTCGAAGGACTGGCGCCGGGCGAGAACCACCTGGATCGCCTCGCCGGCGGCGATTGCCTCCTTGGCCACCTCGACGGCATGGATGTACTGGTCCCGCCCCAGGCTGGTGGCCGTAGCTTCGAACTGAGCCAGGCTGGTCGCCGGCTCTCCCGTCCCGGAGGTCCGGGCCGCGGCCGCGGACGCGCCTGCAATCTCGGCCGCCGACGGGCGCGAGGTCAGATCGAGCGCCTCGAAGATCGCCCGCTCGGCGATCCGGTAGCGGCCGTCCAGGTCGGGAACCTCGGTGTGGAGGGAGGCGATCGCGCTGATCGTATGGGTCAGGTGGTCGAAGACGATCACCAGGTCGGACTCGATAAACGCCGCGTTGGGCACGCCGACCGGATCGGCGACTGGCTGTGGAACGCTCGGCTCGAAGGCGCTGACCGCGTCGTAGGCGAGCGCCCCGACCGCTCCCCCGGTGAAGCGGGGCATGCCTTCGAGGGGCAGGACCCGGCGGCGCGGCAGGAACTGGCGCAGCGTGCTCAGCGGATCGTCCGACTCGAGCGTCTGGATCGGCAAGTCGGCATCGAAGCGATCGACGCTCAGGGGCCGGTCCTGGATCGTCGCCCGATTGCCGCGCACCTCGAGGAGCCGGCGGGGCCCGGTGCCCAGGAAGCTGTAGCGGCCGAGCCGCTCGCCGCCCTCGACCGACTCGAGGAGGTAGGCCGGTCCGCCATCGTCGAGGCGCAGGAAGGCCCCGATCGGCGTCTCGAGATCGGCGTCCCGCGTCGCCCGCAGGAGCACGGTGTCGGCGCTGCCGGCCAGGCGCTTTGCCTCGGTCAGGCTGAGCGGGTCCGTGATGCTCATGGTTGCGGGGGCTCCTCCGGCGATCCGGGCCTGGGGCCCGGAATCAATACGACCTCTCGTCCAGGGACGAAAGGTCGAACCTTCCGCGGTNNCGTCCCGGTTTCCACCAACCACCGGGTCTCTGTGCCGGCTCCCGACGGGTACTCATCCCGATCATCGCCTGGTATTCGTGATGTGGCGGGCAGTCTAGTCGGCCCTCCGGGCGATCGTCAACCGGCCGCAGGACCCGCAGCCGGCCGGCCGCCGGGCCCGTTGCCGGCCGGCGACCGGCGTTCAAAGCCGGGGCATTCGAGCACCGGCAGGCGGGGGTAGCGCGGGTAGCCGGCATCGGTCAACGAGCGTTCGCACAGCCAGAAGATCGACCGGCGGGCGTTGCCCGTGCGGCGAGCGTGCAGGCAGGCGCCACACAGGCCCGGATCGATCACCCGACAACCTGATTTAAATTTGAACGCGGGGATGGGACCTGATACCCCATGGGTACTGTTGACCGCCGAAACGTTCGGCGGCTAGCCTTGCCTAGGTCATCCACTTCGTATTCGAAATCTAAAGGAAAGGAGGTGAACGAATTGACTCGAGTCAGTGCCTGGTTCTCGAACATTTCATCCGAGACCATGACCATCGTTCTACGTTTCAAGAAGCTCATCACTGTCACAGCCGGCCAGGGCCTTGCTGAATACGCACTTATCCTCGCTTTGATCGCGATCGTTGCAATCATTGCCCTCATCTTCCTGGGCGGCCAGGTCTCGAAGATCCTGAGCAACGTCGGACATAGCGTCTGACGGTCCAGGCTATTCGATCTTGAACGGGCGCCGGTAGCGGCGCCCGTTTTGATTCCCGGTTTGGCCGCGGCTCGGGACGCTCGCCGCGACGCTGGTCACGGGCCTCCTCCCGGACCACGCTCGGCTCGGAATGAATTTGGTGGGAACCCACCCTCCAAGGTGAAGCCTGAGCCGGCCTCGACCCGCGAAATGTTCCTTTTGTCGCTCTCCGGCGGCCAAGTGCCACCACCTCCGGGTCACTTCGGCCGGGTTATCTCCTCCGAAGATCAGAACACGGGAACCGACGGTGCCGTCCACCCGGTCGGGCCCGGCTACCGCCCATTTGATCGATGGCCGAGATCAAGTCGCCGAAATCGTCCCTGATCAGATGTTCCCCGATCGGGCACTTGGCTCGTTTGATCTCCTGGGGAGATGAAGGCACCCGACTGACCTGGAGGTGATGACACCTGGCCTTGTCCATGCAACATTCGCAGGAACGAGCCCCGGCCAGCGACGAGGCTCCGGTTGGCCCCATCTCGGGAGGGGGCTTGACGCGGCAGGCATTCTAACGGTCGGACAGTCCGGATGCGGACCGCGGACAAGTGCAATTAGGTGAGGTGGGTATCGCCCGTTGGTTGACCACCTATCGACGCCTCCGGCGGAGATAGGGCCCGATGTCAAGTCAACGGAGAACGAAATGGCGAAGCAAGCAACGCTCGGGCAGTTGGCCGAGACAATCGAGATTGGTGCCGGTCCGCTGAGTCACCCCGTCCGTTTCGGGACCGCCGAGATCAACTGGCGGTATTCGATGGCCGAGGTTGAGCTAGGCCAGGAGTACCTCAGCCGCAAGTTCCGCGATGATCTGGTGGCCTACCTGGGCCTCGATGGCCTCCGACGACTGGGGGCGCTGCCCACTCCCTGACGCGGTAATCTTCGATCAGACGGCCCNNATCCGTGCGTGCGACTGGCGGAGAGGCTGGGATTCGAACCCAGGGAAGGCTTGCACCCTCTGCGGTTTTCAAGACCGCCGCATTCGACCGCTCTGCCACCTCTCCGGAGGCCGAGGATAGCGCGCTCCGACCCGAGGCCGAGGATCGCGTGCTCAGGCCGGCGGCCGAAGCTCGACCCGGCCGAGGTACGGCCGGAGGACCTCGGGCACGGTCACCGAGCCGTCCGGGTTCTGGCAACTCTCCAGGAGCGCCGCGACGACCCTGGGCAGGGCCAGGCCCGAGCCGTTGAGGGTGTGAACCAGCTCGGGCTTGGCGCCCGGCTGGGGCCGATAGCGGACGGCCATCCGGCGGGCCTGGAAGTCCCGGAAGTTCGAGCACGAGCTGACCTCGAGCCAGCGCTCCACGCCCGGCGCCCAGACCTCGATGTCGTACTTACGGCCCTGGGTGAAGCCCATCTCGCGGGTGGCCATCAGCAGGACCCGGTAGGCCAGCCCGAGGCGCCGGAGGAGGTCCTCGGCCCGGCCGGTCATCCATTCCAGGGCGGCCGCTGACGCCTCCGGCCGCTCGAACAGGACCATCTCGACCTTGTCGAACTGGTGGACGCGGAGAATCCCGCGGGTGTCCTTGCCGGCCGCCCCGGCCTCCCGCCGGAAGCAGGGCGAGTAGGCGGCGTAGCGGACCGGCAGCTCGGAGCCCTCGAAGATCTCGTCGCGGTGGAGGTTGGTGACCGGCACCTCCGCTGTCGGCACGAGATACAGGTCGTCGCGGGTCACGACGTACATCTGGTCTTCCTTGTCCGGGATCTGGCCGGTCCCCCGGGCGGAGGCGGCGTTGACCACCGCCGGCGGCCAGATCTCGGTGAAGCCATTCTCGCGGGTGTGGACGTCGAGGAAAAAGCTGATCAGCGCCCGCTGGAGCGCCGAGCCCAGGCCGCGATACACGGGAAAGCCCGATCCGGCGATCTTCGCGCCGCGATCGAGCTCGAAGATCCCGAGCGCCGCCGCGACGTCCCAATGCGCCTTGCGCTCCCAGGTTGCGCCATCCGGCGGCGCATCGGCGCCGACCTCGCCGCTGAGCGGCTGGATCCGGGGTAGCTGCTCACCCCAGGTCCGGATCGTGACGTTCGCCTCTTCTCCACCGACGGGGATATCGAGGTCGGCCGGGTTGGGGATCCGCAGGAGGAGGTCCTCGACCGTCGCCTCGACCGTCGCTAGCTCGGCGTCGATCGCCGTGATCCGGGCGCCCGTCTCGGTCGAGCGGGCCTTGAGCGCGGCGGTCTCCGAGCCGTTCGGGTCGGCACCGGCCCGGATCGCCGCGCCGATCGCCTTCGACGCTACGTTCCGTTCGGCCTTCAGGTGATCACCCTCGGCCAGCAGCTCGCGTCGCCGGGCGTCGGCGGCCAGGGCCGCATCGACGATTGCGGGATCCTCGCCCTTGTCGATCGCGCCCTGGCGGACCGCCCGTGCGTCCTCGCGCAGGCGCTGCAGGCCGACGCTCATGCGCTCTCCTCCAGGGTTGGCGGGCCGGCGGCGATCCGCAGGCGCTCGAGGACGAAGGCCGGCTCGAGGCTGGCCAGCAGCCAGCCCGCCCGGGGCCCGTTCGGGCGGCCGAGGAAGGCCAGGTACAGGGCGGCAAAGGCCTGCCCGGGGGCCAGGCCGACTTCCGTGGCGGTCGAGAAGATGAGCGCCTGCCAGGCATCGCCCGACGCGGGCGGCGGCGTGGCGGCAGCGGCGGTGGCCAGGCGGCCAAGCCAGGCGCGCTGGCCGGCGTCCAGGCCGGCCGCCTCATCGGGCAGGGCATCGCGGCGGACCACGATCCGCGACCTGTCCGGGGCGAAGGTCTCCAGCCAGGCATCGGCCGCGGCGGTTCGTTCCCGAACCGTGGCCAGCTCGAGGGCGGTCAGCGGGGCGCCCTTCTCGGCCTCGAGCCGGGCATCGATGTCGACGCCCGGGATCTGGCGCAGCAAGGCGAGGTGGCCGAAGGCCGGCCGGAAGGCGGCGGCGATCGCCGCGACGTCGGCCGCGGGATCGAGGAGCGAGTAGCGGAAGACGCTCTCGTGACCGGCCGGCAGCTCGCCGCGGACCGGTCGGCCGGCGGTGGCGTCGGCCAACCGGTCGAACTCGTCGAACAGGCGCGGGATCGCATCGCTGCCGATCGGATCGAACTCGATCGCGGTCTGCGGCCGGGGGCGCAGGAAGAGCAGCCGGAGCTGCTCCGGCGGTACGACCCGGGCGATCTCGTGGGCGGCGACTCCAAGGCCCTTCGAGGTCGACATCTTGCGGCCGCCGATGTTCAGGAACTCGTACGGGACGTTGAGCGGCGGCTCGCGCTCGAAGATCTCGTGGGCGATGGCGTCGGCCCGGTCACGCGACCCACCGGCGGTCGCCAGGTCCTTGCCGCAGGGCTCGATCGTCACCCCAAAGATGCTCCACTGGGCGGCCCATTCGAGGTTCCAGCCGAGCTTTGCCCGGCCACCGAAGGGCTCGACCCAGCCGGCGTGGCCGCAGCCCCGGGCCCAGCTGACGAAGTCCGGCCGGCACTCGTAGTAGATCCGCTGGCCATCCCACCTGGTCACGATCGTGGTCCCGATCCGGCCGCAGCTCTCGCACACGACCTGGATCGGATGCCAGTCGGACGGATGCTGGACCTTGGCCACGCGCTGGTAGATCGCGCGCACAGCTTCGGCCCGATCGAGCGCAATCCGGATGTACGGATCGACCTCGCCCGCCGCATACAGCTCGCTCATCCAGTAGTAGCGGTCGGGCCGGATGCCGAGGCCGGCAAACGTGTCGATGAAGGTCTGGGCGTGGTGGCGCGCGTACGAGGCGTGGCAGTCGCCGGCCTGGTCGGGGACATGGGCCAGCGGCCGGCCCATCTCGTGCTCGACCGCGTCGGGGGTCAGGAGCGCCTGGGCGTCCATCGGATCAAGGTCGTCGATCCCGTACAGCAGGGTGGTGGCGGTCCCGCGGGCGCGCAGCGCCCGGGCGATCACGTCGAGGATCACCGGCCCGCGCAGGCTGCCGACGTGGACGGTGCCCGAGGGGGTCTTGCTGTCGTTGACGACCTGCGGCCCGACGACCGAGGCGGCCAGCTCGTCCGCCCAATCCATGGCCCGAACTCCCTCGCCGGACCGGGTCAGCTGATCTTGGTGATCGTGTAGGTGAAGTCGCCGGCCGGCACCCTGACGACCACCTTGTCGCCCTTCCTCTTGCCCAGCAGGACCCGACCGACCGGTGACTCGTTCGAGATCCGGCCTTCGCGGGGGGCGGCTTCGGCCGAGCCCACGATCGTGAACGACTCCTTGCCGTCGCCGCTCTCGACCATGACCGTCGAGCCGATCTGAACGTGCTCGGTGGAGTGGTGCTCGTCGATGATCGTAGCGTTCTTGATCAGCGCCTCGAGCGTCTGGATCCGGCCCTCGACGAACGCCTGCTCGTTCTTGGCGTCCTCGTACTCGGCGTTCTCGGACAGGTCGCCGTGTTCCTTGGCGTCGTGGATCCGGCCGGCCACTTCGGCCCGGCGGACCTGGACCATCTCGTCCAGCTCCGTCCGGAGCTTCTCGAGTCCGCCCTGGGAGAGATAGGTGGGCTTGTTGTTCACGGTCTGGTGGGCCCCCATCGGAATCTGGGCGCGATGGCCTCGGGGTCTTGGTAAACGAAGAACTCCAGGCCTCCGCCGGTAGGGCGGACCTGAAGTTCAGCCGGCCCGAATGCTACTTCGCGGCCGTCCGAGTGTCAAAGCGCGGCCGGGTCGGTCAGGCGCAGGAGGCGGCGCTTCACGCGCCCCAGCGAGCCCCGGTCGGTGAATGCCACGAACAGCGTGTCGTCGCCGGCGATCGAGCCGGCCACCTCGGGCCAGCGGGCCCGATCGAGGGCGGCCGCGATGGCGTGGGCCGAGCCAGGCAGGGTGCGGATCACGAGCAGCAGGCCGGCCTCGCGAATCTCGACCGGCAGGTCGCGAAAAAGCTTGCGCAATCGATCCTCGCCGCTGATCTCGGCCTCGACCAGGCGCGGCGGCAGGGCGTAGGCCTGGGTCCCCTCGCGGCCGACCTTGATCAGGCCCAGCTCGGCCACGTCGCGGCTGATCGTGGCCTGGGTGGTGCGGAAGCCGCGCTCACGAAGGGCCGCCGCCAGCTCCTGCTGGGTCCGGATCAGGCGCTGCTCAACCAGGTCCCGGATCGATCGCTGGCGGAGCTGCTTCATGACTTCCATCGCGAACCTGCGCTCAGCGCGACAGGAAGACGACGAGGACGAGGGCGGCGACCACCAGCCGCTCGATCACGAAGACCAGGTAGCTCCGGGTCCGCACGTAGCGCAGCATCAGATAGATCGCCGCCAGGCCGGCGACCAGCGCCGCGATCATGCCCACCAGCAGCGGCCCGACCTGGATTGCCACGCCGGCATCGCCGCTGAGCAGGTTGCGGGCCTCGAACAGGCCCGCCCCGGCGATGACCGGGGTGGCCATCAGGAAGCTGAACCGCGCGGCTGCCTCGCGGGTGAGTCCGGCGAACAGGCCGGCCGAGATGGTGATCCCGGCTCGGCTGATCCCGGGCACCAGGGCGATCGACTGGGCCAGGCCGATTGCCAGGGCGAGCCGGAAGCTGATCCGCTCGAGGCCGTTCACCTTGCGCCCGACCTGATCGGCCAGCCACAGGATCGCGGCCCCGATGACCAGCGCGATCGCCACGTCCTCGGCGGTCCGGACCGCGGCCTCCAGCCGGTCGTTGAGGATCGGCCCGGCGATCACCGCCGGGATCGTGGCGACCACGATCAGCCAGGCCAGCTTGCGGTTCGGGTCGTCCTTGAACGAACGGTCGCGGATGGTTGCCAGGCCGGCCGGCACGATCGCCAGCCAGTCGGCCCGGAAGTAGACCAGCAGGGCGACCAGGGTGCCCATGTGGAGCATCACGCTGAACGCCAGCGAAGTGATGAACGGGTCGGTCCAGCCCAGCAGGTGGGGGACGATGACCAGGTGGCCCGAGCTGGACACCGGCAGGAACTCGGTCAGCCCCTGGACGATGCCCATGATCAGCGCCTGGAAGTTGATATCCACCGAGGCCTCCTTGGGGGGCCTGCCGGGGCTTGCCGACGTGCCGCTTCGTCAGCCGGCGTACCGCGATCGGTCGCGCCGGCCGGCGACGCGGGCTACCGGATGAAGAGCGGGGCCAGGACCAGGGTGACCGTCGCCAGCAGCTTGACGAGGACATGGAGCGAGGGACCGGCGGTGTCCTTGAACGGATCGCCGACCGTGTCGCCGACCACGGCCGCCGCGTGGGCGTCGGTCTTCTTGCCGAGCGCGTTGCCGGCCTCGTCGAACAGGTGGCCCGACTCGATGTACTTCTTGGCGTTGTCCCAGGCCCCGCCGCTGTTGTTCAGGACGGTTGCCAGCATCACGCCCGAGATCGTCCCGACCAGCAGCATCCCGGCGACGGCCTCATAGCCGAGCAGGACTCCAACAATGATCGGGGTGCTGACGGCCACCACCCCTGGCAGGACCATCTCCCGCAGGGCGGCCCGGGTCGTGATGTCGACGACCCGGGCGTAATCGGGGCGCTGGGTGTAATCCATGATCCCAGGCATCTCCCGGAACTGGCGGCGGACCTCGACGATGATCGACTGGGCCGTCTTGCCCACGGCCCGGATCGCCAGCGAGCTGAAGAAGTAGACCAGCATCGCAGCCAGCAGGGCGGCGATGAAGACGTTCACGTTGGACAGGTCGACCGAAGTCAGCAGCTTGACCCCTGGCACGCCGGCCGCGATCTGGCGGCCGAGGATCAGGTTGACCTTGTCGAT
>PNAZ01000048.1:0-446 GCA_003169655.1 Chloroflexota bacterium
TACAGGCGGTACGCCTCGCGAACGGGCTCGGGGATCTCGATCTCACGCTCTGCGCTGACCTCCTGGCCGATCAGGGCCATCGGGAAGAGCGGGGCGAGGTCGGCCGGACCAATCGGCTGGCCGGTGCCGGGGTGGAGAACCGGTGCCGGCGGGATCGGCAGATCGGCGGCGATGTTGTACCAGGCCTTCGGGATCTGGTCTTCGGAGAGCAGGAACTTGGTGGTCCGGTCGTCGCCGCGCGAATCGCTCATCTCGTTCTGTTCTCCCTGTCTGTGCTCAGCCGACGGCGGCAATCCTGGGGATCGTGGATCCGGCCAGCCGCTCCTCGAAGCGCCGGGCCGTCGCCTCCAACTTCTCGAGGTGCTCCGCAAGACGGCGGCGGGCCTCCTCCGCCGCTTCGCTCAGGTTCGTCAGGTCGAAGATCCGCCAGTGGCGGAGGATCGGCA
>PNAZ01000048.1:483-4861 GCA_003169655.1 Chloroflexota bacterium
AGGGCGGCCGACATGATGTCGCGGTAGAAGACCATGTGCAGGTTCTCGTCGGCGGCGATCCGGATCATGATCCGGTCGGCCACCGGGTCGTTGGAGTAGCGCCCCGTGTTGCGATGGGAGATCCGGGTGGCGAGCTCCTGGAAGGCGACGTAGGCCAGCCCATGGAGGGTGTCCGGCGAAGAGATGTCGTAGCCCTTTTCAAGCTGGGCCATCCGGCCGCGCTCGAGCAGGATCGGGTCGATGTTGCGGGTCACCATCAGGTAGTCCCGCAGGACGATCGCGTGGCGGCCTTCCTCGGCCGTCCAGCGGCCGACCCAGTTGATCCAGGCACCATCGCCATTGCCGAACATGCCGTGGATCAGGCGGTGGTACGAGGGCAGGTTGTCCTCGGTCAGCAGGTTGATCTCGAAGGCCGTCTGGGCCACGCCGGTCAGGCGGGGCTGGTCTGGCGTCCAGGGCTCCTTGTCGAAGTCACGGCCGAGCCGGTACGGAATGTAGTCGTGGGGGAACCACTCCTGGGCAACCTTGAGATGGCGGTCATACAGGCGCCCAGCCTCGGGCTCGAGCTCGATCAGCAGGCCGCGCTCGTTGTAGTCGGGGGGCATCAGATCACCGATCCGGGCGGGACGGGGGCAAGCGAAGGCCGCGCGCCGAACGATCCGCCCGGCAAGGGTAGTCGTCTCGCCTCGACCCAACCTGCCGAACGGGTGCGGACCTGCATCGACCACGGACAGGCGTCATCCCGATCGGCGATCATCAGCGCTGATGAAACCCTGGTCGACGCCGTTCCGGGGACGGCTGGAGGAGCACGTCTTCGAGAGTGCCGTCCTGCGCGGGAACCCGCTCGGCGACCCGAGTGACCGGCCGCTTTGGGTCTACCTGCCGCCGGCCTACGACACCGAGCCGGGCCGACGTTTCCCGTCGATCTACCTGATCCAGGGAATGACCGGCCAGGTCGACATGTGGCGCAACCGATCCGCCTTTCGGCCGACCGTCCCTGAGCTGATCGACGAGCTCTTCGGAGGTGCCGGGGCCGCCCCGCCGACGATCATCGTTTTCGTTGACTGCTGGACCTCGTACGGCGGCAGCCAGTTCATCGACTCGCCCGGCACCGGTCGTTACGGGTCGTACCTGAACGACGAGGTGATCGACTGGGTCGACGCCGGCTATCGGACCGTGGCCGAGCCTGCCCATCGTGGGATCAGCGGCAAGTCGAGCGGCGGCTACGGGGCGATGATCAACTCGCTCCATCGGCCGGATCGCTTCGGCGGCCTGGCGACCCACGCCGGCGACGCCCTCTTCGAGGTCTGCTACCAGGCCGACTTCGCGCCGGCCGCGCGCGCCCTGCGCAACGACTTCGGCGGCTCGTTCGAACGCTGGCTGACCGACTTCCGCAGCCGGCCCGCCTTCTCCAAGGCGGCCGACGAGGTGCTGATCAACACGTACGCGATGGCCGCCTGCTATTCGGCTGATCCCGACGGGGCGATCCAGCTGCCGTTCGACCCGGCGACCGGTGAGCTGATCCCGGCGACCTGGGCCCGCTGGCTGGCCTGGGACCCTGTCCGCGTCGCGCGGACCGAGTCCGGAGTCGCCGCCCTGCGCGGCCTGCGGGCGATCTACATCGATGCCGGGACGCGTGATGAATACCACCTCGACCTGGGTGCCGAAGCGTTCCGGCAGGCCTGCCTGGCGGCCGGCTCCGTGACTCCCTTCTTCGAGCTGTTCGACGCCCGCCACGGGGCGATCGAATACCGCTATCCGATCGCGCTGCGCTACCTCGCCGAGCGCCTCAGCTAGCGGCCCTCAGGCAGCGGGCCCTCGTCCGATCAACCGTCGCCGAGCGCGGTCAGGAAGGAGGCGACCCGGTCGAGCACGTCGGGCAGGACCGGCCGGAGGCCGTGGCCGAGCCGGGGATAGGTGACCAGCTCGACCGTCGCCAGGCGGACGATCGCCGCTCGCAGCAGGTCGATCCGGGCGAACGGATCCGACTCGCCCGAGAGGAGCAGGACCGGGCAGCCGATCCGCGGCCAATGGGCCGTCCGGGCGTCCCAGGTCTCGGGCGCGCCCGGGCGGTGGAGCGGGTAGGAGAAGCAGACCAGAGCCCGGACGTCGGCCGGCCGTTCGGCCGCAACGAGGCTGGCGACCCGGCCCCCGAACGACTGGCCGCCGAGCGCGAGACCGGCCGACCCGCGATCGACACGGAGTAGCTCGGTCGAGCTCCAGAAGCCGGCCTGCGCATCTTCGGCTTTGCCCCGCCGGAGGTCGATTGCCTCGGCGTCGAAGCCCAGCGCCCGGAGCCCCGTGACGTACGGAGCCATCGACGCGGCGGTGCCGGACGCGCCGTGGCCGAGGACGATCAGCCAGTCATTCGAGGCGGGCTCCATCGCCCCAGTGTGCCACCCGGCACGGACGTTCCGTCGCCGAGCGGGGCGACTGGGTGGAGTCGGCTCGACTAGTTCGTCGTAGCCTGGCCGGCCTCCGCCTGGGTCAGGAGGGTCGACGCGATGTTGATCGGGACGGCGAAGCCGATTCCTTCGGCGCTCGAGTCGGTGGCGGTGTTGATCCCGATCACCTGGCCAGCCGCGTTGAGGAGCGGTCCGCCGCTGTTGCCCTCGTTGATCGCCGCATCGGTCTGGATCAGCCCGGTCAGGTGGACCGGTCGGCCGGTCGCCTCATCCTGGACGTCGATCTCGCGCCCCGTCCCGCTCACGATGCCCGTGGTGACGGTCCCGGCGAAGGTGCCCAGCGGATCACCGATCGCGATCGCCAGCTGGCCGATCTCGAGGTTGTCGGAGTTGCCCAGGGTGACCGTCGGCAGGCCGGTGGCCGCGATCTTGACCACGGCCACGTCGTGAGCCGGATCGGTGCCCACCACGGTGCCCTCGAACTGGCGCCCGTCGGACAGCTGGACGGTGAGCGTGCCGCCGGTGGCGATCACGTGCCGGTTGGTCAGGATGTAGCCGTCGCTGGTGACGATCATCCCGGAGCCGATCGAGGCGCCCGAATTGCGGCCGAGGCCGCCGCTGCCGGAAGCGGTGATCGTGACCACGGCCGGACTGGCCGAGGCGGCGATCTGGACGATCGGCTGGTTGGCCGAGCCGCTGCTCGTCGGCACGGTGGTGCTCGTGCTGGTCAGCTTGGCCGGGGCATTCGTCGCGGCCGGCGCGGCGGCGGGCAGGGTCATCTCGACGAGGCCGAATGTTCCGCCGGCGGCCAGGACGGCCGCCAGGACGGCGGTCACGACGATCGCCCCGCGACCGGCGCCGTTGCCGCTCGGCGGGCGGGCCGGCGGCGCGAGCGGCCGGACGGTGACCGCCGGCGGCGGTGCCTCGTAGGCGGACTCGTCGTAGGCGATCGGCTGGGGTGGGGCAGTGGGGTAGTCGTATGGGCTGTTGGTAGTGCCCGGATCGGTTGGCTGGGTCATCGCTGGAGCCTCGTGGAATGGTGCGGGAGCTGGGGTGTATGCACCTGTTCTACGAGCGGGCTCTGAGAAACGCCTGAATCAAGTCCAGTCGATTCAGGCCTCGCTGCTGGGCACGCCCATGATGCTGAAGCCGCCATCGACGTAGATCACCTCGCCGGTCACCGCCGAGGAGAGGTCCGAAGCGAGGTACAGGGCGGTCTTGCCGACATCCTCGATCGAGATGTTGCGGCGGAGCGGGGCGAGGTCGGCGAACGCCCCGTACATCTTCTTGAAGCCTGAGATCCCAGCCGCGGCCAGGGTTCGGACCGGCCCGGCGGAGATCGCATTGACCCGGACGCCCTCGGGGCCCAGGTCGGCGGCCAGGTAGCGGACCGACGCCTCGAGGGCGGCCTTGGCCACGCCCATCACGTTGTAGTTGCTGACCACCTTNNGCCTCGCGGACGACCGCGACGAGCGAATAGGCGCTCACGTCGAGAGCCAGCGCGAAGCCCTCCCGGGAGGTGTCGACGAAGCTGCCCTCGAGATCCTCGCGCTTCGCGAACGCCAGGGCGTGGACAAGGATGTCGAGCCTGGCCTCCGGGCCGTGAGCGGCCCGCCAGCGGCTGAACACATCCCGGATCTGCTCGTCGGACTGGACGTCGCAGGGCTCCACGAAGGTCGACCCGATCGACTCCGCGAGCGGCCGGACCCGGCGCTCGATCAGGCTCTCGACCGAGCTGAAGCCGATCTCGGCACCCGCCTCGTGGAGGGCCTGGGCGATCCCCCAGGCGATCGAGTGATCGTTGGCGACGCCGAAGATGAGCGCCCGCCGGCCATCGAGCAGTCCCATGGTTCCTCCCCGTCGGCCCCGGCCGGTCTGGACGCCGGCCACCGGAGCGCACGGTACCATCCCGTCCATGACCCCAGCCCGCGACCCCGGCCGCCACAAGACGGCCGGCGGTCTCGCCGGCGCGC